>JADJZB010000023.1 GCA_016719485.1 Holophagales bacterium
AGGTGCCGCGACCTTCGCGGTCGGTGAAGAGCATGGCGGCGGCGTTCTTGCGGGCCGCGACGCAGGCGCCGCAACCGATGCACGACGCGGCGTCCAAGGGCGTGCTCGACGCGACTCCTCGGGCGACGGGAGCGCGTTGGCGTCCAACGCGGAGCACCGGTGTTCGACGGAGACGAACCGCGCCGGACGCGTGGCGGAAAGATCCAGTCGAAGGCCCAGCGGTCGACGACGAGGTCCTTCACGAGCGGGAACGCGCGCCACGGCTCGAGGGCGATCCGTCGCCATCCTAAGGAACGCGCATGTACCTGTGGCAGGCGGTGGTGCCCTTCGGGGGCTGGGGGGCTCGCCGTCGACTGACGGATTAACGAGCCGCAGATCCCCTCGCGGCAGTCGCTCTCGAAGGCGATGACGTCCTTGCCCTCGGCGGCGAGCCGCTCGTTGAGCTGGTCGAGCATCTCCAGGAACGACATGTCGCCCGGGCCGACGTCCGAGTGGCGTGGTAGTCCTCGAACTCGCTGGGCGCGGCGGCGCTTCGGGCGCCAGATCCAGACTAGACCGTGATCGTCGTGCTGCCGCGCGCTGGTCGTGGCTCCTCTGGCGACGGCTTGACGGTCTCGAACTCGGGCTGCTCCTCGTGGAGCGCGGGCTCCTGCCCCTCACCCTTCCACTCCCAGGCGGCGACGTACGCGAACTGCCGTCGTTGCGCTGCGCCTCGTTGCCCGCCTCCTGGTTCTCCGTGCGGAAGTGGCCGCCGCACGACTCCTCGCGGGTCAGCGCGTCACGGCCCAGGAGCTCCGCGAGCTCCAAGTAGTCGGCCACGCGGCCGGCCTGCTCGAGGGACTCGGCGAGGGGGTCCGCGTCGCCCGTGACGGCCGGACGTTCCAGAACTCCTCGCGAGGCTCTTCGGGACGACCTCGCCCAGGGCGGCGGTGAGGCTCTCCTTGCTGCGGGCCATGCCGCACTTGTCCCACATGATCTTCCCCAGCTCGCGGTGGAAGGAGTCGACCGGGCGTCTTGCCCTTCAGGGGGAGGAGGCTTCTTGGCCGCGCCTGGACGTCGCCGATGGCGTCCGCGAACGGCGCTGGCGCCAATCATCTCGGCAGCCCGCCGGCTTCGCGCGCCCAGGTAGCCGCCGATCGTGGCCGGGATCACGAAGTAGCCGTCGGCCAGCCCCTGCATGAGCGCGCTCGCGCCCAGCCGGTTCGCGCCGTGGTCGGAGAAGTTCGCCTCGCCGAGGACGAACAGCCCCGGGATCGTGGCCTGCAGGTCGTAGTCCACCCACAGCCCGCCCATCGTGTAGTGCGGGGCCGGGTAGATGCGCATGGGCGCCTCGTAGGCGTTCTCCCCCGTGATGCGCGAGTACATGTCGAACAGGTTCCCGTAGCGGGTGGCGATCCCGTCCTTGCCCAGCCGCTTCCTGGCGTCGGCGAAGTCCAGGTACACGCCGCGCCCGCCGGGCCCGACGCCCTTCCCCTCGTCGCAGGCCTCCTTGGCCGCGCGCGAGGCGATGTCGCGCGGGGCGAGGTTGCCGAAAGCTCGGGTACCTCCGCTCGAGGTAGTAGTCCCGCTCGGCCTCCGGGACCGCGGCCGCGCCGCGCTTGTCGGCCGGGTCCTTAGGGACCCACACCCGCCCGTCGTTCCGGAGCGACTCGCTCATCAGGCGTGAGCTTGCTCTGGTGGTCGCCCGACTGCGGGATGCAGGTGGGGTGGATCTGCGTGTAGCAGGGGTTGGCGAAGGCCGCCCCGCGCCGGTGGGCCCGCCAGATCGCGGTGGCGTTGCAGCCGCCGGCGTTCGTGGACAGGAAGAACACGTTGCTGTAGCCGCCCGTGGCCAGGACGACGGCGTGGGCCGCGTGGGCCTCGACCTTCCCCGTGGCCAGGTCGCGGACGACGACCCCGCGGGCCACGCCCTTGTCGAGGACCAGGTCGAGCATCTCGCGGCGCGTGAACATGCGCACGTTGCCGGCCGCGATCTGGCGGTTGAGCCCGGCGTAGGCCCCGAGCAGGAGCTGCTGCCCGGTCTGGCCGCGGCAGTAGAAGGTGCGCGAGACCTGCGCGCCGCCGAAGGAGCGGTTGCTGAGCGTGCCGCCGTACTCGCGCGAGAACGGCACGCCCTGCGCGACGCACTGGTCGATGATCGCCGAGCTGACCTCGGCCAGCCGGTAGACGTTCGACTCGCGGGCGCGGAAGTCGCCGCCCTTCACCGTGTCGTAGAACAGCCGGTAGACGCTGTCGCCGTCGTTCTGGTAGTTCTTCGCGGCGTTGATCCCGCCCTGGGCCGCGATGCTGTGCGCGCGGCGCGGGCTGTCGTGGAAGGTGAAGCAGTCGACCCGGTAGCCGAGCTCGCCGAGCGTGGCCGCGGCGGAGGAACCGGCGAGACCGGCACCGACGACGATGACGGTGTAGCGGCGACGGTTGTTGGGGGCGACGAGCTTGCTCTCGGCAATGTGGCGGTCCCACTTCTGCGCGAGCGGACCGGCGGGGATCTTGGCGTCGAGTCAGCCATGGGCGACGAAAGCGGTTATTTGCTTGCAGCGTCCGCAGCGGTGGCCGGGCAGCAGCTGGTGCAGCCGCCCTTCTTGACCACGCCGGCGAGCACCGAGCCCGGGATGGCCAGGCTGCCGAGCAGATAGAGGACCACGAAGACGCGGGTGACGCCCTTCAGGAAGCTGCCCCAGCGGCTGGTGCGTGTGGCACGAGCGACTGAAGGCGCTCTCGAAGCCGCACAGAGGTGGAAGCTGGAGGAGTGGTGACGGGGGCGATCATGTAGAAGATCGCGACGAGCTTCTTCTGGAAGCCGAGGACCATCATCGTGTGGACGTCGTGCACCGCCGCGCCCTTGCCGACGATCGTCAGGCCGAAGAGGTGGAAGTCCTGGTGGTCCATCACGCGTTTTCCGGTCACCGCGCGCTGGTCTTGAAGGTTCCGTCCGTCATTCACCGTGAAATGGAGTGATGTGAGGTGACGATGAACGCGGGCGATCACCAGGCCCGAGCCGATCATGTAACGAGAAGCCAGGACGCTTGGATCGTGTGGTTGACGTCGTACTTCTGCGGGCGGGCCGCCCGATTCTCGAGCGTGAGCTGGATCGCGGCCCACAGGTGGAGACAGACGATGCCGAGCAGGCTCAGGCGCACCACCCAGAGCATGGGCCCGAGGCCCTGCAGGAAGTGGGCGTAGCCGTTGATCTTGTCCGGGTGGGAGAAGATCTGGAGGGTTGCCGACGAGGTGACCGCCTGCGAAGCCGAGGAGGGCCAGGCCGGTCAGTGCCATGATGTATTTCTTCCCCAGGGAGGAGCAGAAGATATTTCGAACGAGGCTCATTGCGGGTGTGCGTTTTGGCAAAAGCGGGTGAGCGGGAACGGAAGCGCCGACGCTAGGCCCCTCACCTGGCCGGGCACCTATTAGCAAACCATCGCGGTCCGCCGCCCAGCCGCTGCCGGTGCTAAAAACCGCCCGGGCGTGAGCACTTTTCATGCGGCTCCCCGCTGGCGCGCCCCTCCCCGGCCGCTGCCCTCGCTCAGGCCTTCGAGCACCCACCCCTGAGCAGCTTGAGTGCCGCTGAACCTTCCCGCTCGAGGCGGGCGGCGGATGAGCTTCTCCCTTGCGCGACAATGTCTACCCTGCGCGCCGTCGCGCGAGCATCTGCGCGATGCCGTCGCCTACGTCCGGGGTCCGGCGCTGTGTTCGGCCACATAGTCGAACTTCCATGCGGTCTCTCCCGTCTGGATCAGGCAATAGTGCCAGCAGGCAAAATCATCGGGCAGCGCCCGGTCGATGTCGGCGGGCGACACGAGCGACCCGTCCCGCCGGAAATGCAGCCGTGGTGCCTCGTGCCTTCCCGCCCCGCGAAGAGAGTTATGGGAAGCCGCTCGGAAGCGCTGCACGACATCGCCGGTGAGGTACGCAGCAGCGGCATCGCCCGCCCGGCGGCCGCGGGGTCGTCGACCAACCTTCTGAACGCCTCGCGGAGGTCGCGAAACGACACGAGCTCGATGAACACATTGGCGTCGATCGGCCGCGAGTTGTCCGCGAAGGCGTCGCCCACCCGAATTGGGATAGCTGGCCTGCGGTGTCGAGCCCGTTAGAGGTCGCGATTCCGCGGGGCGCCGGAAGGCCTCGGCGATGCGCCGGCCATGCTCGCGGCTGGCCTTGCCGTAGGTGAGGATCACGACCTTCACGCTCGGCACGCGCACCCGGCGCTTGAGCACGGCGCGGGCGAGCAGCGAGAGGTAGATCGGCTCGCCCTCGATGACTTCCGGTCTGCGTCGCCCGCAGCCTCGAGCACGATGCGGTCCCACCTGCCTCGAGGAACACGAACGGTCGCTGTGCAGGTTGGTGTAGACGGTGTTCTCGATGAAACGCTGCGGGAATTCCAAAATCCTCGTACGGGCAGAGGTTTGCTGGAGCAGCCCACCTGCGAGGATCGCCCGCCGCCCCATGCGCTCAGGTACGGGCGATAGCGGATGCGCGGGGCGTAGGCCCGCGCCGTCTGCGCCGGCTGCCACCAGCCCGCCCATGATCACGGTCACTCGCCCCGCAGCTGCCCGTGCCGGAGGTCGACTTCGTACTCCCACTTTGCGCTGCACCTGGCGTCAGACCTCCGCGCAGTCGGCGAAGAACGCGCAGTGACCGCGCCCACGATCTCGCGTTTGGTCAGCAACGGAATCTTCAGAATAGCCGCCCAGTGCAGCCGGTCGCCGCCAGCACATGGCGCTGCGGATACAGCGGGCCGCGCCCGTAGATCGCGCGGATCTCACCTCGAGCGCGTCCGGTGAAAAACTGTTGACGGCGGTGCCGAGGGACTGGCGACGGATTCGGCGGAATGCGGGCGTGAGGGCGGCACTCATGGTAGAGGCGCCCAACAAAGGGTCCGCCCCCGCCATGTCAAACCAGCCGGCGCGACCGGGACCGGCGCACCCCCGCGAAGACGGCCACCACCGGGCAACAGCGCGCCCAGAACGAACCCGCCGGAGGGACACCGCCGTGCGTCCATTGTTTCTTCGCCGCCACGATCCGGCGGCCTGAGCCGGGAAACGATCCGCCGGCGGATCATGTCACCTATTGGTTGACATGGTCGTTCTCCCGGCCGCCACAGGATCCGCTCCCGATCAGGCGCTCACTTCATCCGACCCTCGCGCCACGCGCGCAGGTAGAACAGCGCATCGACCACCACGGCGAGTGCTTGATCTCGCCACGCCCGCCCTTGGCGACGATTTCCTGCGTCGATCGGCAGGAGGCCCTAGCTCGATCTCCTGTTCGGGTCGAATCCGCGTTCGCCCACGCCACGCAGCCCCCGACGAGCACGATGTGGCAGACATTGGCCTGGTTCGCGGGGGTCTGGTGGGCGCACTGCGCCAGCAGGCGGCGCGGAACGTCCGGCGCATGGGTCTCTTCACGCAGCTCCGCGCACGCCCGCGGCCACCGGATCTCGCCGGTCTTCGGGATCACGCCGCCCGGGATCTGAGGTGAAGTCGATGCCGAAAGGAACTGGCGACCAGGAGCATCCGGTCGTCGTCGGTGGAGGGCGTAGCACGTTGACCCAGTCGTCTGCCTCGATGATCACGGAACCTCCCCTCGCGAGCCGACTCGAGCACGGACGGGGACCCGCTCGACTTCGCGAGGACCGGGCGGGGGGAAAGCCCGCGCACCGATTCGAGAACGACCTTCTCGCTGCGGATGAGTGCAGATTGGAGGTGGGGGTCGGGGGGCGCGTATCAGCCCCGGCGACGCGAGCTGCGCGGGCGCCCCGCCCGGCCGCAGCGAAGGCGGAAGCGGGTCGGCCGCGCGCGGCCGAGGCGAGCGGGATGCCCCGACCCGAGCGCGGCCCTCGCGGAATCGACGGGGCGGTGAAGCTCCCTCCGGGTCTTCGGTATCCCGGTCAGCTCACCCAGGCGACCCCGACGCCGAGGATGTCGACTCCGGTCTTCGTCGGGACGACCTCGACCTTCTCGAAGCGGGCGGGGTCGGGCGCGGCGACCTTCGCTTCCAGCTCCTCGAGCTTCGGCCTTGGGGTCTCGATCTTCGTCTCGGCGGCGCCCTCCATCCGGCGTTTGCTGAGAACCGAGCCGACCTTGCCGACCTTGAGGCGACTTCCTCTTGCGAGAGAGGCCGCCGAGGACGTCCATCGCCGCGCCGGCCATCGAGGCCATCGTCTCCATCGAGCGGGCCTTCTCGGCCTGCTCCGGCGGTCGCGAGGTCACGACGCTTCTTCTCGATCTTCTCGACGAGAGCGGCCGAGGGCCTGGCCTTCTCGCCGACGCGGGCCGCAAAGTCGTCCTCGCCCTCGCCCGGGTTCGAGAGGAGGCCCGACAGCGGGTCCCGGATCAGGGTCGTGGCGAGAAGGTCCGGAGGCGCTCCTTCAGCGCCTCCTGCTTCCTCACCCCCTTGGGTCCCAGCCAGGAGGGAGGTCGACGTACTAGAGAGCGTCCGGGGCGCCGCCTCGAGGAGCTCCTTCCCTCGAGATCGAGGATGTCGCCCTGGACGACCTCGCGCGGCGTCGCCGCGTCGAGCGGGAAGAGCTTCGTCGTCGTGACCTCGTCCGAGGTCCCTTGCCGCTCTTGTAGCGGACCGCCGCCTTCACCCAGAGGTAGGCGTCGCCCGGTCGCCGCCGCGACGCGGTCGAGCCAGCGGGCGGGCCACTCGGACGGGAGCATGGGCGGGCCCGCTGGGGCGGCGGGCCTCGGCGGTGCGGGCGCGGCGGCGGCAACCGCCGTCGCGACGACGGATCCCGCGACGGCAGCAGCGCTCGAGGAGGCGACGGCGCCGCCTTCTTCAGCTTCGTCAGCTCGTCGCGCGTCATCGGGCCGCGCAGGTAGCTCATCGCCCAGCGCGTCTCGAAGATCTCCGGCCCCTTCCGGTGGACGTCGTGGAGAAGGAAGGTCCTCTTCTTCGTCTGGTTCAGGAGGGCGTCGACGTCCGTGAGCCCGGCGGCGTCGGTGAGGCCGTCTGCGAGGCGGCGCCGGTCGCGCTCGGTCTGGAGCGTCCCGACCCACCAGCAGCCGCAGTTCGAGAGCCCCTTGTAGTCGAGGTCGACCGGGTTCTGCGTGGCGAGGACGGTGCCGACGCCGAACGCGCGGGCCTGCTTGAGGAGCGAGAGGAGAGGCTTCTTCGTCGGCGGCTCGCCCGACGGCGGGAAGAAGCCGAAGATCTCGTCTATATAGATGAGCGCGCGCAGGGACGTGGAGCCTGGCTGCGATCGGAGCCAGGAGCGGACGCGCGAGAGGAGCGTGGCGACGACGAAGAGCCGCTCGGGGTCGGAGAGGTGCGCGATCGAGAAGATGGAGAGCTTCGCCGGCCCCGGGCCCCCGCCGAGGAGGGCGTCGATGTCGAGCGGGACGCCGCCACGGAAGGCGGACGTCGCGGGCGATGCGAGGAGGCCGTTGAGGGCGAGGACCAGGCCGTCGCGCTCCTTCTTCGGGAAGAACGTCTCGAGCGGCAGCGCGCCGATCGCCCCGAACGGCGGCTGCGCGGCCGCGCCGACGAGCGACTCGAGCGTGGCCGTCTCCCCCTTCGCCCAGATCTCCTCGACGCACCGGGCGAGGAGGATGAACTCGCGCGAGGAGACCGGGTCGGCGTCGCGCCCGAGGAGGCCGAGGAGCCCCCCCAGGAAGGCCGTCATCAGGTCGCGCCCCTCCTCGCTCTCCGGGCCGTCGGGCGGCGGGGCGAGCGCGCCGAGAAGGTCGACCTGGACTCCGCTCTTCGAGCCGGGCGTGAAGATCGTCACCTGCCGCGAGGCGGCGTACGCGGCGACGTCGGCCGCGGTGATCCCCCAGCTCGCGAGCCCCTCGCTCCACTTCTTCGCCTCGCCCTCGGGCGTCGCCTCTCCCCCGGCGGGGACCCAGGGCGCGAACTCGTCCAGGCGAGCCGCGCGGAAGGCGAGCGCGAGGTTCCCGAGGTCCCCCTTCGGGTCGATCGCCAGGACGGGAATCCCCTGCTTGAGCAGCTCCTCGATCAGGAGGATCCCCAGGGCGGTCTTGCCGCTGCCGGTCATCCCGACGATGAGGCCGTGGGTCATCAGGTCGTCCGGGTCGAGCGCGAGGGGCGCGGGTGCCTTCGTGACGGATCGTCCGAGGAACAGCTCGTTGGCCAAGGTGGGACCTCCCGCGTGGAATCGGTGCCGGAGAAGGAGTCTACCGGCCTCGCGGACATAATCGCGCCATGAACGACGGACGCAGCCCCGCCATCCGGGTCACCCTCATGCCGAAGGACACGAACGCCCACGGCACGATCTTCGGAGGCGTCCTGCTCTCGTACATCGACCTCGCCGGCGCCGTTGCCGCCCGTGCCCACTGCGACTACATGGTGACCGTGAAGATGACCGAGGTCGTCTTTCACGAGCCGGTCTTCGTCGGCGACCTCGTCTCGTTCTACTGCGAGGTGACGCGCATCGGCAGGACGTCGGTCACGATCAAGGTCACCGTCGAGGCGCAGCGCGCACGGAACCCAGGCGCCGCGGTAAAGGTGACGGAAGCCGAGGTCGTCTACGTGAACGTCGACGAGGAGCGCCGGCCGACGCCGATCACGCGGCGGGAGATGGCGGGAGCGTAGGGCCTACTCGTCCCGGCGGGGCGTGCCCCTGGTCCTCTTCACCTTCGCGTCGCGCTTCTTCGTCTCGATCCGCCGTTCCTTCGACCCGGCCGAAGGCCGCGTGGGGCGGCGCCGCTTCGGGACGACGAGCGCCTTCACGACGAGGGCACGCACCTTCTCCCGCGCCGTCTCGAGGTTCCGGTGAAAGTCCCGGCTCTCCCCGCCGTCACGCGCAGGCGCCCTTCCGCGTCGCGGCGTCCTTCGGCCAGAGCGGCGAGGCGGAGCCGCGCCCCTTCGTCGAGCCCCTCGACGAGCGCGAGGTCGACGAGCAGCTCGGCTTTCGAGGCGACCTTGTTGACGTTCTGGCCGCCGGGACCGCCGGAACGGACGCCCCGCGCCTCGAGGGCGGCGGCGTCGATGGGGTCGGGCATGGTCGAAGGTGATCGTGACACAGGCGGAGCAGGAATCGGGCGCGGAGACGGGCCGTAAGATATCGGCCGGAGACACCGAGTGGAGAGAATGGCCGCGGAATCGAGACGGGGCACCGGATGGCTTCCGGCCGCCCTCGCGGATCTTGCCGTGGCGCTCCTCGCCGTGGGAGGAGCCACGGCCCTCGTTCGGCTCATCGGCCTGAACTCGACCACGGCCGGCCTGGTCCTCCTCGTGGTCGTCCTCGGCATCGCACTCGCACGAGGGCTGCGCGCCGCGGTGATCGGCGCCTTCGCCGCGACGCTCGCCTTCAACTTCTTCTTCCTGCCGCCCCCTTCACACTTTCACGATCGCCGAGCCCGCGAACTGGGTCGCGCTCTTCTGCTTCCTGATCGTGGCGGTCGTCGTGAGCCGGCTCGTCCTCCAGGCGCGCGAGCAGGCCGCTGACGCCCTGCGGCGGCGCCGGGAGATCGAGGTCCTCTACGACCTCTCAGTCGACCTCTTCACCACCACGAATCGCGTCGGCGTCCTCGGCGAGGCCGCCGCGAGGGCCCTGCGTTCCGTTGGCGCGGGAGGCGGCGGCCTTCTCGAGAACGCCGAGGGGAGCAATCGGCCCACGGTCGTCTCCTGGTCCGGACGCGACCTGGCACCCGAGCACGAACGCCTCGTCCAGGTCGTCCTCGACCGGGGAGAGGTCGCGGAGGTGCCGGCGCCAGGCGGCGCACGCGACGTCTACTTTCCGCTCCTCGTCGGCGGGAAGGCGAGCGGCGTCCTCGTCGTGCTCGAGACGCAGGCAGGCCGGACCGTGCTCGACCCGGTCGCCCGGCTCGTCGCCCTCGCCATCGAGCGGGAACGTTTTCTCGTGGAGAACGCCCACCTCGAGGCCCTCCGCCAGAGCGAGAGCCTGAAGACCTCCCTCCTGCGCGCCGTCTCGCACGACCTGCGGAGCCCCCTCACGGCGATCGGCCTCTCGATCGAGAGCCTCCGCCGGCGGCTCGCAGGGCAGGCCGATGCGCGGACGGCGCTCGACGACCTCGCGCGAGAGAGCGGCCGGCTCGCCCGCCGGATCGACAACCTCCTCGCCCTCGCCCGCCTGGAAGCGGGCCGGAGCGTTCCACACGCCGAGCCGACCCCCCCGGCGGACCTCTTCCGGGCAGCGAGAGAAGGTCTCTCTCTCGTCCTCGTCGCGCACCCCGTGCACGTGTCGATCGCGGCCGACTGCCCCGACGCCTTCGCCGACCCGTCGCTGGTCGTCGAGGTCCTCGTCAACCTCGTCGAGAACGCGGCCCGAGCCGCACCCGACGGGACGGCCATCGAGCTGACGGCGGCCCGGCACCCGGTCGAGCCCCGCCTCGTCCGTCTCGAGGTCGCCGACCGGGGCCCCGGTTTCGCCCCGGAGGCCCTTTCCGGAGCGGAAGGGGACATCGCCGACGGCGGCCGAAGGGGCCTGGGCCTCGAGATCGCGCGCGGCCCCGCCGTCGCGAACGGCGGCGACCTGTCGCTGCATCCGCGCACCGGCGGCGGGACGATCGCCCGGGTAGACCTGCCGGCCGCAATGCCGGTTGAAGGAGTGGAGACGTGATCCGGACGAGCGCCTGCATCCTCGTCGTCGAGGACGATCCCACGATCCGCAGGGGTCTCGCCGCCGAGCTGACCGAAGCGGGCTACGAGGTCCTCGAGGCGCCGGAGGGCCGCCAGGGCCTCGCGCTCTTCGAACAGGGGGCGCCGGACCTCGTCCTCACCGACCTCGCCATGCCCGTCGCCGACGGATTCGAGCTGATTCGCGGGATCCGCAGGATGGGAGCGACGCCCATCGTCGTCCTCTCCGTCCGCGGCGCGGACGTCGACAAGATCCGCGCCCTCGATTTGGGCGCCGACGACTTCGTCACCAAGCCCTTCTCCGTCCCGGAGCTCCTCGCCCGCCTCCGCGCCCAGCTTCGGAGGAGCGGCGTCGCTCCCGCCCCGGACCGTCCTCGAGTTCGACGGCCTCTCGATCGACCTCGAGCGGCGGCGCGTCGTCCAGGGGGCACGCGAGGTGAAGCTCACGCCGACCGAGTTCGCCATTCTCGAGCTCCTCGCGACGAACGCCGGCAAGCCCGTGACGACAGCCCGGATCATCTCGCGCGTCTGGAGGGGGGCACCGGGAACGACGGTCGACGTCGTGCGCGTCCACGTCGGCTCGATGCGGAAGAAGGTCGAGCCCGACCCGGCCACGCCGCGCTACGTCGTCACCGAACCGTGGGTCGGCTACAGGTTCGTCGCCGAGCCGCTCCCGGACTGACGGTCTCCCTCAGACCTCCGACTGGATGGGCATGATCACCGAGTGCATTCCCTCCATCTGGAGGCGTCGCTGCAGGGCGAACGGCGTCTGGTTGTGGAGGAGGCGGTTCAGGGCGTTCTCCTGGGGGAAGACGAGCTTCGACATGAAGAAGATCGGCCGGTCCCAGTCGCCCTTGACCTTCAGGCAGAGGTCGACGAGCTCGTCGAGGAGGTCCGTGCCGACGGAGAGGTGGTGTTCCGCAGCCAGGCCGTTCCCGCGCGCGAAGTCGACGTAGCGGACGAGGTCCCGCTCGGTCTCCTTCCGGAGGTTCTCGAGCTCGCGCGTCCCCTTGAAGCTGGCCGAGTCGACGACGCCGACCGACAGGAAGATGCAGTGCTTGAAGTAGCCCGGGAAGTAGCGCTGGACGTTCAGGAAGGAGTGCATCCCGAGGCCGTTGAAACCGGAGACGAGAAAGACGGCCGTCGGCGTTCCGCGTTTCGGCGGCTCGATCCTCGGGAACGAGCCGGAGTCGCGCGGCTTCGGCGGCTTGAGGGTCGTCAGGACGTCGTCCGTCCGCTTCAGCAGCAGCCGGAGCGAGCGGTAGTGCCGCCGCACGAGGACGCAGAGCCCCACGACGGAACCCGTGATCAGGACCGTCACCCAGCCTCCCGCGCGGAACTTCATGAGCACGGTGGCCGCCAGGAGAGTGGCCGTGAGCGAAAGGCCGAGGCCGTTGATCGCGAGGTGGCGCTTCCACGCCGGGTCCTCGCGCCTCACCTTCCACCAGTGGACGCACATGCCGAGCTGCGAGAGGCTGAAGGTGAGGAAGACGTTGATCGAGTACATGACGACGATCACGTCGATCGACCCGCCCGTGTAGAGAAGGATCCCGATGGCGGCTCCCCCCATGACGAGGATCCCGTTCTGCGTCACGAGCCGGTCCGAGAGCAGGCTGAACCGGTGCGGGACCCACGAGTCGATCGCCATGTTCGACAGGACCCGGGGCCCGTCGAGGAAGCCGGCCTGGGCCCCGACGAAGAGGAGCGCTCCCTCGGCAACGAGCGTCAGGAGGAGGAATCCGCCCGCGAGCGAGCCCGGCCCGAGCGCTTCGGTCGCCAGCTTCTCCGTCAGGACCGCGTTGAGCGTCCGGCCCGGAACGCGGTGCACTCCGGCGAGGAGGTAGCAGAGGATCAGGCCTCCCGCCGTGAGGGAGAGGGAGACCGCCATGTAGAGCATCGTCCGGCGGCCCGTCTGGACGCGCGGCTCCTTCAGGATCTGGAGCCCGTTCGAGATCGCCTCGATTCCCGTGTAGGTCCCGCCGCCCATCGAGAAGGCTCGGAGGAGGAGGGCCAGCGTTCCGAAAGCCCCGAGCGCGGTCCACGTCTCGCGGGTCTCCCGGGCCGTCGCCGCAACGACCTCGGGCATCGCCGAGGCGTGGCCGCCGATTCCGAAGGCGATGAGGAGGACGTGCGTCACCAGGAAGAGGAGAAAGATGGGAACCAGGACGAGGACGGATTCCTTCACCCCTCGAAGGTTCAGGATGATGAGGAAGGTCACGAGGATCAGCGCGAGGACGAGCTGCTCCTTCTGCGTCACGACCCTCGGCGCGAGGGAGCAGAGGGCTGCGACCGAAGCCGCCACCTGCATCGCGATCGTCATCGCGTAGTCGACGACGAGGGCCGAGCCCGACACGACGCCCGCCCCCTTCCCGAGGAGGCTCGTCGCGACGAGGTAGCCGCCGCCGCCGGAGGGGAAGAGAGAAATGATCTGGGCGTACGACGCGGAGATGACGGCGATCGTCACCGTCATGGCGATCGCGAGGAACACCGCGAGGTGGCTGTGCTCCCCCAGGGTGATGAACGCCTCTTCCGGGCCGTAGCAGGACGAGGAGAGTCCGTCCGCCCCGAGACCGACCCAGGCGAGGAAGGCTGCGAGGGAGAGGTGGTGGAAGACCCTTGGGTCGAGGGGGTCGCGGCTCTTTCCGATGACGAGTCGCCGGGCGGCCTGGAGGATCGACATGTCCAGCCGTCCACTCTATCGGCCGGGTGAGGCCTCACGGAAGGGCTCCGGACCCTCCGGTGGCCGCCGACGGGTCGATCTTTAGCCTTTCTTTAGGTCTGCTCGGAGCCTCGTCGCCTCGCGCGGGCTCCTCGGGCCGCGGCCCTCTCTTTCGGCTTTCTTTCGCCCCCTTCCGGACTTCTTGACGCGCGCAGGGCACCTTCCCCATCGGAAGGAGTCCCCATGCACCCTCCTCGTCCTCCTCGCCGTCTAGCGGTCCTGTTTCGTCGTCGAATCTTCCGGGACCAAGCCGGGCGACCCGCTTTGAGACCGGCCCCATGGCAGATGACGGACGCCCTTCTCGTCCTCGCGACGCTCCTGCTCGGGGGGCTTGCGCTTCTCTACGTCCGCGGCTGCGCTGCCCTTCTCCCGGAGAACCGCGATGAGCGCTGAGTCCGCCCTCGGTCTCGCCGTGTCGGCACTGGCGCTCGCCTATCTCCTCTACGCGCTCCTGAAACCGGAGAGGCTCTGAAGTGACCACCCTCGCATTCCTCAAGATCGCGGCCTACTTCGTCCTCGTCCTCGCCGTGACGAAGCCCCTCGGCCTCTACATGCGCCGGGTCTTCTCGGGGGAAAAGACGTTCCTCGACCCCGTCCTCGGGCCCCTCGAGCGCCTCGTGTACCGCCTGGGCGGCGTCGAGGCGAGGAAGGAGCAGGACTGGAAGGCGTACGCCTCCTCCCTGCTCGTCTTCTCCGTCCTCGGCGTCCTCGGCGTCTACGCCGTCGAGCGGCTCCAGGGCCTCCTGCCGCTGAACCCCGACCGCCTCCCCGCCGTGCCGCCCGCCCTCGCCTGGAACACGGCGATCTCCTTCGTCACGAACACGAACTGGCAGGCGTACGTGGGCGAGGCGACGATGTCGCACCTGACCCAGATGGCGGCGCTCGCCCTCCACAACTTCCTCTCGGCAGCGGCCGGCATCGCCATCGCGGTCGCGGTGATCCGGGGGATCGCCCGCGCCGAGTCGAAGACCATTGGCAACTTCTGGGTCGACCTGACCCGCTCGACCCTCTGGGTCCTTCTTCCCATCTCGCTCGTCGCCGCGGTCGTCCTGATGTCCCAGGGCGTCGTCCAGAGCTTCTCGGCTTCGGCGAAGGTCACGACGCTCGACGGCGCGACGCAGACGATCCCGCTCGGCCCGGTCGCCTCCCAGGAGGCGATCAAGGAGCTCGGGACGAACGGCGGAGTCACGACCTGGGCCGAGACCCGGGGCAACCCGATCCATCAGGCCGCCGGGATCGACGCCGCAGCCGGGAACATGGAAGGGCAAGGAGGTCCGCTTCGGGGCGGGCGACACCGCCCTCTTCGCCACGATCACGACGGCCGCGTCGTGCGGCGCCGTGAACGGGATGCACGATTCCTTCACGCCCCTGGGCGGCCTCGTCCCGCTCGTCAACATCCAGCTCGGCGAGGTGATCTTCGGCGGCGTCGGCGCGGGCCTCTACGGCGTCTTCGTCTTCGTCGTCCTCTCGGTCTTCATTGCCGGCCTGATGGTGGGCCGGACGCCCGAGTACCTCGGCAAGAAGATCGAAGGGGCGGAGGTGAAGCTCGCGATGCTCGCCGTCCTCGTCCTGACGTTCTGCATCCTGGTCGGGACGGCGGCCGCCGTCACGACGAAGGCCGGCCTTTCCAGCCTCGCGAACGCCGGCCCCCACGGCCTCTCGGAGGCCCTCTACGCCTTCACGAGCGCGGCCGGCAACAACGGCAGCGCCTTCGCGGGGCTCAACGCGAACACGGACTTCTACAACGTCCTTCTCGGCCTCGCGATGTTCTTCGGGCGGTTCCTGATGATCGTCCCGATCCTCGGGATGGCCGGGTCGCTCGCGGCGAAGAAGAGGCAGGCGGAGTCGGCCGGGACCTTTCCCGTCGACGGCCCTCTCTTCACCCTCCTCCTCGCCGGCGTGATCCTCGTCGTCGGGGCTCTCACCTTCTTCCCCGTCCTCTCCCTCGGTCCGGTCGTCGAGCACCTGCTGATGGCCGCGGGCCGGACGTTCTGAGGCGGAACCGATGACCAAGCCCTCCGAGATCAAGCTGCTCGACCGCGCCCTCCTCACCCGGGCCGCGGCCGACTCCTTCCGCAAGCTCCACCCGCGCCACACGGCGAGAAACCCCGTCATGTTCGTCGTCGAGGCTGGCGCCGTCCTCGCGACGCTCGCCCTCCTCGGGGTCGGGACGCGCGGGTCCCTCTCCTTCCAGCTCCAGGTCGTCCTCTGGCTCTGGGCGACGGTCCTCTTCGCGAACTTCGCCGAGGCGGTCGCCGAGGGGCGCGGAAAAGCCCAGGCCGATTCGCTCCGCCGGACGAAGACGGACTCCGTCGCGCGGCGCCTCGTCGGCCCCGAACGGCGCGAAGAGAGCATCCCCTCCTCCACGCTCCGCAAGGGCGACCTCGTCGTCGTCGAGGTGAACCAGCTGATCCCGGGCGACGGGACCGTCGTCGAGGGGATCGCGTCGGTCGACGAATCCGCCATCACCGGCGAATCGGCTCCGGTGATCCGGGAGGCGGGAGGCGACCGTTCGGCGGTCACCGGCGGGACGAAGGTCCTCTCCGACCGGATCGTCGTCGAGATCACCTCCGAGCCCGGCTCGACCTTCCTCGACCGGATGATCAAGCTCGTCGAGGGCGCCGAGCGGCAGAAGACGCCGAACGAGATCGCCCTCGACATCCTCCTCGCGGGCCTGACGATCGTCTTCCTCTTCGCGACGATCACCCTGCGCCCCTTCGCCCTCTACTCGGGGAGCGACCTTTCGCCGACCGTCCTCGTGGCGCTCCTCGTCTGCCTCATCCCGACGACGATCGGCGGCCTCCTCTCGGCCATCGGCATCGCGGGGATGGACCGCGTCCTCCGGCACAACGTCCTCGCGATGTCGGGCCGGGCCGTCGAGGCCTCGGGCGACGTGAACGTCCTCCTCCTCGACAAGACCGGGACGATCACGCTCGGCAACCGCCAGGCGGCCGGTTTCCTCCCGGCCCCAGGCGTCGACGCCCGCGAGCTGGCCGAGCTGGCCCAGCTCGCCTCGCTCGCCGACGAGACGCCCGAGGGGCGCTCGATCGTCATCCTCGCCAAGGAGAGACACGGAATCCGGGGCCGCGAGCTGCGCGACCTGCACGCCCACTTCGTCCCGTTCACCGCCCGGACGCGGATGTCGGGCCTCGACTTCGAAGGGGGGCGGAAGGTGCGGAAGGGAGCGGCCGACACGGTCGACGCGTTCGTGAGAGCCGCGGGCGGGAGCTTCCCCGAGGAGGTCCGCCGCGACGTCGCCCGGATCGCCGGCGAGGGGGGACGCCCCTCGTCGTCACCGACGGCGGGAAGGTCGCCGGGACGATCTATCTCAAGGACGTCGTCAAGGGCGGGATGAAGGAACGGTTCGACCGCCTCCGGGCGATGGGGATCCGGACCGTGATGATCACGGGCGACAACCCTCTCACTGCCGCGAGCATCGCGCGCGAGGCCGGCGTCGACGACTTCCTCGCCGAGGCGACGCCCGAGGACAAGCTCGCCCTGATCCGCAAGGAGCAGGCGAACGGGAACCTCGTGGCGATGACCGGCGACGGGACGAACGACGCGCCCGCGCTCGCCCAGGCCGACGTCGGGATGGCGATGAACACCGGGACCCAGGCGGCGAAGGAAGCCGGGAACATGGTGGACCTCGACTCGAACCCGACGAAGCTCATCGAGGTCGTCGAGATCGGCAAGCAGCTCCTGATGACGCGGGGCGCGCTGACGACCTTCTCCATCTCGAACGACGTGGCGAAGTACTTCGCGATCCTCCCCGCTCTCTTCGTCGCGACCTTTCCCCAGCTCCAGGCTCTCAACGTGATGAAGCTCGCGACGCCCGAGAGCGCGATCCTCTCGGCCGTCATCTTCAACGCGCTCATCATCGTCGCCCTGATCCCGCTCGCGCTCCGGGGGGTCTCGTACCGGCCCCTCGGCGCGGGACGAATCCTCCGCCGCAACCTCCTGATCTACGGCCTGGGTGGCCTCGCCGCCCCCTTCGTCGGGATCAAGCTGATCGACCTCCTCCTCGTCGCCCTGAAGCTCGCCTGATGTATCTGCCGTGAAAGATCACGTCTTCGTCTCCGTCCGCCTCCTCGTCGTCTTCACGCTTCTCCTCGGCTTCGGCTACCCCGCCACCGTCTGGGCCGTCGGCCGCCTTGCGTTCCCGGGCGCCGCGGGCGGATCGTTCGTCGCACGCGACGGGAAGGTCGTCGGCTCCTCGCTTATCGGCCAGGCCGTGACCTCCCCGGGGCTCTTCCGGACGCGCCCGTCCGCGGCCGGCAGCGGCTACGACGCCGCCGTTTCGTCGGGCTCGAATCTCGGCCCGACTTCGAAGGCTCTCGCCGACCGGGTAACCGCGGAGGTCGCGAAGGCGCGCGCGGAGAACCCCGCTACGAAGGGACCGGTCCCGGCCGACGCCGTCACGGCGTCAGGCTCGGGTCTCGACCCGCACGTCTCTCCCGAGTTCGCGCTCTGGCAGGTGCCGCGCGTCGCGAAAGAGACCGGGATCCCCGCGGCCGACCTCGAGGCCATGGTCGCGCGCCGCACCGAAGGCCGCTTCCTCGGGCTCTTCGGCGAGCCGCGGGTGAACGTCCTGCTTCTGAACCTCGAAGTGAGGGAGAGCTCCAAGACCATTCCGCGACCGTGACGCCCCGATAATCGAGATCGTGCCGAGAGCCACCGACGACCGACGCCCCGACCCCGAGGCTTTTCTCCGAAAAGCGTCGCGGGACGCCCGCCTCGGGAAGCTCAAGGTCTACCTCGGGATGGCGGCCGGCGTCGGCAAGACCTACAAGATGCTCGACGACGCCCACGGCCTGAGGCGCCACGGGACCGACGTCGTCATCGGATACGTCGAGACGCATGGAAGGTCGGAGACCGAAGCCCGGATCGGTGACCTGGAGGTCGTCCCGCGCAAGCAGGTCAGCTACCAGGGGGTCGTTCTCCCCAGGAGATGGACGTCGACGCCATCCTGAGGCGACGTCCGGACGCCGTCGTCGTCGACGAGCTGGCCCACACGAACGCCCCGGGCAGCCGGAACGAGAAGCGCTGGAAGGACGTGGAGGAGATCCTCGCAGCGGGCATCTCGGTGATGGCTGCCGTGAACGTCCAGCACCTCGAGGGGGTCCAGGACGTCGTCGGCTCCGTCACCGGGATCGAGGTTCGGGAGCGCCTTCCAGACCGCATCGTCAGGGACGCCGACGCCCTCGTCGTCGTCGACCTTCCCGTCGAGGAGCTGAGGGAGCGGATTCGCGTCGGCAAGGTCTATACGGCCGAGAAGGCGGAGCAGGCCCTCTCGAGCTTCTTCACCGAAGAGAAGCTCACGCGCCTCAGGGAGCTGACGCTCTTCCAGACGGCGGACCACATCGAGGCCGACGCCCACGACAGCGGCACGCTCGAGGCGCCGGCGCCCCAGGCCCGCGTCGCCGTCGCGATCCCCTCGCCCCGGAAATCGCGAGAAAGTTGATCCTCCGCGCCTCCCGGACGGCGGGCCGGATGAACACGCGGTGGTTCGCCCTCCACGTGCGGCGTTCGCGCGAGCGCCCCGAGCGTCTCTCGGCGCGCCAGCACAGGGCGCTCACCGAGAACGTCGAGCTCGCAATGACGCTCGGTGCGACCGTCGTCGTGAGGGAGGCGGAAGACGTGGCCGCCGAGATCGTCCGCTTCGTCCGCGAGGAGAACGTCGCCGTCCTGATCGTCGGCCCCCCGTCGCGTCGCGGCCTCTTCGCGCGCCTCTTCCCCGGAATCGTCGACCGCCTCCTCTCCCGGGCGGACGGCTTCGACCTCCTCGTCGCCGACGCCGGAGGCGACGACGAGCCTTGAGAGCGGCCCCTCTGCGATGATCCGCGCGTGAGCGGACGCGTCGTCTACTCGAGCGACAAGGGGCGGGTCTGCCCGACGTGCGGCTGGCCGGCGAACGACTGCCGCTGCTCGAGGAAGCTCGACGAGCCGGTGCCTGCGAAGGTGACGGCGAAGCTGCGGATCGAGAAGAAGGGGCGCGGCGGGAAGAGCGTGACGGGCGTCGACGCGCTCCCGGACAACGGGCCCTTCCGCGAGGGGCGCGCAAAGGCGCGGAGGAAGTCGTGCGCGGTGGGCGGCACGGTGAAGCCCGGGGCCATCGAGCTTGCGGGGACGTGAGGGACAGGGTCCGCCCGCTTCTGGCGGCACGCGGTTTCGTGGTCAAGGGCTGACGGCCGCGCCGGCGAGAAACGACTTCGCCGCGCCGTCGCCCGCCGTTCTCCCCGTCGCCCAGGCCCACTGGAAGTTGAAGCCGCCGATGGGGCCGGTGGCGTCGAGGATCTCCCCGGCGAGGAAGAGACCGGGAACGAGCCGGCTCGCGCCGCTGCCGGGGTCGACTTCTTCGAGCGCCACGCCGCCGGCCGTCACCTCCGCGGTCCGATAGCCCTCGGTCCCCTCGACCGGCAGCGGGAGCGCGGTGAGCGCGCGGACGACCTCGCGCCGCGCCTCGCGCGTGAGGCGGTGGAGCGGCACGTCGCCCGCAACGCCCGCCTCGCCGAGGACGAGGGCGGCGACGCGATCCGGCAGCGATCGCCGGAGGACGCCCAGGACGGAGCCGGAGCCGGGGTGGGCTCGAAGAGCCGCCTCCCACTCCTCGGCGTTCCAGCCGAACGACACCGTCACGGCGAAGGGCCGCCCTTCGGCGAGCGCCCGCGAGGCGACGTGCGACACGTCGAGGACGGCCGGGCCGCTCCAGCCCTTGTGCGTGAAGAGGAACCCGCCGCGGGTCGTGACCGACTCGCCGCTGCTCGTGGCAGTGACGGCGACCTCGAGAGAGACCCCGGAGAGCGCCGCGTGGGCGGGCGATGAGCCCGTGAGCGGAACGAGGGCGGGACAGAGAGGCCGAATCGTGTGACCGAAGGAAGCGGCCCAATCGAACCCGGCCGCGTCCGCCCCGCCGGCGAGCACCGAGCGGCCCCCGGTGGCGAGAACGAGGCGAGAGGCGGCGAGCGCGTCCCCGTCGAGGCGGACGTCGAAGCCGCCGCCCCCCCCGCGCGAAACCTCCCGCACGGGCATCGAAGTCCGCACCTCGGCTCCGGCAGCCCGCGCGTGCGCCACGAGGGCGTCGCGCACGTCCCTGGCGCGGTTCGACGGCGGGTAGAGCTTCGCCGACTCCGCCTCCTCCCGGAGGGGCCCTCCGAGGATCTCCTCGAAGAAGGCGCGCTGCCCGGCGAGCGGGAAGCGATCGAGGCAGCGGTCGACGAGCCGGCGCGGCGAGGAGGAGACGAAACGCGCTCGCGCCTCGCGCAGGGGGAGGACGTTGCAGTGGCCGCCGCCGGAGACCAGGATCTTCCTCCCCGGCTCGCGCGCCGCCTCGAGAACGACGACCGGCGCGGCGCTCGCCGCTTCGCGCAGGCGGGCCGCAGCCGACGCGGCGGCGAGAAGCCCCGCGGCCCCGCCGCCGACGATCACGATCCCCGCCTCCATCGCGGAGATAATGCAGCCTCCCGGAACCGGGTCGCATGACAAATCTCGTTCGCCGCTGCGTTTACACGCTCCACTTCGTCGCCGCGTCGATCGTGGGAGGCCTTCTTCTTCCCGTCGTCTCCGCGGCCGCGCTCGCGATCGCCCTCGTCCGCGGACCGAAGGGGCACGCCGCCGTCTTCGCCGCCCGGACCTACTCGCGGGTCATGCAGAGGGTCCTCGGCTGGAAGATCGAGGCCGAGGGGGTCGAGCGACTCGCCCAGGTCAGCCCGTCGGTCGTCATGGTCCGCCACCAGTCGAACCTCGACGTCATCGTGGTGGGAGAGGTCTTCCCGCCCGGCGCCATCGCCATCGGCAAGAAGCAGCTGGAGTGGATTCCGCTCTTCGGCTGGCTCTGGAGGGCGACGGGGAACATCCTGATCGACCGCCGGCACACGGCGGTCGCGATGGAGGCGATTCGTCGTGCGGCCGAGTCTGCGAAAGCGGTGGGAGTCTCCGTCTGGGTCGCGCCCGAGGGGCACCGGAACATGGGTGCCGAGATGCTGCCGTTCAAGAAGGGGGTCTTCCACCTGGCCCTCGGCGCACAGTTCCCGATCCTCCCGCTCGCCGTCAGTCCGCTCTCGGCCGTCCTCGACGCGCGCCGCTGGATCCTCCGCCCCGGGACGATCCGCCTTCGCGTCCTCCCGCCCGTACCGACCGAGGGCCTCGGGCCCGGGGACCTCGACGAGCTGATGGCGCGGGTCCGCTCGGAGCTGGCGAATGCGCAGCGCGAGCTCGCACCCGGCGCGGGCGAACCGATACTCCCGTCGCTACACGGCGCATCCATAGAAAGGGCCCGCGCGTGAGGGGCCCGGTTCGCAGGGCCTTCGCGCGGGTTCACTTCCTCCTCGCCTGTCTCCTCGGCGCGGTCTCCTTCGTCGCCGTGTCCCTGGGCGGCCTTCTCTACGTCGCCCTGCGCCCACGCGGGAACGCGTCGTTTCAGCTCTCCCGGAGCTTCCACTGGATCATGGTGACACTCCTCGGCTGGCGGGTGACGGTGGAGAATCGCGGCCGCCTCGCCGAATCGGCACCGGCCGTACTGATGGCGACCCACAAGTCGAATCTCGACATCGTCGTCTACGGGGGGCTCTTCCCGAGGCGGGCCGTCGTCATCGGGAAGAAGGAGATCGAGAAGATCCCGGTCTTCGGCTGGTTCTTCCGGGCGGCCGGGAACATCCTCCTCGACCGCAGGGACCTGGCGAGCGCCATCGCCTCCATCGCCGCCGCCGCCGCGCGCGTGAGGGCGGAACGGATCTCGGTGTGGGTCTTCCCGGAGGGACACCGAAACGGGGGCCCGACACTCCTGCCGTTCAAGAAGGGATCGTTCCACCTCGCGATCGCGGCGCAGGTCCCGATCGTCCCGATCGTCTGCACGCCCCTCCACGACCTCCTCGACGGGCACCGCCTCCTCGTCTTCCCCGGACGGATCCGGCTCCGGGTCCTCCCTCCGATTCCGACCGAGGGGCTCGGGGAGGAAGACCTCGAGACGCTCATCGCGACGGTGCACGCCCGGATGCAGGAAGAGCAGGACCGCCTCGCGGCGGAGACGGCGTGAGATGATGGTTCCGGCGGCCGGTCCCGAAGGGCCGAGGCGCCAGAAACAGGACACCCGCGCATGAACGCGACGCCCCGTCCCCGCATTCGCTTCGCTGCCGCCTTCGGCTTCGGCCTCGTCCACGCCGCCGCCCTGGGCATCCTGGCCCTCGATTTCTCCTGGGAAGGGGTCGCCCTCTGCCTCGGGTCGTACTACCTCCGGATGTTCGCGATCACTGCGGGCTTCCATCGGTACTTCGCACACCGGACGTACCGGATGAACCGCTTCTGGCAGTTCGTCATGGCCTTCGTCGGCCAGACGGCGGCCCAGAAGGGGGTCCTCTGGTGGGCCGCGCACCACCGCCACCACCACCGCTTCTCCGACCAGCCCGAGGACATCCACTCGCCGGTCCAGAAGGGCTTCTGGTGGAGCCACATGGGGTGGATCCTCGCGGACGAGTACGAGGAGACGCAGTACGACGCGATCCGCGACTTCACGAAGTTCCCCGAGCTCGTCTGGCTCGACCGGAACCAGTTCCTCGCGCCAATGCTCTACGGCCTGGGCCTCTGGCTCGCGTTCTCCTGGACTGGCCTCTTCTGGGGCTTCTTCCTCTCGACGGTGCTCCTCTGGCACGGGACGTTCGCCATCAACAGCGTGACGCACGTCTTCGGCAAACGGGTCTTCGAGACGCGCGACACGAGCCGGAACAGCTTCATCCTGGCACTCGTCACGATGGGCGAGGGGTGGCACAACAACCACCACCACTTCCAGGCCTCCGCCGCGCAGGGGTTCCTCTGGTGGCAGGTCGACCCGAGCCTCTACCTCATCCGCTTCGGCCGGCTGCTCGGGATCGCAAGAGACGTTCGCCCCGTACCCGACAAGATCGCCGGCCTCGCCCGGGAGCGGGCCGTCTGGCACTTCTCGTCCCGGACGTTCGAGAGGGCGCGGGATGCGTTCGACACGGCACAGGCGGCCTGGGACGCCCGCGCCGAGCAGCTCTCGGACCGGTGGGCGGAGGGTCGCGAGGCGGCGCTCGCCTCGGCCTCGAGCCGGCTCGCCGAGCTCGAGACCTCCCGGCTACGCGCCGCCGTGCAGCTCGAGAAGCTGAAGGCCGACTACGCCGCAGCCCTCTCCGCTGCCGCCGCGGGCACGCGCCTGCGCGGCCAGCGCGCGAAGGCGCTCGCCGAGATCCGCGTCGAGGAGCTCCGCCTCGAGATCGAGAGAACCCGCAGGAGCCTCGTCGAGGCGCTCGAGCGGCTCGTCGAGGCGTCGGGAATGGGCGACGGGATCCCCTCGCCGGCCTGATCCGTCCAGCCCGGAGGGACGCGTCGGTCCGTTTCGCGGCAGAAAGCCCTTCGACGCCCCGGTTCGCTAACATCCACCCCATGAAGAGCGCCCTCGCGGACCTCTACCGAGCGCACGTCGCCGAGCGCTGCCGGACCACGGAGCTCGCCCTCGCCGAGACCGGGTTCGACCGGCTCCTCCTCCACTCCGGAACGCCGCACACCTACTTCGCCGACGACCAGGACGCCCCGTTCGTCCCGACGCCCCACTTCACGCACTGGGCGCCGGTGGACGGCCCCGGCCACGTCGTGGAGTTCCGGCCCGGGAAGAAGCCACGGCTCGTGAGGTTCGTCCCGCGCGACTTCTGGTACGAGCCGCCGCACCCGGCGCCCGATTTCGTCGCCGCCGCATTCGACGTCCTCGACGTCGCGACGCCCGACGCCGTCTGGGCCGCCGTCGGGATGGGCGGCGTGAAGACCGCGTTCCTCGGTGGCGCGGTCGAGGAGGCCGCCGCACGCGGGATTCCCGCGGAGGCGGTCAACCCGAAGACGCTCGTGTCGCGCCTCGACTGGGAGCGCTCGTACAAGAGCGCCTACGAGGTGGAGACGCTCGCAGAGGCGACCATTCCCGCCGCGCGCGGCTTCCGGGCGGCCGAGGATGCTTTCCGCGAGGGCGCGACCGAGATGGAGGTGCACCACGCCTTCCTCGCCGCCGCCGGCGTCATGGAGCTGCAGCTCCCCTACCCGACGATCATCGGCTTCGACGAGCGCTCGGCGACCCTCCACTACCACGGCAAGCGGGGGACCTGGGCAGCACCCGGGAAGGTCATGCTCGTCGACGCGGGTGTGGCCGTCCGCGGCTACGGTTCGGACATCACACGGACCTATTCCGGAGACGGGTGCGACCCGCTCTTCCGGGATCTCATCACCGGGATGGAGGCGCTTCAGAAGGAGCTCGCCGCCGCCCCGAGGCCCGGGATGAAGTACCTCGACCTTCACGTTCGGGCCCACCTCCTCGTCGGCGACCTCCTCCACCGCGCGGGCATCCTGAAGGTGGCGGGCGACGTCGCCGTGGAGAAGGGGCTGACGCGCCCGTTCTTCCCCCACGGCCTCGGGCACTTCCTCGGCATCCAGGTGCACGACGTGGCGGGCCGCTTCGCGGACCGCGAAGGGACCCTCGCGCCGCCGCCCGCCGAATACCCGGCTCTCCGGACGACGCGGACGATCGAAGAGGGGATGGTCTTCACGATCGAGCCGGGGCTCTATTTCATTCCGATGCTCCTCGAGGACCACCGCAGCGGCCCGAACGCCGCCGACTTCGACTGGGCCCTCGTCGACCGACTCACACCCTTTGGCGGCATCCGTGTCGAGGACGACGTCGTCGTCGGGGCGACAGGTGTCCGCAACCTGACTCGTCCCGAACTGCCGTGACGATGATGTTCCCAGGGGTTTCTCGATCCCCCTGGACCCCCTGAGCGAGAGCGTGCCCGCGATGAAGACCTCCGGTGAATCGCCTCGCGAGGCCGGGTTCTCGCAGCCCGGCGAATGGGCGCCGCACGCGGCGTGCTGGCTCGCGTGGCCGAGCCACGAAGAGCTCTGGGAAGAGGCGCTCGGGCCCGTGCAGGAGGCCTTCGTCGCCTTCGCGCGCGCCATCGCCGACCCCGGGCCGGACGGAGCGCCCCGGGGCGAGAAGCTCGAGGTCCTGGCGCCGACGGCGGCGCGGGCGGAGGAGGCGCGCGAGCGCCTCGCCGGTCTCGGGGCCCGCGTCCACGAGATCCCGTTCGGCGACATCTGGATGCGCGACATCGCGCCGATCTTCGTGACGTCCGCGGCGGGTGAGGTCGCGGCCGCCTCGTTCGCCTTCAACGGGTGGGGCGGCAAGTACGACCTGCCGGGCGACGCCGAGGTCTCGATGCGCGTCGCCGCGGCGGCGGGCCTCCGGACGTTCCGTGACGAGCTCGTCCTCGAGGGAGGCTCGGTCGAACCCGACGGCGAGGGAACCCTCCTGACGACGCGCCAGTGCCTCCTGAACCCGAACCGCAACCCGGGTCTCCCGCAGGCCGCCCTCGAGCGGCGCCTCGGCGAGGGCCTCGGCGCGGAGAAGGTCCTCTGGCTCGGCGACGGACTGATCAACGACCACACCGACGGTCACGTCGACACGGTCGCCCGCTTCGTGGCTCCCGGCGTCGTGGTTTGCATGGAGCCCTCCGGCGGCGGCGACCCGAATGCGACCGCTCTGAAGGAGATCGTCCGGGACCTCTCGGCCATGCGGGACGCGCGAGGCCGCCGGCTCGAAGTGTTCACGGTTCCCTCTCCCGGGGTCGTCACCGATCCCGAGGGCGAGCTGATGGCGGCGAGCTACGTGAACTTCTACGTCGCGAACACCACCGTCACGGTGCCGGTCTACGGAACCCCGAACGACGCCCCGGCGCTCAAACGAATCGAACGGCTCTTTCCCGGCCGGCGCGTCTTCGACGTCCCGGCGCGCGCGCTCCTCCTCGGCGGAGGGGCCTTCCACTGCATCAGCCAGCAGCAGCCGGCCGGAGGGACACGCGGATGACGGACGACGTCCTGACCCTCGGTATCGTCCAGTGCGCCCTCGGCGGGAGCCGCGACGAGAACGTGGCCCGGGTCGAGGGGCTCGTGCGCGAGGCGGCCGGGCAAGGCGCCCGGCTCGTCGTCACGCCCGAGCTCCTCGAGGGCCCCTACTTCTGCCGCGAGGAGAAGGACGCGTTCTTCGAATGGGCCCGCCCCGTCGAGGGAAACGTCACGCTCGAGCGATTCCGGATCCTGGCGAAGGAGCTCGGCGTCGTCCTCCCCTTCTCGTTCTTCGAACGGGCCGGGAATGCGTACTTCAACACCCTGGCGATGATCGACGCCGACGGCGCGCTCCTCGGCACCTATCGCAAGAGCCACATCCCCGACGGCCCGGGCTACGAGGAGAAGTTCTACTTCCGGCCCGGCGACACCGGCTTCCGCGTCTTCGCGACGAAGGCCGGCGCCGTCGGCGGCGCCGTCTGCTGGGACCAGTGGTTCCCCGAGTGCGCGCGCGCCCTCGCCCTCGGCGGCGCCGACGTCCTCGTCTACCCGACGGCGATCGGCTCGGAGCCCGCGAACCCCTCCCTCGACACGCGCGACCGGTGGCGGCGCGCGATGGTCGGACACGCGGTGTCCAACGTCATCCCCGTCGCCGCCGCGAACCGGATCGGCGAGGAGGACGGCCAGCTCTTCTACGGCTCGTCCTTCGTCGCCGGGACCGACGGCGCCTTCCTCGCGGAAATGGGACGCGACGAGACGGGCATCCGCGTCGTGACGCTCGACCTCGCCCTGATCCGGCGGGAGCGGGCGTCGTGGGGATTCTTCCGCGACCGGCGGCCCGAGCTCTATGGAGCGCTCCTGACCGCCGACGGGCGCTCCTGAACCAGGGGGGGGGCGGGCCAGGTCAGAGAGCCCACGGTCCGGCCACGAACCGGATCGTCCCGGGCTCGGTGCCCGGCCCGTCCTCGACGAAGCCGCAGCGCGTCAGGACGGCGATCGAAGCCTCGTTGGCCCGCGTGGTGTGGGCGATGACGCGCGCCGCGCCGTTGCCGATCGCCCACTGCCCGAGAGCCCGCACCGCTTCCGTCGCGAAGCCGCGTCCGGTCGCCTCGGGGATGACGGAATAGCCGATCTCCACGGTGCCGTCCGCGTCGGGCGGCCCCAGGAAGCCCGCGGCCGCGACGAGTGTCGGAGACGCGAAGGGCGGCCCTGCCGCGATCGCATACCAGCCGAACCAGCCGGCGTCGGCCGGGGAAGCGGCCGCGAGCCGTCCCTGGAAGTACTCCTGGGCGTTTCGGTCGTACTCACCCGGAGGCCACGAGGCGGGGACGTCGGCGCCGAGGAGCGCCGCGAGAGAGAGGGGCCCCGCCAGCTCCGCCTCTATGTGGCCCAGCGTTGCGGCCACGAGAGAGAGGCGCGGAGAGTCGATCCTCAGTATTGGCACGATCGCGATTCTCTCCCGCGCGCGGGAGAGACGGGTCCGCGAGGTGGATCAGGCGAGGTCGAAGACGAGAAGCTCGGCCTCGGCCCCCGCGCCGCGCAGCGTGAACGAGGTCTCGTCCGACGCCGCGAGGCCGTCGCCGGCCGAGAGCCGCTGCCCGTTCACCTCGGCCTCGCCGCGCAGCGCCTGGACCCAGAGGTGCCGGCCCGGGGCGATCTCGAGGGAAACCCGGCTCTCATCGCCGAGGATCGTCGCGTAGAGGTTCACGTCCTGCCGGATCGTGATCGACCCGTCGTCCCCGGTGCCCGACGCGACGAGCCTCAGCTTCCCCCGCTTCTCCGAGTCGGCGAACGGCTTCTGCGCGTAGCGCGGCGCGTACCCCCTGCGGTCGGGGACGATCCAGATCTGGACGAAGTGGACCGGGTCGGACGTCGAGTCGTTGAACTCGCTGTGCTTCACGCCCGTCCCGGCGCTCATGTACTGGACGTCGCCCGGGACGATCGTGGAGCCCGTCCCGAGACTGTCCTTGTGCGCCAGCCGGCCTGAAAGGACGTAGGAGACGATCTCCATGTCGCTGTGGCCGTGAGTGCCGAAGCCGGCAGCCGGGACGACGCGGTCCTCGTTCAGGACCCTCAGCGCCCGGAAGTTCACGTGCGCGGGGTCCCAGTAGTCGGCGAAGGAGAAGGTATGGCGCGTGTCGAGCCAGCCATGGTCGAAGTGCCCGCGTTCGTCGCTCTTTCGGATCGTGATCATCAGGGCCTCCCCGGGGCGTCCGGATGCGGCCGCCCTCGACACCTCCTCTGCATTCCGCGGACCAGGAAAGGGCACACGTGCGCTCGCGACATCAGATACTCAAACCATTCCAGGGCAACTCTTTGCGATTCTCCATCCGCTGGCGAGCCCACCCTGGTGCACCGAATCGAGAGGAGAATACCTCTCGATTTGAGATGATACGGGCATGCGTGCCGACGATCTGACACTCGACACCCTCTTCGACGCCGACCCGAAGGGGGGCGTCTACCGTTTCGCCGGCGAGCGGGCCGTCCTGCTCGACACGGCCGCTCTCGGCCTTCTCCGCAAGGAGCTGATCGACACGCTCTCCCTCTCCGTCGCCCGAGGGGTCCTCTACCGCTTCGGCTGGGCTCACGGCTTCCGGACCGCCGAGGCGATGAAGGGGGCGTTCGACTGGGAGAGCCCCCAGGAGTGGATCAAGGCGGGCGGGCGGCTGCACCGCCTGAAGGGTCTCGTCACGTTCCGCCCGGTCCCGCGCGAGGCGGGAGCGCTACCCCGGCACTTCTCGCAGGCGATCTGGGAGGAGTCGTACGAGGCCGAGCAGCACCTCCTCCACTTCGGCCTCGCGGACGAGCCGGTCTGCTGGACGCTGACCGGCTTCGCGAGCGGCTACCTCACCGCCGTGCACGGCCGCTCGATCCGCGTCATCGAGGAGACGTGCGTCGGAAGGGGGGACGCGGTCTGCCGGATGGCGGGCGAGCCGGAGGAGGCTTGGGACGAGGCGACACGGCGCTCCCTCGCGGGCCTTTCGGAACGCTGCCTCGAGGGCGAGCTCGCCCGCGTCCGCGAGGCCCTCCGGGCGACCGAGGCGAAGCTGAAGGTGCGCCGGAGCGAGCTGACGCGGCTGCAGATCGAGGAGGAGCACCCGGGTGTCATCGCGCAGAGCCCCGGGATGCGCCGCGCTTTCGACCTCGCCTGCCGCGTCGCGCGCGTCGACTCCACCGTCCTCCTCACGGGCGAGAGCGGCGTCGGCAAGGAAGTCCTGGCCCGCGTGATTCACGAACGCTCCGGGCGCTCCGGCGGCCCCTTCGTCGCCATCAACGGCGCCGCCCTCCCGGAGAACCTTCTCGAAAGCGAGCTCTTCGGCCACGCGCGCGGCGCTTTCTCCGGTGCCGCCTCCGACCGGCCCGGCCTCTTCGAGGCGGCCAACGGAGGGACGCTCCTCCTCGACGAGATCGGCGAGGTGCCGCTGGGCCTCCAGGCCAAGCTCCTGCGCGCGCTCCAGGAGCGCGAGGTGCGAAGGGTCGGCGAGAACCGCAACAGGAAGATCGACGTCCGCGTCGTCGCCGCGACGAACCGCGACCTCGCCAGGGACGTGGAGACGGGCCATTTCCGCAAGGACCTCTACTTCCGCCTCCGCGTCATCGAGATCCCGATCCCGCCGCTCAGGGAGCGGCCGGAGGACGTCCTGCCCCTCGCGAAGGCGCTCCTCGTCGACGCCGCCCGGCGGACCGGCGCGAAGGTGAACGGCTTCACCCCGGAGGCGGCGCGCCTCCTCCTGCGCCATCCCTGGCCCGGCAACGTCCGCGAGCTGGCGAACGCGGTCGAGCGCGCGGCCGTCCTCGCCGACGGCGCCCGGGTCGACGCGCAGGACCTCCCCGACGAGATCGCCCGTCCTGCCCGCGGCTCGGGCGCCTCGGGCGACACGCTCGCCGACGTCGAGAGGGCGCACGTCCTCGCGATCCTCGGCGAGGAGAATGGCCACCGCGAGAAGGCCGCAAAGAGGCTCGGCATCGGCGTCGCGACGCTCTACCGCAAGCTGAAGGAGTGGGGCGAGGAAGGTCGCTGAACCGTCAGCGGCCGCCGCCGCGCCGCTCGAGCCGCACCGGGAGCGTGACGGTGAACGTCGAACCCTTCCCGGGCTCGCTCTCCACCTCGAGCGAGCCGCGCAGCAGCTCGCAGTAGCCGCGGGAGATGACGAGGCCGAGACCGGTCCCGCCGTAGACCGCCGAGGTCCCCGCGCTCGCCTGGGCGTAGGGGGTGAAGACCCTCTCGAGCTGCTCCGGGGACATCCCGACACCCGTGTCGCGCACGCGAATCGTCAGCATGTCGTCGGCGTGGGCCGCCTCGATCCGTATCGTCCCCCTCTCCGTGAAGCGGGCGGCGTTGCTCAGGAGGTTCAGGAGCACCTGCCGGATCTTTCCCTCGTCGGAGAAGACGGTCCCGAGCGCGTCGACGCCGTCCGACTCCAGGCGGTTGTGCCCCTTCTTCACGAGAGGCCAGGCGATCTCCGCCGCCTCGCGGACGAGGCGCGCCGCGTCGAACTGGGTCAGGTGCAGCTCGGCCTTCCCCGCCTCGATCTTCCCGAGATCGAGGGCCTCGGTGACGAGAGCGAGCTGGTGCCCGGCGGCTCGCCGGATCTTCTCCAGGTCGGCGAGCAGGTCGCTTGCGCCCCGGTCCCTGAGCTCGTCCGCCAGGAGGTCCGAGTAGCCGAGGATCGCGTTCAGGGGCGTCCTGACCTCGTGTGCCATGTGGGCGAGGAAGCGGCTCTTGCTCTCCGTCGCGGCCTCCGCCGCGTCGCGCGCCTCCGAGAGCTCCGCCGTCCGCAGGCGGACGAGCGCCTCCAGCTCTTCCGCCCGGCGGCGCAGCGTGGTCTCCCGCACGCGGATCGCGAGGAAGCCGAGGGCGATGGCGAGGAGGGCCCAGAGGACGAGCGCTGCCGGCTGCCGCCACCAGCTCTGCGTCACCTCGAATCGCACGTCGACCGGTCCGCTGACGTGCGCGTCGGCGTCGCGCCCCCACACGCGAAACGTGTAGTGCCCCGGCGGGAGGTTCGTGAACTCCCTTCGGTACGAAGGGACCCACTCCGACGCGACCGCCTCCCAGCCGACGAGCTGGCTCCGGTAGCGGACGAGGGACTCCCCCTGGAACGCGAGCAGGGCGAACTCGAACGCCACGTCCCGTTCCTTCGGCGACAGGCGCAGCTCGCCCGCGGCCCGCCGCGCCGCGCCGGCCACCTCGACACGCTCGACGACGAGCGGGTGTGGGCCCTCGGAACGGCCCTGGGTCCGACCCGGATCGAGGACGGCGGCCCCCGCGTTCGTGGCGACCCAGACCCGGCCGACCGCGTCGACGAGGCTGCCCTGGTTGCACGCGGCGCTCGGGAGGCCTTCGTTCGTCCCGAACGTCACGGCTTCCATGGGATCCGCACCGCCGGCGGACGGTGAGAGGCGCGCGACTCCGCGGTTCGTGCCGAGGTAGACGCGTCCGTCGCGGCCCGGGGCGACGAGAAAGACGTTGTCGTTCGGCAGCGCGGGGCTGGTCTCGACCGACAGGATCGACCAGGACGCACGCGGGTCGTCGAGCGTCCTCCGCGCGACACCGCCTCGCGTGCCGACCCAGAGCTCACGCCGGCCGTTCGGTCGATGCACTTCGGCGAGGGAGAGGATGTTGTTGTTCGGGAGCCCCGAGCCCCGGTCGTAGACCGCTACGACACGATCGCCGACGATCTGAGCGAGCCCGCCGCCCCGGGTGCCGACCCACACCGTACGCCCGGCTTCGCCTCGGGTCGAAAGGAGGGAGAGGACGGATTCGCTCGGGAGCCCCTGGGCGACGCCGAGAGCGGTCCAGCGTCCCTTGGAGAGCCGGCCCAGGCCCGACTTCTCCGTCCCGACCCAGAGCTCTGCCGATTCCTTTCCGCCGTCTACGGCGAGGAGGACCGACGCGTCTTCGGAACGGAAGGCCGGGCCGGCGTCGACGGCGCTCCAGCGCCGGCCATCGAAGCGGTGGAGCCCGGAACCGACGACGCTGGCCCAGACGGCCCGGCCGCCACTCCCTTCTCGATAGGAGGCCAGCGACCGGACCTGCGCGGCGGGGAGCCCAGTTTCGGGACCGTGCGCCTCTACACGTCCGTCCTCGAGGGCCGCCGCGCCGGAATTCGTCCCGATCCAGATCGCTGCGCGTCCTCCGGGGCGGCTTTCCTCGAGGAAACAGTAGACCTGGTCTCCGGGAAGGCCGGACGCGACGTCCAGGGCCGCCCAGGGCGCTTCCTGGACCCTCAGGAGTCCGGAGACGCGCGTCCCGATCCAGAGCGTCTCGGCATCGACGCCGACACCGCCGGCGAGCGAGTAGATCTCCCTCGTCGGCGTCCCGAGGACGACGGGTTCGAACGCCTCGCCCCGCGAACGGAAGACACCCGCGTCGCGGGTGCCGGCCCATACGACCGGCGAACCTCCGGCTCCGGGAATGGCGGCAAGGCTCGTCACGAACCGGCTCGAGAGGCCGCCTTCCGGCCCGAACCGTGTCACGCGCCCCATCTTCAAGCGGTACAGCCCGGCGCCGAACGTCCCGGCCCAGAGAGCCCGCTCCTCTCCCTCGCCCGTCTCGAGGAGAGAGTTCACGCTGACTCCCGCCAGGGACGTTCCGAGGTCGAGGCTCGTCCAGCGGTCCCCGTCGACCAGCTCGGCGACACCCCCTTCGCACGCGGCCAGGAGCCGGCGATCCCCTCCGGAGCCCTTCCCCTCGAGGAGCTGCCAGACGCGCAGGTCGGGGAGCCCTTCGTCCACCGGTTCGAAGCCCGCCCCGGTGAACCGGGCGACGCCCCCTCCGTGCGTCGCGGCCCAGATCCCGCCGTCGGCCGCTTCGAGGAGGTGATTCACCCGGCTCGCCGGAAGGCCTTCGGCCCGGTCGAACACCGTGGCCTCACCCTCCCGCATCCGCACGACGCCGCCCTCTTCCCGCCCGAACCAGAGGCTTCCGTCGCGCGCGGGGAGAACGGCCCGGACGAAGTTCGAGACCGTACGGTCCGGCATGTCGACCCGCGTCCATGCCCGCCCGTTGAACCGGGCAGCGCCGTCCTGGGTGCCCACCCACAGGAAGCCCTGCGCATCGAAGGCGATCGCGTGGATCGTTCCCTGGGGAAGGCCGTCCCGCTCGGTGTAGGGCCTGACGGACGGACGGGCGAGGACGCGCGGATCGACGTCCGCGGACACGTGAACCGCCATCCCGGCGACGATGGCGACAGCTGCCGCGACGAGGGCGCGCATCCGGGACGAGCTTACCGCGCGACGCCGTCCTGCGGCGTGCCCGCGCTCACCTGGGCGCCGGGTCGCCGCGGTGGCGCTCGGCCTCCCCGACGAAGGGGACGAAGCGGACGGGAAGGACGCTGCGCTCGCGGAACCCGTCAGGAGTCCGTTCGATGACCTTCAGCTCCTGGTAGAAGCCGCCGACCGGGATGACCATCCGGCCTCCCGGCGCCAGCTGTGCCAGGAGCGGCTCAGGGACCGTCTCCGGCGCTGCGGTGACGAGAATGCCGTCGAACGGCGCCTCCTCGGGCCATCCGTAGAAGCCGTCGGCCGTGCGGATCTCGACGTTCGCTGCGCCGACCGCATTCAGGCGCTCCGTCGCCTCGGCCGTCAGCTCGGGCCGGATCTCGATGGAGAAGACCTTCCCGGCGAGGCGCGACAGGACGGCGGTCTGATAGCCCGAGCCCGTGCCGATCTCCAGGACCCGCTCCGTGCCCTCGAGAGCGAGCTGCTCGGTCATGAACGCCACGACGTAGGGCTGGGAAATCGTCTGCCCGCTCCCGATCGGAAGCGGGTGGTCGGCATACGCCTGAGCGGCCTGGTCGGGCGGGACGAAGAGGTGGCGTGGAACCTCTCGCATCACCTGCAGAACGCGTTCGTCCTTGACGCCGCGGGCCGCGATCTGACGCTCCACCATCCCTGCCCTCGCTCGGGCCGTCGGGTCGGGATCGTCCTTCGGGCCGGGGCACCCCGTTCCGATGAGCCCTCCGAGAAGTGCCACCAGGAGCACCAGCCCCTTTCTCCCGGTCCCGTGCCTGAGCGTACCTGTCACGACCGGGCATTCTAGCGAGCGGCGTGCCGCCGCAGGCGTCTCAAAACGGGGAAGGGCATCCTATCGCCTCCTCGGCCTGCCCGCCGCGATGGCAGTCGACGGGCATTTCGAGCTTCAGCGGCATCACGTTGGACGGGCCACGAGGACGGTCTGGTCGTCGTACTGCGCGACGCCGCGCGTGAACGACTCCACGGCGGCGAAGATCCGGTCCTTCAGGACGTTCGGCGGCAGCGCCCGTCCCGCCTCGAGCAGGTCCGTCAACCGCTCCATCCCGAACTCCTCGTCCTTGGCGTCGCCGGCTTCCGTGATGCCGTCGGAATAGAGGACGACGAGGTCGCCCGGCGCGAGGACGACGCGGGTCTCGATCTGCTTGGCGGTCTCGAACATCCCGATCGGGACACCGCCGCTCGGCAGGAGCGTGACGCCCGCGTCCGAGATCCAGATGCCCGGGTTGTGCCCGGCGTTCACGTAGGTCAGGCTGCGGTCGGCCGGATCGAAAACGGCCACGAAGAGGGTCACGAACTTCCGCGTCGCGGAGAAGCGGGCCAGGTGGTGGTTGATGCGGGCGACGAGCCCCGTCAGGTCCGACGCGCCGGCCTCCACGAGAAGGTGGATACAGGCGTGGACGGTCGAGACGAGGAGCGCGGCCGGAATCCCCTTCCCCGAGACGTCGGCCACGCAGAAGGCGACGCGCCCGTCGAGAAGCGGATAGACGTCGAAGAAGTCTCCTCCGACCTGCTTCGTCGGGCGGTTCCCGGCGGCGATGAGAATCCCGTTCACGGCCGGGAGCGTCGTCGGGAGGATCGCCCGCTGGATCGACGCGGCGATCTCGATCTCGCGCTCCATCTTCTCCTTCTCCACCGCGTCGCGGTGAAGGCGGGCGTTCTCGAGCGCGATGGCCGCCTGATTGCCGAAGAGCGAGAGGATCCGGACGTCCGCCGGACCGAAGTCGTCGATGCCCCCGGCGCGGTTCTCCTTGTCGGCGACGACGAGGAGGCCGAGAGGGCGGCCGTCCGACGAGATCGGCACGGCGAGGAGCTTCTCGGCGGGAGCCGCCGCGAGCGCGGGGGGGCGATCCTCCCTCCGGTTGCAGACGAGGACGCTCCCGACCGGATCCGGGACGGTGCCGTCGTCGACGAGTGGCGTGCCGATGCTCCGGATGAAGACCTGCGGCTCGCCGTCGGGAGACGCCCCGGGCCGCACCACGAGCGTCCCGCTCCGCGCGTTCAGGAGCGATACGGACTTCATCAGGATCTCGTCGGCGAGCGATTCGAGGTCGAGGGTGCCGGCGATCGAGAGTCCGACGTCGTAGAGGCTCTCCAGCTCCCAGACCCGGTATTTCAGCTCGAAGTCGGCCTCCCGGACTTTCTCCGACATCCTCACCCAGGCCAGGAGCGAGGCAGCGTGCGCCGCGACCGAGGCGAAACCGACCGGGTCGGCGGGGGAGCGTTCCAGGGCGATCCACGCGAGCGTGTCGTCTCCCGCCGTCAGGGGAACGACGCGCGGGTCGAAGGGGGGCTCCCCCTCGGGAGGGTTCTCCCCGAACATTCTCGCGAGGAGAGCCGCGTCGTAGCTGGCCACGTGCGCGCTGCCACGGGCGAGACCCGCGGCGAGTTCTGCCAGGTCCGCAGGATCGGCCCGAACGCCGCGCGAGGCGTGGTGGAAGCGGGAGGCGGCGTCGAGAGCGAGGCCCCGGCTCCCGCCGGCGCCCTTCAGGAGGGCGTCGAGAACCGGCTCGAGAAGCGCCGGGCCGACCGAGGCCGGTTCGATCGTCGCGAGGAGCGCGTGGGCCCCCGGGACGTCGGCTCCCATCGCGGGGCGCTACTCCGCCTCACCGCGCAGCCACGCCAGTGCCGGCTCGGGCGAGGGGAAGATCCGCGCGTACTGCGCCAGGCCCATGATCTGGAACGTCTTCTCGATCGTCGGCGTGAGGTGGCAGAAGGCGAGGCGCCCACCCTGATCGAGGACCTTCTCCAGCACCTCGATCAGGATCGAGATGCCGATCGAGTTGACGATCTTCGTCTTCTCGAGGTCGAGCAGGAGCCTCACCGTTCCTTCCCCGAGGAGGGTGTAGGCCTGGCGGGCGATCTCTTCTCCGCCGGTGTTGTTGATGTAACCGTCCGTCCGCAGGATTGCGACCGCCCCATCGGGCTTCTCCAGGGTCACCTTCAGCGTCTCGCTCATCGTCGCCCTTCAGCGGTACTTCCGCATCACGATCATCGTCCCGCGCTCGCCGCTCACGATTCTGACGTCGTCCATGAGGCTCCGGATGATCCGGAGGCCCCACCCCCGCTTGTGGGGGGCGCGGAGCTTCTCGCCGATCTGGGGGGCCGACACCCGCGAAGGGTCGAACCCGTGGCCGTTGTCCAGGACGTCGACCTCCAGGAACGTCCTTCCACCGCCCGCCGCCCGCGTCGGCCTCCGTCGCGACCCGGAATTTCAGCTCCACCTTGTGATCGAGGGTCCCGCTGTGCTCGAAAGCGTTGATACAGGCCTCGACGACGGCCATCTTGACCTCGTCGATCTTGTCGCGCCCGAGCTCCATCCACTCGCCGAGGGCCGCAACCTGGGCCGTGGCGGCAATCTCCATCTCCGGCGCCACCGGGATGGTGAGGTGGATTTCTCTGGGCTCGGCCGTCGACATCGACAAGGAGGTAACTCGTCAGAGCGTCAGGAGCGCTCGGTAAAGCACGGAAACGATCGAGGGCATGTTACCCGACGCAGCCAGCGCCGCGAAAACCCCGATCTCTCCGGCGAGGAGGACGAGCAGGCCAACGGGCAGGCGCTCCTCGTCACCGGTCGTCTCCGACCACCCGGCGGCTCCCTGCGGACGCTCCGCACGCGAGATCGCCACCCGACGATCGAACCGATCCACGCTGCGTTCCATCGGCTCCTCCCGCGGCGGAATGACGCAACACCTGCGCCATATCGGCCAGAGGTTCCGGCGGAACGGATAAAACACTTGGAATCAATAACTTGAGAAGAAGGAATTGCGAGGCTGTCGTCATCGGAGTTGAGTCAATTTGCCACGCCACGACGAGCTCGGGACGAGATGTCCATTCAAAACTCTCTGTCGTAACAGTTTGCGACTTAAGAGGCAAATAGACCCATTGCGTCACATTGTCACGTTTTTTCGGTAGAGCGTGCGGCGGTTGATCCCGAGAATGCGGGCCGCCTCGCTCTTGTTGCCGCTGACCGAATCCAGGACCCGCCGGATGTGCTGGATCTCGAGTGTGGCGAGGTCGAGTGAGCCGTTCGGCCCCTCGGGGGTCCGGGAGGCTCCGAGCTGGAGATCTTCCGCTTCGATCGTGTCGCCCGGGACGAGAGCCGCCGACCCCTCGAGGAGGTTCTCCAGCTCTCGGACGTTTCCGGGGAAGGGGTAGTCGAGGAGCCGGGCCACCGCTTCGCGGGTCAGCGCCTTCGCGCGCCGTCCCTCGCGCGCAGCGATCCGGGACAGGAAGTGTCCTATGAGGCGGGGCACGTCCTCGCGGCGATCCCGCAGGGGCGGAAGCGGGATCTCGACGACGCGGATCCGGTAGTAGAGGTCTTCCCGGAATCGCCGCTCGCGAATCGCCTTCTCGAGATCGATGTTCGTCGCGGCCACGACCCGGACGTCGACGGGGATCCGCCGCCGTCCGCCAATCCGTTCGATCTCGCGTTCCTGGAGAACCCGCAGGAGCTTGGCCTGGATGGCCAGGGGTGCATCGGCGATCTCGTCGAGGAAGATCGTCCCGCCGCTCGCCAGCTCGAACTTCCCGAGCCGTGCCTCGACACCCGTCGCCACGCCCCTTTCGATGCCGAAGAGCTCCGCCTCGAGAAGCGTCTCGGGAACGGCGGCGCAGTTGAGGGCCAGGAACGGGGCATCGCGGCGAGGGGACGCGGAGTGGAGGAGCCGCGCGACGAGCTCCTTTCCGGTTCCGCTCTCGCCCCGCACCAGGACGCCGACCCGCGAGGCAGCGGCCCTGAGGACGAGCTCCTTGACGCGCCGCATCCCCGCCGACTCTCCCACGAGCAGATCGTCGATGCCGAGAGAGCCCTTCAGCGCCCGGTTCTCCTCGCGCAGGCGGTCCACGTCGGCCTCGAGAGCGCGAAGCTGGCGGAGCGCGTCGAGAGCCGGCGCCGCCAGTGCCGCAACCGACTCGAGGAAGCGCCGGTCTCCTTCGTCGAAAGCGGTGCCCGGTCCTCCCCGGGCTTCCCGGTCGAGCGCGACGACGACGCCGAGGACCCGGTCCCGTACGACGAGCGCCGCCCCTGCGACCGTTCCGGCCACGGTTCCGAGGACGGTCTCGTCCGTCCGCGACAGCGGGCCTCGCGCGCGGCAGAGGTCGAGGACGAACGGATCGGACGCGGCGGCGAGGGCGCCCGGGAAGGACGGGTAGCCGACGGTGGCGACGACCGCGGGGCTGCCGTGATCCTCGAAGACGACTCCGAAGCCCCGCTCGGCGTCCAGCAGCGAGACGGTCCGCGCCACGATCTCGTCGACGAGCGACTGCTCCTCGCGCAGGACGTTGAGCGCCCTCGAGACGTCGTAGAGGGTCTCGAGACGAAGGACCTTCTTCCGAAGATCGAACGACTCGCTCGCACGGGCGTCCCGGACCGCCATGTCAGCGCCCGGCCGACCCCTTGGCATCGCCGGCCCGACCCTCGGCACCCTCGATCCGGGCGACGACGGCGAGCGCCGGCGCGAAACGGGGGTTCACGGCGAGGACGGGCCGCAGCTCTTCCCGGGCCTCGTCGGCCCGGCCGAGATTGACGAGCGCGTCGGCAAGGCGGACGCGGAGCCGAAACGCGTTCGGGTAGAACGCGAAATCCCCGGCTTTGCTCCCCTTCTCCTCGGTCAAGACGGCCCGGAGCGATCGAACAGCCTCCTCGATGTCGCCTCTTGCGCCGGCGAGGGCAGCCCGTGGCCCGAGGAGCCCCTTCTCGAGGGCCTCCTTCTCCTTCGCGTCCAGGTCCTCCGGCGCGGCCGGGAGGCGCGCGATCTCGCTTTCGGCCTCCGCGACCCTGCCTGCGAGGGCCAGGACGACCGCCCGCGAACGGACGACGTGATACCGGAAGAAGAAATCCTCCTTCGGCGACAGGGCCGGCGGCGTGGCCGCGACGTCGTCGAGCAGCGCGAGCGCGTCGTCGGGACGCCCCGCGTCGAGGAGGGCCGTCGCCGCGGCGCCGACGAACATCTGCCGGTCCTTCCACCCCTCCGACATCTCCGCCGCCCGTCGGAAGTGGCTGACGGCGGCTTCCGGGTTCCCCCTGCCGACCTCCAGGGTGCCGAGGTGCCCGACGGCCGGAATGAAGTCGGGCCGGATCTCGAGCGCCCGCTTCAGGTGCTCCTCGGCCTCTGCGTAGCGGCCCGTGTTGGCGTAGAGCTCGCCGAGGGAGTCGTAAGGATTCGCCTGGTCGGGGGCGAGGAACCGATACCTCTTGAGGTAGTCCTCCCCCTTCACGAAGTCGCGGCGGCCGATGAAGTGATAGCCCAGCGCGTTGTAGGCCGTCGCCTGGTTCGGATCCAGGGAGAGGAGACGCTCGTAGGTCGCGAGAGCCTCCTCGGTCTTTCCTTCGCGCACGAGGACGCCCGCCAGACGGAAGTAGCCTTCCGGATCGTCCGGGAAGCGACGGACGTACTCGCGGATCAGCTCTCCCGCCTTCTTCGGGTCCTTTCCGACGAGCTCGGCCTCGAAGACGGCGAGAAAGAGCCTCTCCCTCTCGTTGAGATTGCCGGGGTTGCGGGACACGGTCTGGACGAGCGACCGGGCCCGCTCCCAGTCCCGGCCGGCGAGATTGCCGGCGAGGCGGAGCGTGGCCATCGAGAAGTGGGGGTCGAGCTCGAGCGCCTTCGCGTAAGAGGCGAGGGCGTCCTTGTGGTACATGCGCCGCTCGTCCTCGAGCCCTTTCCGGTAGAACTCGTAGGCCTCCGCCGAGGTCGTCGTCACGTCGCGTCCGCTCCGGGCGAGAACGGTCGCGGCGGCACCTGCACCCACCACCACGAGGGCGACGGCGGTCAGGACGGTCTTCTTCAGGCGTGGCTTCGTCACGGACAAGCGCCTTCCCGGGCCTAAGGGGCCCAGAAAACTATACGACTCCGGTCACGGCGGGTTTCGCCCCCGTGACCCGCATCAGGACGAACGTCGCGTCGTCCGACTGCTCTGCTCCGAACGTGAACTGCCGGATGTCCTCGAGGATCTCCTCGGCCATCTCGGAGAGGGGCGCGGCGGAATGGCGCACGAGCGAGGCCTTGAGCCTTTCGTCCCCGAAAAAGGCGCTTTCGACCGACATCGCCTCGTTCAGGCCGTCGGTGTAGAAGAGGAGGAGGTCGCCCCTCCTGAGCCAGAACGTCTTCGCGTCGTAGGTCGTGTCCTTGAGCGCGCCGAGAGGCAGGCGGCTGACGGGGTGAGGCAGCTCGGTCACCTCCCCGCCGCGGACGACCAGGGGCGACGGCTGCCCGCCGACGGAATAGTGGAGCGTCAGCTGCACCGGGTCGAAGAGGAAGTAACCGAGCGAGACGAACATCCTCCGCTTGATCTCGTAGATCCGCCGGTTCGACTCGCGGAAGACCGTCGACGGCTCGGGGTCCTGCATGGCCCGGGCGTAGACGATCTCCTTGGCGGCGACCATCAGGAGCGACGCCGGGATCGACTTGCCCGAGACGTCGCCGACGACGAGGGCGACGCGCCCGTCGAACCCGCCGTCGACCGGCAGGAAGTCGTAGAAGTCGCCGCCGACCACCTTCGCCGGGATGCTGACGCCGTAGAGCTCGATTCCCGCGATCTTCGGCAGCTCGCGGGGAAAGAGGCTCATCTGGATGTCGCGGGCGATCTCGAGGTCGCGCTCGACCTCCGCCCGGCGCGTCAGCTGCTCGTGGAGCGCCGCCACCTCGAGGCCGAGGGCGCCCTGGTTGGCGATCGTCGCGAGGTGGTCGAGGTCCTCCCGGTGGAACTCCTCCTCCGACTTCTTCGCCCCTGCCGCGAGGACCCCCAGAAGCCGGCCACGGGTGGCGACCGGCACGAGGAGCCGCACGCCCCTGCCGAGCTGCGTCTTCAGAAAGCTCCTCGACACCGGGTCGAGGCTCGCCGGCTCGAGGTCCCGAAGGACGATCGGAGAGTCCCGCTCGGCGAGCATCCGGCCGAGCGCCGCCCCTACCGGGAGGGCCTCGTCGCCCCGGCGCGGGTCGGACAGCGCGCCGTCCTCGGGCCGCGGCGTCAGGAGGTCGAGGCGGGTCAGGCGGAGGAGGTCCGCGGTTCGCTCCGTCAGGAGCTGCTGCATCTTGCCGCGGTCGAGCTGGGCGACGACCTGCCGGCTCATGTCCAGGAACGCGGTCTGGAAGTCGGCCCTGTCGCGGAAGAAGACCCGGTCGACGATCGCCTGCATCCGCCTCCGGAGCGGGTCGAAGAGGAGGACGACCGCGAGGCCGAACGCGAAGGCGAACAGCGGCGACGAGAAGAGCGCCTGCGAGGAGACGAGGGCGTTCCCGGTGACGACGGCCAGCGCGTAGAGGCCGGTGACGATGGCCGTCAGGATCGCGTAGACGATCGACTTGCCGACGATGAGCTGCACGTCGAAGAGCCGGAACCGCACGATCGCGTAGGCGAACGTGAGCGGTACGAGCGCCATCGGGACGACGCCCCACGCCAGGTACCGCTCGTCGCGGAAGAGCGACGGGAAGTAGACCGCGAAGAGGACGAACGGGACGATGCCGCCGAGCACGCCGAGCAGCAGGACCAGGATCGGACGGCGCGTCGTCTTCTCGCGTGCCGTCCACCAGGAGTGCGCGAGCGCGAGGAGACCCAGGACGAGGTAGTCGGCGAGGAGGATCCAGTTCGCCCGGGGGGCCCCGTAAACGAGCCCGGAGCGGTCCCCGGTCCGCTGCAGGGCCGCCATCTGCAGCGCGTAGAAAGCCGGCGGGAGCGTGTAGAGAAGGACGAAGAGAGCGGGAGACCCGTTGAGGAAGCGCTGGATGAAGACGAGCGGCGGCGCGGGGGCTTCCTCGCCGGGACGCGGGTCCGCGAAGCGGAAGACCTTCCTGTGCGGGAAGAGGAGAAAGAAGTGGAGGAAGACCGCCCCGAGGAGGAAGAGCGCGAGCGTGCCGGCCACCTGGACGAAGTAGTCGATCCAGTAGTAGCTCGAAGGCCGCAGCCGGCAGACGAAAAAGAGCATGAAGAGGACGCAGAGGAGGAAGAAGACCTCCGCCGCGGCGTCCCCCGCGCTCCGGGAGTAGACGAAAAGACCGAGCCCGAAGAACAGGCCGCCGAGAAGCGCGTAGTAGACGTACGCCGCCGAGCCGAGCCGGTAGGGCGAGAGGACCACCTGCAGCTCCAGGACCTGCTCTCCCCGTTTGACGAGGTAGGAGACGGCGTCGGTCGCTGCGTGCCGCCCGAGCTCCGAGGCCGCCTCGGCGGGCGTGTTCAGCATCCGCCGCCCGATGCCGAGGACGACGTCGCCGGGCCGGATCCCGGCCACCGCGGCAGGCCCCCCGGGAACGACGGCGCGCACGTGGATGCCTCCGGCGGCATAAGGATCGGGCACGACCCCGTCCCACGCCTTCGGCAGGAACATGTCGGCCACCGACATGAGCGCGATGAGCGCACCGAGAACGCCGAAAAGGACGATGGCCCTCCGGCGGGCTACGGGCGGTGCGGAGGTCACGTCCTGTTTCTCTCGTTCTGCGGCGGTGGCGGAAGCTGCAAGAGTATACGGAGGCCCGGCCGGCCGGTTCGGCCGGCCCGCCGCCCTGCATGCGAGAATCGCGCCTCGTGAAGATCCGCAGGCTCAAAGGCCCCTTCGTCACCTTCGAGGGGATCGAGGGCTCCGGCAAGACGACCCAGCTCAGGCACCTCGCGAGGCGGCTGCGCCGCCGCGGCGTCCCCCTCCTCGTGACCCGTCAGCCCGGCGGCACACCGACGGGCGTGCGGCTCCGGCGCCTCCTCCTCCACGCCGGGGAGCTCGACCCGCGCACCGAGCTCCTCCTGATGTTCGCCGACCGGAGGCAGCACCTGACGGAGACGATCGAGCCCGCGCTTTCCGCCGGAATGGTCGTTCTCTGCGACCGGTACACGGACGCGTCCCGCGCCTACCAGGGAGCGGGGCGCCGGATCGGCGAGGAGCTCGTCGACCTCCTTCACGAGCGCTTCTGCGGGCGCGAGCCCGACCGCACTTACCTTTTCGACTGCCCCCCCGAGACGGGCCTGGCCCGGGTGACGGCCTCTCGAAGCGGGAAGGACCGCATCGAGCGCGAGGCGCTCGCGTTCCACCGTCGGGTCCGGAAGGCGTATCTCGATCGGGCCTCCCGCGAGCCGGCGCGTTTCCGCGTCTTCGATGGGACGAAAAAGCCGGAAGAGCTGGCCGCGCTCCTGGCCGCCGACTTCGACGCGTTCCTGCTTTCCCGATGACCGACGTTCCCGTCCTGCTCCTGACCGGCCGCGGGTCCCGGCGTCTCGAGGCCGAAGCGCTCGACGTCGCGGCCGGGCTGCTCTGTCGCAGCGGCGACCGGACCGGGGCCTGCAATGATTGCCGCCGGGTCGCGCGGCGCGAGCACCCCGACCTGCTCGTCGCAGCCCCCGAGGCGAGCCGGCGCGCGAACACCCCGGCCTTCGACGAGTCGTCGACCTCCAAGGAGACCACGATCCCCACGGCGCTCGTGAGGGCCCTCGCCTCGGACGCCTTCCGGCTCCCCTACGAAGCCGACCGGCGGGTCCTCGTCCTCCTCGACGTCGACAGGACGGAGGCGGCGGCCTTCAGCGCACTCCTGAAAGTCCTCGAGGAACCCCCGTCCCGCGCCCGGTTCGTCCTCACCGCGGCACGCCCCCGTCTCCTCCCGCCGACGATCCTCTCCCGCCTCGTCCTTCGGCGACTCCCATCCCCTTCGCACGACACGCTCGTGGCCGCCCTCGTCGCGCGAGGGCTCTCCAGCGAGGAGGCGGCCGCCCGGGCCGCCTTCCGCCCCACCGGCGAAGAGGAGGCCGTCGATCTCGATCTCGCCGGCGAACGCGCCAGCCGGGATGCGCTCCTGGAGGCGGTCTCGGGCCTACTCCTGTCGGGCTCGACCGGCTGGGCGCTGGTCCTGGCCGGGCGGCTCGCCGCCGATGACGCGGCCTCCACCGCCGATCGCTTCGGCCTCCTCGCGCGGATCCTCCGGGACGCGGTGGCGGCGGGAACGGACCCCGCCGGACGGACGGTCCTCCACGCCGAGCGGTACCGGGACCTCGTGCGGCTCTCGGAAGCCGGCACCGGCGTTCTCCTCGAGGCCGCGAGCCGGGCTCTCCTCGAAGCCGCCGACCTGCCCGATTCGCGCCGGAATCCCCGCCTCGCAGCGGAGTCCTACGCCCTCTCGCTCCTCGCCCTCTGAAACCGCAGGACGAAAAAGGGGCGGGTCGCGTGGAGAGAGACGCGACCCGCCCGGCGCCAGTTCTGGCGGGAGGTTACTTTTCCAGCTCGACGACGACGTCGACGGCCGCCCCGGGCTTCGACTCGACGTCCACCGTCTTCGTTCCGTAGCCCGGTCGCACCACCGTCACCACGTGCTTGCCGGGGTTCACGCGGAGCCCTCGGCTCAGCCCGGACAGCTCCTCGGCGGTGCCGACGTAGCGGTCGTCGACGTAGACCGCCGCATCGTCCGGCTCGATCTCGAATCGGAGACGTCCCTGCGAGGACGGAGCGACGTCTCCTCCCGTCGCCCCGGGGGCGCGCCACGTCTCGGCGTCCGCCGGCGGCGCGGGCGGCATGGGGGTCAGGGGCGGACGGGCGTCCTCGTCCGGATCGTCCAGATCGATCTCGACGGGCACCCCGTCGATCCCGGTATCGGGTCCGCCCTGCACCTCGAACCGCCCGGTGCGGCTCGCGCCGTTCCCGTCGACGTTCGCTTCGGGCTTGCCGAAGACGCGGCCGAGCGGGGTCCCCTTGTCCTCCGGGTCGACGACCTGCAGCTTCTTCACGCCGGGAAGGAGCTTCATCTCGTCGTTCACCGCGATCGCCTGTCCGGCCTGGACGTCGATCTCCTTCACGACTGTCTCGTAGGAAGGGTGACGGAACTCGAGGCGGTACTTTCCGGTTTCGAGATAGAGGTAGTCGGGAAAGCCGTCGAAGTCGTCGGCCTGTCCGATGAGGGTTCCGTCCAGGTAGACCTCGGCCGCCTCGGGGCTGACGTCGGTGTCGATGCGCGCGTACTGGTTTCCGGCGGGCGTGCTCTCGTTGATGACGTAGACCCCGCCGCCCCAGCCCCAGCCTCCGCCCCAGCCCCAGCCGGGGCCCCAGCCGGTTCCCCAGCCCCACCACCAGTCCCACGGACCGCCCCACAGCCACGACGATCCGGCGTAGTAGGTGGGCGGGCAATACCAGCCCCGGTGCCCGCCGCCATGGTGCCCGCCGCCCGGATGCCCGCCGCCGGAGCCGCCTTCACCGGGACCGGCGCCGGGGTGGCCACCGCCTCCGGGATTGCCGCCGGTGGGAGGGCCCCCCATGGCACCTCGCGTTCCCGTGGCGGAAACGGTGCGGGATCCGGAACCGGACAGGGCACCCGGCGAGGAGGAGGAACGATCGCCGTAGACGCTTCGGGACGGATAAGAACCAGGGTTCGACAATGCGGTCCTGTTTCGCGCGCCGGTCGACGTGGAGCGCGGAGCGGTCGAATACGTCCGGCCGCCGCCCGACGAGCTGCGCGACGGGGCCGAGTACGACCGGCTTCCGCCCGACGAGCCGCGCGACGGGGCCGAGTACGACCGGCTTCCGCCCGACGAGCCGCGCGACGGGGCCGAGTACGACCGGCTTCCGCCCGAGGAACCGCGCGACGGAGCCGAGTACGACCGGCTTCCGCCCGACGAGCTCCGTGGCGCGGCCGAGCTCGACCGGCTGCCTCCCGACGAGCTTCTGCCGCCGCCCGAATAAGAAGATCCCGAGCCGCCCCGCGATGAGGCGCCCCCGCCCCCCCTCGGCCCGCCCGCGTCGATCGGGAACGACAGGACCAGAAGGACCGAGGCGAAAAACGCCGCCGACGAGACGAAAACCCTCTGACGTGTGGTTCGGCCAACCGGGATGGGGATGTCGGGCGTTGCAGTCATGGCAGCCTCCGCTCGCCCCGTATCGTCCCTTGGGAGGGACTCGGGGGCCAACTCACCCTGCCATCCAGCAATTTTCCTGCCGCCGTTCGGCCGTCCTCGGGGTGGGACGGGTCAGTCGCTGGCGCTCACGGCGGATCGGATGCCTCGCAGGTAGTCCCAGCGGAGTACGCGATCGTAGACCCCGCCGGGCAGCGGGATACCGAACGGGTCCAGCAGCCGGACGGCGAGCTCCTGAAGGGCCAGCCGAAGCGGGCGGCTTCCGGCCCGGGCCTTTGCCTCCTCCATGCCAAGCCAGCCGGCCAGCTCCGGGTGCTTCCTGGCGAACGTCGCTGCCGCCTCGCCGGCCTTTTTCTGCCGGCGACGGAAGGAAGCCATATCCGTCGGGTGGTTGTGGCGTGTCCGCGCGGTCGGCCGGTAGACCATCCGGAGGGCGGGGTCTGCCCGTGTGGCGCGATAGGCGAACTCGACGTCCTCCCACGCCGCGTGCGGGAACTCCTCGTCGAAGCCCCCGAGCACCAGGAACGTCCCGCGGGGAAGCGACACGTTCGACGTGTAGAAGAAGTTGAACGGGACGTCGTCCGGGTCCGGAATGATCGCGTAGCCGAACTGCGTACCGTTCTCGTTGAGGTGCGTGAGGAACGGCGTGACGCGCATCCGTTCCTCGTCCCAGGTCGTGTAGCCGAGGACCGCGAGGGGACCGGATCCGCCGAGACGGTGGGCCTTCTCGTGCGCCGAGAGAAAACCAGGCTCCGGAACGGTGTCGTCCCCGAGGAAGAGGACGATCTCGCCCTCCGCGGCCGCGGCCCCCCGATTGCGCGCACGCGCCGGTCCCGAGTTCTCCTGTGAGAGCGCCTTCGCTCCGGGCGTTCGCGTGGCCCATTCCCTGAGGAACGCGTTCGTTCCGTCCCGCGACCCGTCGTCGACGACGACGACCTCGACGCCGAACGGCAGGCGCGCGCGCTGCAACTCGAGGGCGGCGAGGGTCCGCTTCAGCTCCGCGAGACGGTCGAACGTCGGGATGACGACGGAAACCCGAATGGCGGGAACGAAGGCGTCGGGCCGCTCGGGCCCGGCGCGGCGGCAGAGGGCGGGCCACGGGAGGGCGACGGCCTCCGCGCACGACAGCTCGAGGAAGGCCTCGGCCTTCGTCGCCCCTGCCGGGAGGGTCATCGCCCGGTAGGAGCTGATCCCTGCGACGAGCGCGTCGAAGGGCCTCTCGTTCAGCTGGCTCGCGAACGCGGCCACCGCGGCGGACTTTCGCGCCGCGACCGCGTCGACGGCGACGAGCCGGTTCGGGGCGAGCGGTGCGCTCACCTCGTAGAAGACGAGTCTCGCCGGCGCGTCGGGCCAGGCACGCAGGAACGCCGTGTGCGCCGCGCGCGCGGCGGCACGGTGGTCCGGGTGCGTCTCGGCGGGTGACGGCACGAGGACGGAGTCCGGCCTGACCTCCGAGAAGAGCGCCAGGAGAGCCGCGACGAGGTCCTCGCCCCGCGCCGCGAGCGAGCGGTCCTGGAACCCGAGGGCCCGCGGCGGCTCGGTGCCGAGGATCTCGGCGGCGCGCGTCGATTCCGCCAGGCGGGTGGCGACGTACGCGGCGGCGTCCGAGCTTCCCGAGAAGTCTCCCCCACCACCGTCGGTCAGGAGAACGGGAACGACGCGCCCCCCGGCGGATGCCACGAGAGCCGAGAGCCCGCCGCACCCGAAGACCTCGTCGTCAGGATGGGGCGCCAGGACGAGGAGCGTCTCGCGCCGAACCTCGGCGGCGCCGTAGGGGACGAGAAGGCACTCCTCGTAGACGGGAGGGGACGACATCGGGACCGCTATGATGCCCGAGATGCGCGTCCTGCACGCCGTCCACGGGTTCGCGCCCGAGTTCCGGGGTGGCGTGGAGGCGTACGTGGAGTCCGTGGCGTCGGCGCAGAAGGCCCGCGGAGACGACGCCTTCGTCCTTTCGGGCTCCGATCGCCGCGGCAGCTCGGCCCGCTTGACGGAAGAGTTCGTCGCCGGCGTTCCCGTCTTCCGGCTCGAAGGGCTCGGCCCGCACACCGAACGCCTGCGCGACCGCCCCGACGGCGAAGCGATCGTCCGCGGCCTCCTCGGGCGCCTGGGCCCCGACGTCCTCCACGTCCACTCCTGGCTGCGCCTCGTCCCGAACCTCGCGGCCGTGGCCGCCGCGGCAGGGACCCCCACGGTCGCGACGCTCCACGACGTCGCCCTCTCCTGCCCCCGCGTCCACCGCCTGAAGGCCGACCTTTCGTTCTGCCGGGCTCCCGAGTCCCCCGGGCTCTGTACCCCTTGCGTGAGGCGCGACCCGTGGGAGACGGATTCCGAGGTCGAAGACGAGCTGTCGCTGAGGGCGTCCTTCCTCGAAAGGGAGCGGTCTCTCCTCGCGGCCGTGCTCGTGCCGTCCGAGGCGCAGCGAAGGCTCCTCGAGGAGGTCGGGGCCTTTCCCGGGGGAGCGCTCGCGGTCCTTCCGGTCGCCCTGCCGGAGCTTCCCTTCCCTGCGGCCGCTGCCGCGCGCGCCACGCCAGGTCTCGACGTCGGCCACTGGGGAAACCTCCTCCCGGCGAAGGGAACGCACCTCCTCGTTGCGGCGGCGGCCTCCCTCCCCGAGTCGCTCGGCGTCGTCGTCCACCTCTTCGGAACGGCGCCGGACGCGGCATTCGAGAGCGCGCTGCGGTCCTCCGCACCACCGGGCCGCGTCGTCTTCCACGGTCCCTACGTCCCCTCCGATCTCCCACGCTTCCCGCTCGACGCCGCCGCGTTTCCTTCGCTGGCGCACGAGTCGCACTCGTTCACGCTCGACGAGGCCTTCTCCCTCGGCCTGCCCCTGGTCGTTTCCGACGCGGGAGCCCTTCCCGAACGGGTCGGACCTCGCGGCCTCGTCGTGCGCTCCGGCGACGCAGAAGGCCTCGCGGACGCGCTCCGGCGCCTTGCGGAGGAACCCGGCCTCCGCGCGCAGCTGCGCGCCGCCTGCCCTTCCGAACCGCCGATCCCGTTCCCGGAGCACCTCTCCCGGCTGGACGCGGTCTACCGGGCAGCGTGCCAGGCCGGAGCGCGCAGCCTTCCGGCACTCCCCGCGGCGCAGGAACGGCTGCTGGCACTCCAGCGGAGGGCCTCCCGCCGCCTGGACGAGGCCCTCGCGGCGAGAGCGGGGCTCGACCGCCTGCAGGCCCAGGCGACGTCGGCCGTCGAGGCGCGGGACGTCGAGCTCACGCGTCTCTACGACACCGAGGTCGCGCTGCGCGCCGAGGTCTCCTCCCTCGGCGAACGGCTCGCGCATGCGGTGCAGGATCTCGACGCCGAGAGGCACGCGACCGGGGCGGCGCACGGCCAGCTCCAGGCGGTCCTCTCGCGAAGGAGCGTCCGGCTCGCGCTCAGGCTCTCCCGCCTCCTGGGCCGGGGCTGAGCGGCTCGTCCTTGCGGAAGGCCGTCGAGACGAGGACGTCTCCCGAGGCCCGCTCCGTGACCCGGAGATAGACCGGCCCCGCGGGGACCCGCTCCCAATCGGCCCCCGCCAGATCGAGGAAGCCCTCCTCGACGAATCGTCCCGCCGCCGGAGCCAGCTCGGGGACCGTGGTGATCTCGACGAGAACCCGCCCCCGGAAGCTCCACTCGAGGCGGGGCGGCGTTCGGACCACCGGGACGTCGCGGGCGGCGGCGGCCGGCAGGAGCGCTCCCGCCGCACCGCGGAGCGCGCGGGCCGCCCCGGAGAAGTGAAGGTCGAAGTAGCGCTGCTCGGACACCAGGAAGGCGGCGAGAGAACCCTCTGCCGAGCGCGCGGTGCTCTGCCCGTGGAGGTGGACGACGCGCGAGGCGGGAACGAGGATCGCCGAGAGCCCCTCGTGAGCCAGCCGGACGGCCCAGTCGGTGTCCTCGTAGAAGAGCGGATACCGGTCGTCGAAGGGCCCGACCCTCGTCCAGACGTCGCGCGGGACGGCGACGAGGGCGCCGACGAGGCCGGGGACCGCGATCGGGGAGGACGCCTCCCACTGCGGCAGCGCGACGGCGTGCCAGGCTCTCCGGAGAGGAGCGCCCCATGCCAGCCGCGAGCGGGCGAGGATCTTCGCGACCTCCTCACCCGGGGAAGGGAGCCAGAGAGGCGGAAGGAGCCAGCGTCCCTCCTCGTCCCACGTGAAGCGGGGCCCGGCCGCGCCGGCGTTCGGCGTCTCCAGGGCCCTGATCAGCGGAGGGAGCGAGCCGCTCGGAAAGACGAGGTCCGGGTTCGCGAGGAGGAGAACGTCGCCGGTCGCCGCCCCGACCCCGGCGTTCAGCCCGCCGGCGTAGCCGGCGTTCGTCGCGAGCGGCACGTAACGGACCTGGTCGAGCGTCCCCAGGAACGCGCGTTCATCCGGCTCGGCGCTGTTGTCGACGACGACGACCTCGAGGGGGACGCCTGCACCGGCCGCCTCGCGTCGAAGACTCGCGACGCAGCCGGCGGCGAGGGCCGCGGAGCGGTAGTTGACGATGACGGCGGAGAGGAGGCGCACCAGCGACCGCATTCTTTGGTAACGTCGCGGACGAATGCAACCCGTGGACGCCCGACCGAGACGGACCGGCACGCGGACCCGGACGGCAGCAGGTTGACCCGCCTCGAGGTGAGGGCGTTCGCGCCGGGAGACCTTCCGGGCATCCAGAGGCTCTTCCAGCGCGCCTACGGGTCCGAGCTCAGGGCCGAGGAGTGGGAGTGGAAGTACGGGCGGAGCCCGTTCGAGCACTTCGGCGTCGTCGGCGAGCGGCAGGGCGAGGTCGTCGCGTACTACGGCGGGTGGCGGTGGCGCCTCCACGGCGCCGGCGAGCGGCGCGACGCTCTCGTCTTCTGCGACATCATGACCGACCCCTCGGCACGTATGGCCGGGCGCCTCCCGCCGCTCATCCCGCTGCACGAGGCCGCGATGGGGCTCGCTTCTGCGGCCGGCATCCCTTATTTCTGCGGGTTCCCGAACCGGGGCGCCGCTCGCTTCGGAAGCCGGTTCCTCGGGTACCGCTACGAGTGGATGGCCGCCTGCTCGGCGCCCCTGCCCACGCTCACCGTCCGGCCCCGGACGGCTTCGACGTGGCGATCTCCGACACGTTCCCGGAGGAGATCGACGCGCTCGCCGGCCGGCTCCACGCCCTCCCCGGCTTCCGCGTGGAGCGGTCGCGCGCCGTCCTCAACTGGCGCTACCACGCACGCCCCCAGCGTTACTACCGCGTCTACACGGTGCTCGCCGGGGGAGAGGCGAAGGCGTACGCCGTCGCCTCGACGGCGGGGCCCGTCGCGGTCCTCGTCGACCTGCAGTCGGGGCAGCCCGGCACGGGAGAGGGGCTCGACGCGCTCTTCTCCGCCGTCGCCCGCGACCTGGCGCCGCGGGGGATCACCGAGCTGCGGGTCGGCCTGACACGCTTCTCGCCCCTCCTGCCGCACCTGACGACCCTCTTCGGCTTCACCGTCACCGAGGACCAGAACCCCTTCGGGATCCTCCCCACCTCGCCCGCGGTGACGGTCGACGTGAGCCCCGCGAACTTCGACGCACGCTGGGGCGACAACGACGTCTTCTGATGTCGCGGATCCTCGTCCTCTCGCCGGAACCCGCGCGCTCCCGGATGGCCGGCATGGGGATCCGGGCGTGCGAGATCGCGCGGCATCTCGCGGCCGCCGGCCACTCCACGACGCTCGCCGCTCCCGGCGACCCCGCCGAAGCTCCGGAGTGGCTGGGCTCCTCGGGCGTCGCGCTCGAGCGGCTCGATGCCGCCACGCTCGCCCCGCTCGCGGCGCGACACGACGGCGCCGTCGTCTCCGGCCACGTCTCGAACGAGCTGTTCCGGGTCGCAGCACCGCTCCCGACTCTCGTCGACCTCTACGACCCGTTCCTCGTCGAGAACCTCGCCTACGCCTCACGCCTCGGCCCCGGGGTCTTCCGGCACGATCACGCCACGCTCTCCCTGCAGCTCGAGCGAGGCGACCGCTTCCTCGTCTCCTCGCCGCTGCAGCGCGCGTTCTTCGCCGGCTTCCTCCTGGCAATCGGCCGGGTGAACCCGGGAGTCTGGGCCGACGACCCCTCGCTCGAGCGGCTCCTTTCCGTCGCGCCCTTCGGTGTCCCCGCCGAGCCGCCGGTCCCGGGGCCGGCTCTTCTGCGGACGGCCGGCAACGGCATCGGCCCGGACGACCCCGTCCTCTTCTTCGGCGGCGTCTACGACTGGTACGACCCCGCGGCCCTTCTCGCCGTCTTCGACCGCGTGCTCGAGAGCGTCCCCGCGTGCCGCCTCGTCTTCGTGGCGAGCCCCAATCCCGACACGACACCGCAGGGCGCCTACGCGCGGGCGGCGGAGACGGCGCGCGCGCGCGGCTGGCACGGCCGCCAGGTCCTGTTCGTCCCGTGGTTCCCGTACGACGCCCGTGGCGCCGTCTACCTCGAGGCGACGGCCGCGGTCCTGACGCACCGCCCCGGGCTCGAGACCGACCTGTCGCTGCGCACGCGCGGCCTCGACTTCCTCTGGGCGGGCCTCCCGATCGTCTCGAACCGGGGAGGCGCGATGGGGCAGCTCCTCGCCGATTCGGGCGCGGGGCTCCTCGTCGACACCGACGACGCCGAGGGTCTCGCCGCCGCCCTCGTGAAGGTCCTCACCGATCCGGCGGTCCGGGCCGACCTCTCGGCGCGCGGCCGGGCCGCGGCCGCGGCGTACCGCTGGGAACGGACCCTCGCGCCTGTCCTCGACTTCGCCGCCGCCCCCGCGTTCGACCCGCACCGCCCGGCCGCTCGCCCCGGCGCGGCAGGCGCCTCGCGCAGCCTGAGGGAGCGGCTCGCCGACGCCCTCTCCACGAGGCGCGGCCGGTGAGCGTCCCCGCCGTCTCGATCGTCGTCCTGACCCACGACGGGCGCGACCACCTCGCGACCTGCCTCGCCTCTCTCGCCCAGGACGGCTGGCCGTCCGGCGACGTCGAGGTCGTCGTCGTCGACAACGGCTCGACCGACGGAACCGCCGCGCTCGTGAGGACGGACTTCCCGGCCGTCCGGCTGCTGCCGGCGGGACGCAACCTCGGCTTCGCCCCCGGTGTCCGCTTCGGTGCCCAGGAGTGCCGCGGCGAGACCCTCGTCCTCCTCAACAACGACACGAAAGTCGAGAAGGGGTGGCTCTCGGCGCTCGTCTCGGCGCTCGACGGCGCCCCGGCCGACGTGGCCGCCGTCACCGGGCGGATCGTCAGCTGGGACGGCACGAAGGTCGACTACCGCGACACGCTCCTCACCTTCGACGGTCACGCGTTCCAGAAGGACTTCGGCCGGCCGGTCGCGGACGTGCGCGACGACCCGCCGGGCGCGCCGCGCCTCGCCCCGTGCGGCGGGAACATGGCGATGAGGAAGGAGACGTTCCTCGCGCACGGGGGCTTCGACGACGACTTCTTCGCCTACCTCGAGGACGTCGACCTCGGCCTGCGCCTCGCGTCCCGCGGCCTCGGGACGGCCTACGAGCCCCGCGCCGTCGTCCGCCACCGGTCGGGCGCCACCGGCGAGGCCCTCGGCATCTTCAACCGCGGCTTCCTGATCGAGAAGAACGCCTTCGCGACGTTCTTCAAGAACGTCGACGACGAGCTGCGGACCGCGCTCCTCCCGGCCGTCCTCCTGACGTTCCTCCACCGGACCGAGCGGATCCTCCGCGAGACGGCCCCCGGCGGCGGCGCCCTCACGATCGACCCTTACCGGGACGGCAGGGCCCGGCGGGCGCGCCGTTGCGCCCCGGGGCCTCCGGCGCCGGGCCGTCCACGCCGTCGCGCGCCTCCTGGGGGTCGCCGTGCCCGAGAGCGGCCCGGACCTCGCCGGCGAGCACGCGCTGTCGAGTCTCAGGGCCCTCCACCGGATCGCCGTCGACCTCCCCCGGCTCGAGGAGAAGCGGCGGGAGAACGAGCGCCTTCGCACCGTCCCGACGCGCGCGATCTTCGAGCGGTTCCGTCCGGCGATCGTCCCGACCTACCCGGGCGACGAGGAGCTCTTCTCCTCCGACGCCTTCACGTCCCTCCTCCCGCCCGGCCTCGATCTCCCGTGCCTCACCCTCGCGGACGTCATGGCCTGGCCGGCCCGCTGAGAGCAGGCGTCCCCTAAGATCCGGTTTGCCCACGATGAGCACCCCCGCACTCGCCTTCCAGGGAATCTCGAAGGTCTACCGCGTCTACACCCGCCCCGCCGACCGGCTGATCGAAGCCATCACCGGCCGGCAGCGGCACGAGGAGGTCTATGCCCTCCGCAGCGTCTCGGGCCGGCTCGAGCGCGGGGAGGTGATGGGTCTCATCGGGGAGAACGGCTCGGGCAAGAGCACGCTCCTGAAGATCCTCGCCGGGACGACTCCCCCCACGACCGGGGAGTTCACCGTGCCGGGCCGCATCGCGTCGATCCTGGAGCTGGGCGCATCGTTCCACCCGGAGGTGACGGGACGGCAGAACGCGGTGCTGCAGGCGGCCCTGACGGGCCTGTCGCGGTCCGAGATCGACGCCGCCCTTCCCGAGATCGAGGCGTTCGCCGAGCTGGGCGAGTTCTTCGACCGGACGGTGAAGACCTACTCCTCGGGGATGTCGATGCGCCTCGCCTTCGCCGTCGCCACGGCGGTCCTCCCCGACGTCGTGATCCTGGACGAGGCCCTCGCCGTGGGCGACGCGCGGTTCCAGAAGAAGTGCATCGACCGGATCTTCGACCTGAAGAGCTCGGGCCGGACGATCTTCTTCTGCAGCCACGCGCTCTACTACATCTCCACGTTCTGCGACCACGCGGTCTGGCTGCGCGACGGCCTCGTCGCGGCCGAGGGCGAGGCGCAGAAGGTCGTCCTCGAGTACGAGCGGTTCCTGGCCGCCAAGGACGGCGTGCGAGAGAGCACGAGCGCCGTCCCCGACGGCGCCGGGACCCACGCGAAGATCCTCTCCGTGCGGCTCCTCGACCGCGACGGCCTCGAGCGGCACGAGTTCGCGCCGGGCGACGCCTGGGCCGCCGAGGTCGACTTCGCCGTCGACGACCCCGCCCGCCCCGTCCAGCTCCACGTGGCCGTCTCCACGCCCGACAACATCGTCTGCTTCACGGCCGACTCGCGCCTCGACGGCGCAGGCCCGTTCTCGGGCCGGGACCGGCAGCGCGTCCGCGTCTCCGTTCCGTCGCTCCCGCTCGGCAAGGGCGAGTTCGTCGTCTTCGCCTACGTCGGGGACGAGACCTCGCTCGCGCTCTACGACGCCCGCAGCGACCTGCGCTTCCGCGTGGAGTCCCCGGTGTGGCGCAGCGGCCTGATGAGCGTCGAGTCGAGGTGGACCGTCGAGCCCTGAGTCCCCCGGGGACCCGGCGCGCTCACCCCTTCACGATCGCCGAGAGCGCCGACTCGAGCGCGTCGATCGCGCGGGCGAGCGAGAACGTCGCGGCGACCTCGATCCCGCGCCGCCTGCGGGCCACCCAGAGACCCGGTTCGTGAAGGAGCAGGCCCACCTCGCGCGTGATCGCAGCGGCGTCGCCCGGAGGGACGCGGGGCGCCGCGTCGGCCGGTATGGGCGCGTAGGACGGGATGTCCGTCAGGACGACGGGCACGCCCGCGGCCATCGCCTCGAGAGGCGGAAGCGGGAAGCCCTCCGCCTCGAACGAGGGGTGGACGAGGACGTCCGAGGAGTGGTACCACGCGACCATCTCCGCGACGGACGCGCGGAAGGCGTAGACGTCGCAGGGCAGGAGCGCCCGCTCCTCGTCGGTGAGCGGCATCTGGCTCGCGCGGTGCAGCCGCAGGGGCCGGCCCCCATCCCGCAGCCGGGAGACGGCCTCGAGGCCGACCCGGATCCCCTTGTTGAGCGCCTCGAAGGGGCCGACGATGCCGATCGCCGGGGGCTGCCGCGGGCGGTCGCGTTCGGGGTCTCCCGGGGCGTAGTCCGCCGCGCGGATCGCCTGCGGCAGGACGTGGAACGGCCCGGGGAATCGCCCCTCGAAGAGCCCGACGAGGTGGGCCGAGATGAGGAGCTTCGGCACCGGCTGCGCGTAGGCCTCGTCGATCTCAGCCTTCCGGTGCGCGATCCAGGGGTAGATCGCTTCGTAGCCCTGGCTGAAGTGGACGACGGTCCGGGCGCGGCCGGCCCGGAGCGTCGGGACCACCGTTTCGAACCAGGTCGCAACGTGGACGTCCGCCTCCGGGAGCGTCTCTGCCGAGAACGAGGGAACGAGGCTCACCGGGACGCCGACGGGCATCCAGTCGTCGGCCGCGTGACGGGTGACGATGGAGACGTCGTGCCCGCGGCGCGAGAGCTCTTCCGCGTGCTCGACGATGACCTTGACGCCTCCCGACATCTCGAGGCTCTCGACGACGTAGACGACCTTCATCCGGTCCCTCCGCAGTCTCCGACGATAACCCGGCGCGATCCGGGGTACGGCCCCGGGGCCTCGCTCAGTCGAGCGTGAAGGAGGCCCGCCACTCCTCCGTCTCGACGAACTCGGGCTGCTCCTCGCGGAGGAGAACGTGGTTCTCCAGGACGAGGGCGTCCATCGCCGTACGCATGAAGCAGCGCCAGGCGTCTTCCGGCGTGCAGACGATCGGCTCGCCGCGCACGTTGAACGACGTGTTGACCACGACCGGGCAGCCCGTCCTCGCCTTGAAGGCGGAGAGGATCGCGTGGTAGAGCGGGTTCGCCTCGCGCCGCACCGTCTGGAGCCGCGCCGAGTAATCGACGTGCGTCACCGCGGGGATGCCCGAGCGCGGCACGTTCAGCTTCTCGATCCCCCAGAGCGCCCGCTCGGCCGGGGTCATCTCGCGCCGCAGCTCCTTCCTCACGTCGGCCGTCAGGAGCATGTAGGGGGAGTCGCCGTCGAGCTCGAACCACTCGGACACGTCTTCGCGAAGGACCGAAGGGGCGAAGGGCCGGAACGACTCGCGGAACTTGATCTTCAGGTTCATCACGGACTGCATCTTCGGAGAGCGCGGGTCGCCCAGGATGCTGCGCCCGCCGAGAGCGCGCGGCCCGAACTCCATCCGACCCTGCAGCAGGCCGACGACCTTCTCCTCGGCCAGCAGGGCGGCCACGACGTCGGGCAGCTCCTCCAGCGGAACGGTCCGGAACGGCAGGCCCTTCCCGCGCAGCCAGGCCGCGATCTCCTCCGAAGGGAAGGCGGGGCCGAGGAACGCTCCCTTCATGCCGTCGGCGTAGGGCGCAAGGCCGCCTCCTCCCGCCGGGGAACTCCACGTCCCGAGCTTCTCCGGGCTCGACCGCGGCCCGCCCATCCTGCGGTGCCAGACGGCGAGCGCCGCGCCCACGGCCCCTCCCGCGTCCCCCGCAGCCGGCTGGACGAAGAGGTCTTCGAAGAGACCCGCGCGCGCCAGCGCCCCGTTCGCGACGCAGTTCAGCGCGACGCCTCCGGCGAGACAGAGATGCTTCGCGCCCGTGAGCTCCTTCGCGTGCCGGGCCATCTTCAGGACGATCTCCTCGGTGACGGCCTGCACGGAGGCCGCGAGGTCCATCTCACGCTGCGTCAGGAGCGACTCCGCGGCCCGCGCCGGCCCCCCGAAGAGGCGCTCGAACGCCCGTCCCGTCATCGTGAGACCGTGAGCGAACTCGAGCGTGTCGAGGTCGAGCCGGATCGAGCCGTCGTCGTGCACCTCGACGACCTCCCGCCGGATGACGTCGGCGAACCGCGGCTCTCCGTACGGCGCGAGCCCCATGAGCTTGTACTCGCCGCTGTTCACCTTGAACCCGCAGAAGTAGGTGAATGCCGAGTAGAGGAGGCCGACCGAGTGGGGGAAGCGCAGCTCGAGGAGCATGTCGAGCGACGCGCCCTTCCCGTGGCCGATCGAGGAGGTCGCCCACTCGCCGACGCCGTCCATCGTCAGGACGGCCGCCTCCTCGTAGGGAGACGGGAAGAACGCCGACGCCGCGTGCGACTCGTGGTGCTCGGCGAAGAGGATCTCCCCCTCGAAGCGGAGGTCCTCGCGGATCCGGTCCTTCATCCAGAGCTTCTCGCGCATCCAGAGCGGCATCGCCTTCAGGAAGGAGCGGAAACCGCGCGGCGCGAAGTCGAGGTACGTCTCGAACAGTCGCTCGAACTTCAGGAGCGGCTTGTCGTAGAAGGCGACGGCGTCGAGGGAGGAGACCTCGACGCCCCCCTCCTTCAGGCACCAGTGGGCCGCGTGCCCCGGAAACCCGGCGTCGTGCTTCCTGCGCGTGAACCGCTCTTCCTGGGCGGCCGCCACGATCTCGCCGTCGACGACGAGTGCCGCGGCGGAGTCGTGGTAATAGGCCGAGAGGCCGAGGATGCGTTTCGGCACGGTCAGAAGAGGGTGTAGATGAACGGCGCCAGGACGCTCTTCTCGGCGAGGACGAGCAGGAACCCGACGAGGATCAGGAGGAAGAGGATCGGGGCCAGCCAGAACTTCTTGCGGTACTTCAGGAACTCCCAGAGCTCGACGAGGACCTCGTGCTTGGCCATCAGAACATCTTCTCGAAGTGGCGCGGGTCGCGGTTGCGTTCGGGGTAGGGGACCCAGCCGGTCCGGCGCCGCCGCCGGCGCGCGAGCTCGTCGCGGCCCGCGAGCCGGAGGGCGAAGCCGAGCGGCGTCAGGACGAGGAAGAAGACGAGACCGAGGAAGAGGGTCGTGTTCACCCGTCCGAGCGTCCGGGCGACGGCCATCCACCCCCGGTGGACGGGACCGAGGAGTCCCGGGGCGACGAAGCCGAGGACGAGCAGCAGCGCTCCCGCGCCACCCAGCACGGGCCCCGCGAGCCGCGAGCCTGCGAGGACGAGCGCGAGGCCCAGCAGGGCCAGCACTCCCCCGACGACGAGTCCGAATTTCCTGTCTGCGTCCATCTTCGCGCGGCCGGGGCCCCGCACCGCATCAGGGCCGGATGTTAGCAGCGGGAAGGGCCGGATCCACGGTCCGGATCCGAACCGCCACCTCGGCGATCCGCCTCGAGAACTTCTCCGCGCCGGCGCGTGAAAAATGCATCGGGTCTGCGAAGTCCGCGTCCGAAAAGTCGCCTTCGGCGAACGGGTCCGCGAAGAAGACGTCGCGTCCGTCGGCGAGGGCGAGGGCCGCCGCGTTGTAGCGGCGGAGGGCGTCGAGGTAGCCGGCCAGCGTCAGCCCCGGGGTCCAGGACGCGAGGTAGGCCCGGTCGGCCTCTTGCTGGCCCTTTCGGACCCTGACCGCCTGCGCCACGAGGAGGGTCTTCGCCCCGTGCTCCCGCGCGACGGCCGAAATCGACCGGAGGTTTCGCGCGAAGACGGCGACGGCGTCCTCGGGAATCACGTCCCGGCGCTCGCCTCCTGCCCACCCCCACGCGGGAGCGAAACCGCTCCCGGCCGCCGGCGGCTCGAGAAGCCCCAGGCGGAGACGGAGCCACTCCACGAAGACGGAGCGCGCTGCCAGGGGAAGCGGCGCCGGCTCTGCGCCGAGAACGCGGGGGAGGATCTCGCCGTGCCCGGCCGAGTAGTCCCGCGCCAACGGAACGTGCCCGGCCGGCTGTGCGTCGTTGATCCCGGCGAAGACGACGACGAGGTCGGGCTCGAGGTCGACGTCCCGCAGCTCCAGCGAGATGAGGCTCTGAACGCTCGTCCAGCCCGGAAAGCCGGCGTTGACCACGTCCCAGCCAGGGCCGAGGCTCCCCGCCAGAAGCGCGGGCCAGGTCGAGGCGTCGCCCGAGGCGCGCAGGTCGAAGGTCGTCGAACCTCCCTCGCAGACGACGCGGTAACGCCCCTGGGGCTTCGGCCTCTCCACCTCCGGGCCCCGGAGCCCGAGCGAATTGAAGCGGGCTTCATGACCTTCCACCCGGATGACGCCCCCGGGGCGGCCGGACATCGCGAGGAACGGGTGCGGACGGTAGGCTCGTCCGATCTCGCGGACGAGGCGCGCTTCCTTCTCGCGGGCCGTGACCGGCCACGTCCCGGAACGGAGGCGTCCTCCCGCCCGGCAACCGCCCTCGAGGACCGCGAAGGCGAGAACGGCGATCGCGATCGGGACGAGGACGTTCGAGCCGACCCAGTGGAGACTGCGGACGAGCATGAGGTCGAGGATGCCACCCGTAGAGGGCGTGCGGTAGCCTCAGCCGGTGGCGAGAACCCGTCCCCCGGCACCGGCGAGCCCCGTGCGGCGCTCCCTTCTCGTCGTCGCTGCCGTCCTCGCGCTGTCGGCGGACGACCGTCACGCGGGCAAAGGATCGGACGGCCGGCAGATGATCGGGACCGCCGTGGCGATCGCCGAGACGGGTGGGATCGGCCTCGCCAAGGGGGCGCCCCGCGCGGTGGACCGCGGCGACCACGCCGTCTCGCGGTACGGCTTCGGAACGACGCTCGCGCAGCTTCCCGCCGCGTTCCTCGCGCCCCTCGTGGAACGTCGTTTCGGGGCCGGCTCCTCGCAGCCGCTCTTCCTCCTCGCGCCGTTCGCGGCCGTGCTCCTCGCGGCGGCCGCTTCTGGATATGCGGCCCGGCTCGCCGGAGCGTCGGCGTCCGGGACGAGCCTCGCGGTCCTGCTGGCAGGGCTCGGCTCTCCCCTCGCCGCCTACGCCACGTCCGACTACTCCGAGCCGCTCCAGGCCGCGGCGCTCGGCGGCGCGCTCGCTCTCGCGTTCGGCGCCGCGCGAGAGACGGCGCCGGGCGCGTCCGCACGCCTCGCGGCGGCGGCCGGGTTCTCGGCCGGGTTCGCCGTCCTCCTGAAGTCGAGCCTCGCGGCCGTGGCGCCGATCCTCCTCCTGCCGCTCGCCGCCGCGTCCTTTCTCCGGGGCCGGCGGCTCCTCGCCGCGGCGCTCGGCTCCAGCGTGCCGCTGGCGGCGTGGCTCGTGCTCGAGATCGTCCGGTTCGGCGCGCCGTTCTCCGGCTACGGCGGCGAGGGGTTCACGCACCCGCTCCTCGACGGCCTCTGGCGCCTCCTCGTCGGGCCGAACCGCGGGCTCCTCCTCTTCTTCCCGGCGGCCGCGCTCGCGGGCGTGGCCCTTCTTCGTGAGCTCCGGTCCGGCGTCGATGCGCCGCGGCGCCTCGCGGCCGCCGCGAGCCTCGCCGCGGCGGCCGTCCTTCTCGTCACGGCCGCCAGCTGGTGGGCCTGGCACGGTGCAGGAGGATGGGGACCGAGACTCCTCGTTCCCGCCGTCCCGCTCCTCGCTCCCTGGGCGGCGCTCGTCGCGGCGGGCCTGGCCGACCGGCCCCGGCGTATCGTTGCCGGCCTTTCGATCGCCCTGAACCTTCCCCCGCTCCTCCTCCACACGTCGTTCGTCGACACCTACGTCGCGAACGCACGCCGCCCGGCGTTGACGCCCCGGCTCGAGAAGCAGATTCCCGCGATCGCGATCGAGCCGAACGACGAGGGCAGGCCGAGCGTTCCGCCGGACCAGGTCCTGGCGACGGTGCCGGCCGCCGCCCCGCACGTCGTCCACCCGTGGTACTTCGCCGCGACCCTCGCGGGAACGCCCGACAAGGTCGCGGCACGGCTCTCCCGGCCCCCGTGGTACGACCGCCGGCCCGACCTTGGGCCGAGGCTGGTTCCCTTTCCGGCGGAGCTGGCGGCAATCCTCGCTCCGCTCCCGCGGTGGGGCTTCTTCGGCCGCTCGCTTCTCCACGGCGCGAGCGATCCCGCGAGCGGCTCCGTCTATCTCCAGTCCCTCGCCGGGCAGGTCCTCCGGGCTCACGAGACGGGCCGGCTCGACGAGGGGCTCGTTCTCGCCGACCGGCTCCTGGCCCTGCGGCCCGGCGAGGAAGGAGACGCCCTCTACGTCGAGAGCCTTCGCCTCCTCGGGCGGTTCGACACGGCGGCGGCGTTCCTGGGCTCCCTTCCCCGGGACCGGGAAGCCACCCCCTCGATTCTCGCGGTCCGCGCTCTCCTGGCGCGGGACCGCAAGGACCCCGAGAGGGCCTCGCGCTTCGCCGGCGCGGCTGCCCCGTGGTTCCCGGGGACGCCTCTCGCGACGGCCCCTTCGAAACCGTCCGTGTGGCCAGGCACGTTCGCCGCGTTCATCCGTCACGAGGAGGCGCGGGTCGAGCCGGGCCTTCCCGGCGTCGGCACGGCGCGCTGACCCGCGTCAGGAAACGGCCGGACCGAACGTCACGGCCCAGCGGGCGGCCCCGAGCGCCGCCTCGTCCGTCGGAAGAATCGCCGCTCGCCGCTCGTCGACGACCCGCTGAACGGCACGCGGAAGCGGCTCTTCCGAGGACGGCGCGACCCGAACGGAGAGACCGCTCCCCTCGAACCGGCTTTCCAGGCCCGACGGGGTCCAGCCGGACAGGAGCGCGATCGCGTCCTCGCCCGTGACCAGGCCTCCCCCGAGGAGCGTTTCGACGAGACCCGCGCGAACGGGGTTCCCGGCGGCGAGGACGATCTCTCCCGACCCGGCTCGCGAGGCGACCGCGCCGATCGGGTCCTCCTCGCCGAGAGGTCCTTCGGCTTCCACCGCGATGCGCCCCTCTCCCGGGGTGCCGGGAGCCGCGAGCTCCGCGGTCCCGAGCCACTGCACGGCGTCGAGATCGTCCGCCGTCAGGCGGGTCGAGGCGAGGAACGCCTCGCGGTCCTCGCCGGAGCGTGCCGTCCGCGCCGCCGCGGCGGTGCAGGAGGTCACGCGGAAGCCGCACGACCCCAGGAGGGAAACCCAGCCCGCCCGTCCCGCGTAGGTGCGGTGGTCGTCCGCCACGATCCCCTCCAGCTCGCGGTCCCAGCGGCCGCGGAACGCTCCGCCGAGGACCGAGGCGTGCGTGGCGTTCGGGACGGAGAAGACGAGGAGCCCCCCGGGCGCGAGGGCCGCGCGCAGGGCGCCAAGGACGGCGGCCGGGTTGGCGAGGTGCTCGAGGACGTCGGCCAGGACGATCGCGTCGGGACGGGCGTCGAGAAGCTCGACGGCCTCCTCGGCCGGCAGGGCGAGGACGCGCGTGAGCCGGCGGGCGGCGACGCGGGCCGCGCGGGCGTCCAGCTCGATCCCGGTGACACGCGCGCCGAGCGCCTCGAGGCTCGCGCCGAGCGCCCCTTCACCGCAGCCGACGTCGAGGACGGCCCGCGCCGAGGCGGGGACGAGCGCGAGGACCTCGGGGCGCGCGTGTCCCTTTCGCCCCGAGAAGGAATGGACGAGCCACGGCCGGAAAGACTCCGCGAATCCGTCTCCGTGACGCCCGTGCACCGTGACGGGCGCTTCGGCGGACCAGGGTGCCGATTGCGCCGGGCCCGCGGCCCGTTCCTCGTCGAGGAGCTGCAGCTCCCAAGAGGTGACGTAGGTCTCCCCGGCGGGAAACGGTGCGCCGGGAAAGCCTCCACCCGGGACGAGTCGCACGGACGGCCGGGCCGAGGCCTCGACGAGGGCGCGGGCGAGGCCCGCGACCGGAAGGGCGGCTTCGGGCTCGGTGACGTCGACCTCGACGCCCGCCGACGAGACGCCGGACCGGGAGAGAGCCGCGCGGATCGCATCCCTCGATCGGAACCCCGCACGGCGGGCGTCGGAGGACGGCGAGGCGGGCAGGGTCGGCGTCGCGGACATGGTCGTCCCGGCGATGTTAGTGGACGGCCGGGGCCTGCGCCGCCCTGCCGTACACTTCGCCGCTCGATGGAGGCTCCATGACCAACAGCCCGCAGAAGAACCTGGCCATTCTCGTCGGCGGAGGACCGGCCCCGGGCATCAACAGCGTCATCAGCGCGGCGACGATCCGCGCGCAGCTCGAAGGCGTCACCGTCCTCGGCATCCGCGACGGATTCCAGTGGCTCATGCAGGGAAACATCGAGCACGTTCACCCGCTCACGATCGACGAGGTGAGCCGGATCCACTTCCGCGGCGGCTCGCACATCGGCATCGCCCGCGCGAACCCGACGAAGGACCCGCAGCTCCTCGAGAACGCCGTCATCTCGCTCCTGCGCCTCAACGTCTCGCGCCTCATCACGATCGGGGGCGACGACACCGCGTTCTCCTCGATGAAGCTCGCGGAGAAGGCCGAGGGCCGGATCGCCGTCGTCCACGTCCCGAAGACGATCGACAACGACCTCGACCTGCCGCCCGACGTCGACACGTTCGGCTTCCAGACGGCGCGCCACGTCGGCGTCGAGATCGTCAAGAACCTGATGGTCGACGCGCGGACGACGTCACGCTGGTACTTCGTCATCGCGATGGGGCGCAAGGCCGGTCACCTCGCGCTCGGGATCGGGAAGGCCGCCGGCGCGACGCTCACGCTGATCCCCGAGGAGTTCCAGGGGCAGAAGGTCCGGTTCCGCGCGATCGTCGACACGCTCGTCGGCGCGATCCTGAAGCGGCTCAGCTACGGGCGCCGGGACGGCGTGGCGATCATCGCGGAAGGGCTCGTCCTCGAGCTCGACCCCGAGGAGCTCAAGGGGCTCGCCGAGGCCGAGCGCGACGCCCACGGACACCTGCGCATCGCCGACGTGAACATCGGCGAGATCCTGAAGATGGCCGTCCAGGAAGAGCTGAAGAGGCTCGGCGTGAAGGCGACCGTCACCGACAAGAACATCGGCTACGAGCTGCGCTGCGCCGACCCCGTCCCCTTCGACCTCGAGTACACCCGCGACCTCGGCTACTGCGCGGCGAAGTACATCCTCTCCGGGGGAACGGGGGCGATGGTGTCGATGCAGGGAGGGAACTTCGTCCCGATCCCCTTCGCCGAGATGATCGACCCGCAGACGGGCCGGACGAAGGTGCGGATGGTCGACGTCCACTCGACCCGCTACGCCATCGCGCGCCGCTACATGATCCGCCTCCGCAAGGACGACTTCGAGGACCCGCACGAGCTCGCGCGATTCGCGGCGACGTGCGGCCTGTCGCTCGCCGACTTCCGCGACCGCTTCGGCTACCTCGTCGAGAACGAGCTCCCGCCGATCGTCCTCGTTCCGTCCGGCCACCGCGACGAGACCGGCCCGGGGAGCGCGTCGTACTTCGAGGGGGAGACGCTGTAGGCGGCGGGCCGGGCGGCCGCCGTCAGGCGGCCGAGCCCGGTCCGGACTGTCCCAGCAGGCGGACGACCGGCTCGACGGCGCGCCACCAGGGGTCCTTCGCCCTCTCGAACGCGTCCTCCACCTTCGAGGGGAGGCCCGAGATCGGAAATGTCGTCAGCCTCCCCGCCTGGAACCCGAGGTAGCAGGCCGCCGGGTCGTCCTTGGCGCTCTCTTCGAGGAGGACCTCCACGGCGCGGGCCGCCGACCGGGTCGCCACGATCCGGTCGAACGGCGTCGGATCGCCACCCTGCTGCAGGTGACCGAGGATCGCCTGACGGGAGTCGAACAGGTCCTTGCCTTCCTCCTCGAAGAGGCGCCGCAGGAAGTCCGTCGTGAAGACGGGGCTGGCGTGCTCGTTCCGGATGATCAGCGCGAGGCGCTTCCCTTTCCGGAAGCCCGCGACGAGGCTTTCGAGGTCCTTCTCGAGGCCCGCCATCGTGATCCCCTCCTCGTGCGTGAAGACCCGCTCGGCCCCCGTCGCCAGGCCCGACATGACGGCGAGGTAGCCGCAGTAGCGCCCCATCACCTCGACGACGAACGTGCGCCGCCAGGCCACGGCCGACTGCTTGATCTTGTCGACCGCCCAGACGATCGCGTTCAGCGCGGTGTCGGCGCCGATGGAGAGCTCCGAGCCGGGGAGGCTGTTGTCGATGCCGGCCGGGACGCAGACGATCGGGACGCGGAAGGGCGCGTGAGCGCCTCGGGCGGCGTCCATCCGGAACACCGCCTGGTAGGCCGCCCAGCCACCGACGAGGAGGATCCCCTCGACCTGGTGAGCGGTGAGGACCCCGGCCAGAACGCCGAGCTCCTCCGTCGAGGGGACCTTCCGGCTCGTCCCGAGCTCGGCCCCGCCCGCGGAGACCCAGCCGTGGACGCTCATCCAGTCGAGCTCCTCGACGTGGCCCGCGAGGAGCCCCTCGAAGCCGCTCCGGGCGCCGAGGACGACGTGCCCCTGGTCGACGAGGAGGCGCACCGCCGCGCGGATCGCGGTGTTCATGCCGGGGGCCGGGGCGCCCGCGTGGAGGACGAGGAAGCGCCGCCGGCGCTGCCCGTCGCGGGGGCCGTGCGGGAAGGCGCGGACGAGCGTCTTCAGGATGCGGAAGGCGTTGCGGAACCCCGTGCCCCGCAGCTCCATGGCCCGGTCGAAGTCGCCCGACCGGATCGCCTCGCCCACCGCGCGCGCCTTGTCGACGTTCTCCATCAGGGGCACGCGGGCGATGCGGTTCTCCCGCAGGCCGATGAGACACGGTACGTCGTCCGGGCCGTAACGCAGGACCTCCTCCACCGCCGCCACGCCGAGGAGGGTCCCCATGGTCCGGTCGAAGGCGCTCGGCGCCCCTCCGCGCTGGACGTGGCCGAGGACGGTCGTCCGGGTCTCGGTCCCGAGCCTCTCCTCGAGGAGCCTGCGGATCCGCTCCGCCTCGATCGGCCTTCCCTGCCGGTCGATGGCCCCCTCCGCGAGGATCACGGTCGAGTGCCGGCGTCCCGCCTTCCGTCCCTCCGTCAGGACCGCGCAGAGCTTCTCTTCCCAGTCGTCGCCGTCGGGCGGCGCCTCGGGGATGAAGACCCACCCGGCACCCGTCGCCAGGGCGCTCATGAGAGCGAGGTAGCCGCAGTTGCGGCCCATCACCTCGACGACGAAGGTCCGCTGGTGGCTCGCGGCCGTCGAGACGAGCGCGTCGACCGCTTCCACGACCCGGTGGAGCGCCGTGTCGGCACCGATCGTCATGTCGGTCCCGGCCATGTCGTTGTCGATCGACCCGACGAGGCCGACGAGCGCGAGCGGCGCGGCCGCCTTCGCCGTCTCCGGCGCGAGCTCGCCCTTTGCCGCGAGCTCCTTGAGGAGGCCGGGCCACTCCCTGCGGAAGAGGTCGGCGCCCGTCAACGAGCCGTCTCCACCGACGACGATCAGCGCGTCGATCCGCTCGCGTGCCACGTTCCGGGCGGCGGCGAGCCTCCCCTCGCGCGTGCGGAACGCCGGGCATCGCGCGGTGCCGATGACGGTTCCCCCCTTCGCGAGGATGCCGCCGACGTCGTTCCATCCCATCCGCCGGATCCGCGAACCGCCGTCCACGAGCCCCTGGAACCCTTCCTCCACCGCGAAGATCTCGAGCCCCTTCTCCAGCGCCGCGCGCACCGCCGCCCGGACGACGGCGTTCATCCCGGGGGCGTCGCCACCGCTCGTCAGGATCGCCACGCGCCGGGGTTTCTCGCTCGCCATTCCGCACTCCCTCGTGGCCGGGTCAGGAGGACCGCGGCCCCGGGGATTCTAGGGGCCGGGGCGGGAAGGCGCGGGCGGGGGGCTCAGGAGCGCGATCAGGCGTCCGCCGGGGGCAGGTCCGGCTTCGGCCCGCCGAGCGCGAAGCCCTGCGCGAACTCCACTCCGAGCTCCCTCAGGATGGCCACCGATCCGAGGTTCTCGACCTGCTCGGCGATCGTCTCCTTGCCGAGGGTGTGGGCCACCGTGTCGATCGCCTTGACGAGGGCCTGGTTCGCGAGGTTCGTGTCGAGGTCGCGGATGAAGGAGCCGTCGATCTTGACGTAGTCGGCCGGGAGGCTCTGCAGGTAGGAGAAGGACGAGAACCCGATGCCGAAGTCGTCGAGCGCGAACCGGCAGCCGAGGTCGCGCAGGCGCCGCATCCACTCCCGCGCGGCCATCATGTCCCTCACCGCGGTCGTTTCGGTCACCTCGAACGCGAGCCGGCCGGGACCGATCCCGCTCTCCCGGATCCGCTCCTCGATCGAGAGGAGGTGCCCCTCCTCGCCGAGGCTCGCGCCGGAGAGGTTCACGAAGACCTCCACGTCCCCCCGCGCCTTCAGCAGCTCGAGCACCTGGTCGACGACCCACATGTCGAGCTGCGGGAGGAGCCCGAACTGCTCGGCCGCGGGCAGGAACGCACCCGGGCCGACGAGCTCTCCGGCGTCGTCGCGCAGCCTGAGAAGCGCCTCGTAGTGCGCCGTCCGTCCCGTGGCGAGGCGGAAGATCGGCTGGTAGGCGAGGACGAAGCGCTGGTCGCGAAGGGCGTCCTTGACCCGCGAGGCCCAGACGCTCGCCTCGGAGAGCGGCGTCGGCGAGATCGAGGCGTCGACGAGGACGACGCGGTTGCGGCCCCGTTCCTTGGCCGAGTAGAGCGCCGAATCGGCGAGGGCGAGGAGCGCGGCGGCGTTGAGGCGCCCGTCGATCGGGACGACGCCGACGCTCACACCGAGGTCGAACCGGCTGCCGCCGACCTCGAAGCGGTGCTCGTGGATCGCCCGCCGGAGCCGTTCGGCCACCATGCGGCCCGCCTCCCCCGGGATCCCCTCGAGGACGAGGACGAACTCGTCGCCACCGAGGCGGGCGATCTCGTCCCCAGGCCGGCGGAGCGTCCCGAGGAGGCGTGCCAGCTCGACGAGAACGGTGTCGCCCGCGGCGTGCCCGAGCGTGTCGTTGACGACCTTGAAGTGGTCCAGGTCGAGGAGGACGAGCGACCCGGGCGTCCCGCGGCGCGCCCGCGCGACGACCCGCTCGAGGCTTTCCTCGACCGAGCGGCGGTTCCCCAGGTCGGTGAGCGGGTCGTGGAGGGCGAGGTAGCGGATCCTCTCCTCGGTCTTCCTCCGCTGGGTGACGTCCTGTTTCACCGCGACGAAATGGCCGATGGTGCCGTCGGTCCCGGTGACGGGCGTGATCGTCTGCTCCTCGACGTAGACGGTCCCGTCCTTGCGCTTGTTGTAGAGCTCGCCCCGCCAGACGTGCCCGCCCAGGATCGTCTCCCACATCTTCTCGTAGTAGAAGTCGCTCTGGACGCCGGACTTGAGCACGCGGGGCGTCTCGCCGCGAACGTCCTCGAGCTTGAACCCGGTCAGGTCGGTGAAGGCGCGGTTGACCCACTCCACGCGTCCTTCGCGGTCGGTGATGACCACCGCGTTCGCGGTCGCCTCGAGGGCCGCCGTCTGCAGCTCGATCCGCTCGAGCTGCTCGGCCTCGAGGAGCGAGAGGGCCGCCTGGTCGGCGATCCGGGTGATCGGCACGACCGCACCGCTCCGGAAGGCCTCCGGCCCGCGGGCGTAGCAGGAAAGGACCCCGAGGACGCGCTCGCCGACGACGAGGGGCACCGAGATCGCGGCACCGAGGCCGCTCGCCACCGCGCCCTCCTTCCAGGGTGCGACCCGCTCGTCCCCGAGGCCATCGACGTAGACGGTCTTCCCGGTCCGGACCGCCTCTCCCGACGGCCCGCGCCCCTCGGGGGATTCGTCCCAGCGGAAGGTCGAGCCCGTCACGAACCCGGCGGCCTCGCCCGCGACGGCCCGCGGCTCGATCCTCCCGTCGGATACCTTCAGGCCGATCCAGACGACCGGGAAGTCGAAGAACCCCGCGACGCGGGTGCAGATCCGCCCGAGGATCGCTTCGAGCCCCTCGCGCCGGAGCAGGCTCCGCTCCGTCTCGTGCTGGAGCCGGACGATCTCCTCGTCGCGCTTGCGGTCGGTGACGTCGCGGCTCGTGATGACGAGCCCGTCCGGCTCCCCTTTCCCGTCCCGCGCGAGGGTCACGAGGGAATCGACCCAGAGCCACCGGCCGTCCTTCGTCCGGAAGCGGTAGGTGAAGGAGGAGGAGCCGTCCCGCCGCGCCTTTCTCCCGAGCATCTCCCGGGAGAGCTCTGCGTCTTCCGGGTGGATGAACTCGAAGGCGTTGTGCCCGATGAACTCCTCGGGCAGCCAGCCCGTCACCGCCTCGTAGGAGGGCGTGGCGAACCGCAGGACCCCGGTGAGGTCCGTCTCGGAGATCACGTCGAGCATGTTGTCGGTGAGCCGCTTCAGCTCCCGCTCGCGTTCCTGAAGCGCCCGCTCCCCCTCGACGCGGTCGGTGACGTCGCGAACGAGGGAGAGCACCGACTCCGCGTCGTGCCTGACGACCCGCCCCTCGAAAACGCGCCGGCCGGCTGGGACGTCGAGCGCGTACTCGATGACCTGCGTGCCTTCGCCCGCGAGGCAGCGGCCGATCGCACCCATCCAGACCGCCGCCGCCGCCGGGGGCAGGACCGTGGGGATCGCGCTGCCGAGGAGGGTCTCGCGCGGTGCGGCGAGAGTCTCCGGCCTCGCGGCGTGGACCGCGAGGTAGCGGCCATCCCGGCCGAGGACGAAGAGGAGGTCGGGCAGCGCCTCCAGGAGCGCGCGATGCCGCCTCTCGCTCTGGCGAAGAGCCGCTTCCCCCCGGCGGCGCTCGATGGCGAGGGCGACCTGCGACGAGACGAACCCGAGGAGCGCCTGGTCTTCCGCGCCGTACCTCAGGTTTCCGACGTAGCTCTGGACCGCGAGGACCCCGATCGTCCGGTCCCCCGCGCGCAGCGGCACGCCCAGCCAGTCGATCGAGGCGGCCCCGATCGACTCCACCTCTCCGCGCGCGACGAGGTCGTCGAAGACCTCGGGCGAGGCGAGCAGGGGCTCCCCCTTCCGGAGGACGTAGCCCGTCAGCCCGCGCCCGACCGGGACGGGCCCCGCGGGGGGCTCGGCGTCGATCTCGTCGCGGAAATAGGGAAACGTGAGGCTGCCGGTCGCCTCGTCCAGGAGCGCAATGTAGAGGTTTCGGGCTTCCATCAGCCCGGCGACGATCCGGTGGATCCGCGCGAAGAGGTCGTCGAGGCCCTCGCTCGACGTCACCGCCTGGGCGATCGCGTAGGTCGCCTCCTGGATGCGCCTCTGGCGGCGGTAGCGGTCCGTCCCCTCGCCTACCGCGGGCTCGTCGCTCCTCATGCCCCTCCCGGTCGGACTGATGTTAGCCGCTCGACCACCCCGGCGCTCCGGTCGAGGAGCAGAATGAGCTGTTTCTCTTTCCACCCGCCAGACCTGACGGACGCCCGGGGGGGGCATTCCCGCGACGGACCGGCGCGAGGGCTTGACAGGAAATCGATTTATAACTATATTTTCATATAGTCACACACAGGGGACCGATTCGGGCCCCTCGCCGGCAAGGAGGAGACATGCGATACGGAGTGGCGGTGGCGGTCCTGGGGCTCGTGGCCTCGGGCGCCGTCCGCGCGGACGGACCGATCTCCCTGGGGGAGGCGATGAGCCGGGCCCGGGACGGAGCCCGCGAGGTGACCGCCGCGAAGGCCCGGCAGGAGGCGGCGACGGCCCGCGTGAGCCAGGCCTCGGCCTTCCGCCTGCCGTCCCTGACGCTCTCTGAAACCTACATCCGGACCGACTCGCCCGCCGAGTCGTTCGCGCTGGAGCTGAACCGGAACGAGTTCTCCTTCCCGGCCTTCGTCACGAGCAACCCGAACGACCCCGGCTGGTCGGGAACGGCGATCACGCGCGCCGAGGCGATGGTCCCGCTCTTCACGGGCGGCGAGCTCTCCGGCCGGATCGACCAGGCCCGGAGCGCCGCCGAGGCCGCCGGCAGTCAGGCCCTCTGGGCCGCCGACAACGCCGCCCTCGCCGCCGGCGAGGCCTGGGTGATGCTCGCGCAGGCCGAAGAGTTCGTCTCTCTCCTCACGAAGGCCCGCGACACCGTGAAGGCCCACGTGGAGCTCGCGAAGAGCTACGTCGAGCAGGGGATGCTCGTCCGCTCCGAGCTCCTCCGGGCCGAGGTGGAGCTGGCCCGCGTCGAGGACCTGCTCGAGGACGCGAAGGGGAAGGCCCGCGTCGCCAACGCGAACCTCGCCTTCCGGATCGGCGTCGCGCAGGACTCGACCTGGCAGCTCGCGCCTCTCCCCGGCCCGAAGCCCCTCGACGGCGACGCCGCCTCCTGGGTCGCCTCGGCCGGATCCCGGAAGGACCTCGCCGCGGCGAGGAGCCTCCTTCGGGCCGGCGAGCTCGAGGAGAAGGTGAAGAAGGCCGCCTGGTGGCCGAAGGTGGGCGTCTCCGCCCGGTGGGACCTCCACGACAAGAACCTCTTCGGGGCGAGCGGCTCGGCCGGGACGGTCATGGCCTTCGCCGCGATCAACGTCTTCCAGGGCGGGGCCGACAAGGCCGCCGCCGCGGCGGCGCGCCTGGATGCCCAGGCCGGCCGCGAGGACGTCGCCCGCTTCGCCGACGGCGTCGCCCTCGAGGTGAGGCAGGCGTACGAGGAGGCTGCGACCGCCCGCGCCCGGCACGCCACCGCCGTCAAGGCGCTCGAGTCCGCCCGCGAGAGCGAGCGGATCACCGACGAGCGCTTCAAGAGCGGCGTCGTGAAGACGATCGACCTTCTCGACGCGACCACTGCCCGTAGGGAGGCCGAGACGCGCGAGCTCGTCGCCCGCGCCGACGCCCACGCCACGGCGCTGCGCCTCGCGGTGAAGGCCGGCAAGGCCCCGGAGACGGCAGTCCCGTGAGCGCGCCCGACACCCTCCTCCCCGACCCGACAAAGCAGAAGAGCACGGAGGCTCGCATGACTTCCCGGAAGACCGTTTCCCTCGTCACCCTCACCGTGGCCGGCGCGCTCGCGCTCACCGCCTGCGGAGGCGGGCACAAGGCCGGCGCACTCGCCACCCCCGACCCCGTCTCCGCCTCCCTCGCGAAGGCCGCGTCGCGCGAGATCCCCCAGCGCATCGAGCTCTCCGGCACCGTCGAGGCGGGCAAGTCCGCCATGGTGAGCAGCCGCGTCATGGCGTCCGTCGTCGCCGTCCCGGTGAAAGAGGGCGACCTCGTGGCCCAGGGCCAGCTCCTCGTCGAGATCGACCCCGCCACCGCCCAGGGGCAGGAGTCGCAGGCCCGCGGCGCCCTCGCGCAGGCCAAGGCCGGGTTCGCCCTGGCCGAGCGGAACTACCAGCGCTTCCAGGCCCTCCAGAAGTCCGGCTCGGCCTCCGAGCTCGAGCTCGACATGGCCCGGATGCAGTACGAGCAGGCGAAGGGGGCCGTCGAGCAGGCGACGGGGGCGGTCGGCGCCGCCGCCTCCGTCGCGAAGGAATCGCGCGTCGTCGCCCCGTTCGCCGGGCGCGTCGCGAAGAAGATGGTCGAACCGGGCGACCTCGCCGCCCCGGGCCGTCCGCTCGTCATGGTCGAGTCGACGGCCGGCCGGCGGCTCGTCCTCTCCGTCCCCGAGAGCATCGTCGCCACGTCGAAGCTCGCGGTCGGCACCACGCTCCTCGTGACGCTCGACGCGACGCCCGGCGCAAAGCCGCTCCCGGGCCGCGTCGTGGAGATGTCCCCGGGCGCCGACCCGGCCAGCCACTCCTTCACGGCGAAGGTCGACGTCGGCGGAGCGCTCGTTCCGACCGGCGTCTCCGGGCGCGCCGTCCTCGAGACGGGCCGCCGGACGGCCGTCGTCGTCCCCGCCTCGTCCGTCCTTCAGCAGGGCGGCATGAGCCTCGTCGTCGTGAAGGACGAGCAGGGCAAGGCGCGGACCCGCGCCGTGACGCTCGGCTCGCGCGACGGCGACGTCGTCGAGGTCCTCTCGGGCCTCAAGGGGGGCGAGGAGCTCCTCGTCGGCCTCTCGGCGGCCCCCGCCGACGGCGCGGAGGTCCGCGGTCAGGTCTCGGGTGAGGTGAAGAAGTGAGCGAGCCCACGGGCGACGCCGGCAACAAGGCGTCGATCGAGGAGACCAAGAGGGAGGCGCTCCGGCTCAAGATGACGCGCCGCCCCGTCGGCGCCTCCGGGCGGATCGCCAAGGCCTTCCTCGAGTCGAAGCTCACCCCGCTCCTCGTCGTCGCCTCGCTCCTCGTCGGCGCGTTCGCCGTCCTGGTGACGCCGCGCGAGGAGGAGCCGCAGATCAAGGTCCCGATGATCGACGTCTTCCTCGGGATGCCGGGAGCCACGGCCCAGGAGGTCGAGCGCCGCCTGACGTCGCCCCTCGAGAAGGCGATCTACGAGATCCCGAACGTCGAGTACGTCTACTCCACGACCCAGCCCTCGGGCGGGATGATCATCGTCCGCTTCATGGTCGGGACCGACCCCGACCAGGCCGCCGTCCGGGTCCACACGAAGCTCCAGGAGAAGTCCGCCGAGCTTCCCGCCGGCGCCATGCCGCCGCTCGTCGTCTCCCGCGGCATCGACGACGTCCCGGTCCTCGCCTACACCCTCTGGTCCGCGGACGCCTCGCCGATGCAGCTCAAGCAGGTCGCCGAGGAGCTGAAGGTCGAGCTGACGAAGCACCCGCGCGTCGCGCAGGTGACCGTCCTCGGCGGCGAGAAGCGCGCACTGAAGGTCACCTTCGACCGCGACCGCCTCGCCGCGCACCAGGTCTCCCTCCTGCAGGCCTACATGGCCCTCTCCGGCGCGAACTGGCGCCTCCCCGCCGGGAGCTTCGCCACGGCGGACGCCGAGACCCAGGTGGAGGTCGGCTCCCTCTTCCGCAACGCCGACGAGGTCGGCGGAGCGGTCGTCGCCGTCTGGAACGGCAAGCCCGTCTTCCTGCGCGACGTGGCGACCGTCTCCGACGGCGCCGACGAACCCTCGCAATACGTCTGGATGCTGGCGGGCCCGGGCGCGGCCCACCGCGGCGTCGCCGCGGGGGCCGACACCGCCGCCGTCACGGTCTCCGTCGCCAAGAAGCCCGGAACGAACGCCGTCGAGCTCGTCGAGGACCTCGACAAGGTCGTCGCGGGCCTGAAGGGGAAGGTCATCCCCTCGAACGTGACGGCCACGAAGACGCGCGACTACGGCCACACGGCCGACGAGAAGTCGAACGAGCTCATCTTCCACATGGCGCTCGCGACGCTCTCGGTCGTCCTCCTGATGGCCTTCTTCCTCGGCCGGCGCGAGGCGATCGTCGTCCTCGTCGCCGTTCCCATGACGCTCGCCCTCACGCTCGCGTCGTCGTACCTCTTCGGCTACACGCTGAACCGGGTCACGCTGTTCGCGCTCATCTTCGCGATCGGCATCCTCGTCGACGACGCCATCGTCGTCGTCGAGAACATCCACCGGCACTACGAGCTGGGCTGGGGCCCGCCGCGCCTGACGACGATCTACGCCGTCGACGAGGTCGGCAACCCGACGATCCTCGCGACGTTCGCCGTCGTCGGCGCGCTCCTCCCGCTCGCGTTCGTCTCGGGGCTCATGGGCCCGTACATGCGGCCGATCCCGATCAACGCCTCGGCCGCGATGATCTTCTCCCTCTTCGTCGCGTTCGTCGTCTCGCCGTGGCTCACGTTCAAGCTCTTCCGCAAGTACGCCGAGGAGCACGCCGGCAAGGCGAGCTTCGAGGGGCACGCCGAGACGCATCAGGAAGACAAGCTCCACCGCTTCTACCAGAAGCTCTTCACGCCTCTTCTCCAGAGCCCCGCGAAGAGCTGGGCGCTCGTTGGCGGGGTCGCCGTCCTCCTCCTCCTCTCGATGTCGCTCGTCTACTTCAAGGTCGCCAAGGTCAAGATGCTCCCGTACGACAACAAGAGCGAGATCCAGGTCGTCGTCGACATGCCCGAGGGGACGACGCTGGAGGCGACGAACTCCGTCGCCCGCGACCTCGCGCTCGAGGTGCGCAAGCTCCCCGAGGTCTCCGACGTGCAGGTCTACGTCGGCACCTCCGCCCCGTTCAACTTCAACGGCCTCGTGAGGCACTACTTCCTCCGGTCCGGCCCCCTCGTCGCCGACCTGCAGGTCAACCTCCTCCCGAAGGACCAGCGCAAGCGCGACAGCCACACGTTCGCCAAGGACGTGAGGACGCTCCTCCTGCCGATCGCCAAGGCCACGGCGCGAACCTGAAGGTCACCGAGGTGCCGCCCGGACCTCCCGTCCTCTCCACGATGGTCGCCGAGATCTACGGTCCGGACATGGAGAAGCGGATCTCTCTCGCGGGCCAGGTGAAGAAGATCTTCGAGGAGACCCCTGGCGTCGTCGACGTCGACTGGCTCGTCGAGGACGAGGCGCCGAAGGTCGAGCTCGTCGTCGACCGCGAGAAGGCGGCCCGCGCCGGCGTCACCCCCGAGGTCGTCACGCGGACCCTCCGCGTCGCGCTGAACGGCGCCGAGGCGGGCCTCCTGCGCGACGAGAACTCGCGCAACCCGGTCCCGATCGTCCTCCGCCTCGACCGCGCCCAGCGCTCCAGCCTCGACGGCCTCCTCCAGACCGCCGTCCACGGCGGTACCGGGCGCCTCGTCCCGCTCCGTGAGCTCGTGACCGTCGTCACGACCAAGAGCGAACGTTTCATCTACCACAAGAACCTGCAGCCGGTGACCTACGTCCTCGCCGAGATGGCGGGCGTTGCCGAGGCCCCGGTCTACGGCATCCTCGACATGGGCGGCAAGGTGGAGGCGCTGAAGTCGCCCGACGGCTCGCCCCTCACGGTCATGTCGACGACGCTCCCGACCGACTCGACGAAGTACGCCATGAAGTGGGACGGCGAGTGGCACATCACCTACGAGGTCTTCCGCGACATGGGCATCGCCTTCGCGGCCGTCCTCGTCCTGATCTACTTCCTCGTCGTCGGCTGGTTCAAGAGCTTCGTCACGCCGCTCATCATCATGGCGCCGATCCCGCTCACGCTCATCGGCATCCTGCCGGCGCACGGCCTCTTCGGCATCTTCTTCACCGCGACGTCGATGATCGGCTTCATCGCGCTCGCGGGGATCATCGTCCGCAACTCCATCCTCCTCGTCGACTTCATCAACCTCGAGCTCGAGATGGGCGAGCGGCTCGAGGACGCGGTCATCCGGGCGGGCGCCGTCCGCTTCCGGCCGATCGTCCTCACCGCCCTCGCGCTCGTCGTGGGCGGCGGCGTCATCCTCCTCGACCCGATCTTCCAGGGCCTCGCGGTCGCCCTCATCGCGGGCGTCGTCGTCGCGACGGCCCTGACGCTCGTCGTCATCCCGCTCCTCTACTACATGTACCTGAAGGCGGTCGGCATCGAGAAGGCCCTCCCGCCCCGGGACGACGCGGCCTGATCTCCCGGGGGGGCGCTCGCCGGGGGGCGCGCTCCCGGGGGGCGCTATTCGCCGCCCCCCGGACCCCCCAACTCACCGGACGAAAGACCACAAGGAGAAAGACCCCATGAACCTCAACGAATGGCTCCGGGCGATCGCCGGCTTTTTCGTCATCCTCTCCGTCGTCCTCGCCGTGACGGTCGACCAGCGGTTCCTCTGGTTCACCGGCTTCGTCGGGCTCAACCTCCTCCAGTCGGCCTTCACCCGCTGGTGCCCGATGATCACGATCCTCAAGAAGATCGGCGTCCGCGAGGCCTGACCGTGCGGATGCTGATGATCGTCGTCGACGACGGAAAGAAGGAGGAGCTCGAGGTCCTCCTGAGGAAGTCCGGCGTCGCCGGCTGGACCGAGATCGCGGGCGCCTCCGGCATGGGGACGACCGGCCCGCGACTCGGCTCGGCCGCCTTCCCGAAGACCTCTGCCGTCCTCTTCACGGTCGTCGAGGACGAGAGGGCCCGCTCGCTGACCGCCGACCTGAAGTCCTACTGCGCCGAGTGCGGGGAACGCCTCAGGATCACCTCCTGGGCCGTCGAGGAGCTCCTCTGAAACCTCGCTTGACGATCCCGCCGCTGGACGCTATATTACCGTATGGTGATATGGTCATGAAAAAGGCCGCCACGCTTCCGAAGGAGCAGCTGATGGACGGGATCGCGAGCTTTCTCAAGGCGCTCGCCGACCCGACGCGGCTCCGGATCCTCCACGCCCTCCAGGGCGGGGAACGTTGCGTGAACGACCTTCTCGCGGAGCTTCCATGCAGTCAGGCGAACGTCTCGAAGCACCTGGCCCTCCTCCGGGCGGCGGGAATCGTCGAATTCCGGAGACAGGGAGTCCAGATCTACTACCGGATCGCCGACCCGGCGGTCTTCGCGATCTGTGGGGTCGTCTGCGGGGCGCTCGAGCGCTCGCTGGACGGCCGGAGGGAAGGCCTGAAGATGGGGAAAACGGCCTTCGCCGCGGGGGCACGCGCGTGAGCCCCGACCTCCTGATGATGGGCGGCTTCGTCGTCGTCTGGATCCTGCTCCAGTACGTCATCCTGCCGAGGCTCGGCGTCCCCACGTGAGCGGTGCCCACTCCGGCCGGCGGCCGGAGCTGCTCGACGCGTCCCGGGAAACCCGAAACCACGAAAGCGGCCCCCGACGTGAAGACCTCCCTGCCGGAAACGGTCCCGGGAGAACAGGTACGAGAGAAGACACGGTAGAAGAGATGAAGAGCAAGAGCGCGACCATTCCCGCACCCGTCGAAGAAGGGCGCTGCCAGTCCTGCGGCGAGGAGATCCTGCCCGTCCCCACGTGAGGGGGCATCTACCTCTGGCGTTGCCAGGGCTGCTGGAAGATGTACCGAACCGACCAGGTCTATCCCTCGGGTATCCCGGCCGAAGTCTGGGCGAAGCTCACCCGGGGCTGCTGAGGAAAGACGATGCCCCTCTACGAATACCGATGCGACGCCTGCGGCCGGACCTTCGAGGAGCTGCGCTCTTCGAGCGACGCCGACACGGTGATCGAATGCCCCTCCTGCGAATCGCGGCGCACTGCGCGGACGCTCTCTCGCTTCGCCTCGGGGACCGGCTCCTCGGGATCGGCGAAGGGCGGCTCGTCGTGCGGCACCCGCTTCACGTGAGCGTCGTGAACCCGTGGGCCCGTCGGGCCCCCTCCGCCACGGTCTGATCTGCCGCCTCGTTCCCTTCCCGGCGCCCCGAGCGGGCACGAAAGGAGCCTCCCCATGAAGGACTCTCCCGTCGCCGTCCAGGCGATTTCGGCGCTCCCTTTCGACCAGGCCGTCGCCCGCGCCCGCGAGGCCCTCTCGAAGGAGGGCTTCGGGGTCCTGACGGAGATCGACGTGCAGGCCACGTTGAAGAAGAAGCTCGACGTCGACCGCGAGCCCTACCTCATACTCGGGGCCTGCCACCCGCCGTCCGCCCACCGCGCCCTCGAGGCAGCCCCCGAGGTGGGCGTCCTCCTTCCCTGCAATGTGACGGTCTCCGTCGAGAACGGAAGGACCGTGGTTCGTGCGATGGACCCGGCCGCCGTGATGGGCCTCCTCGCCCTGCCCGCGCTGGCCTCGGTCGGCCAGGAGATCGGGGAGAGGCTCCGCCGCGTGATCGAGGCGTGCCTGGCCTGAGCCCCGGACCGGAGGCCCTCAGGTGACCGGGACGGCCGCCGTTCGGGGCCGTCCCGCAGGGACCTTCCGGCGGGGACGCCGGCGCGCGGCCTGGGTCGTCGCCGGGACGCTCGCTCTTCTTTCGCCTTTCACGTTTCCGACCGCCCCCGACGGGCTCCTCGTTCTCAGAACCGCCGAGGCCCTCGCGTTCGAGGGAACTTTCGTCCTTCCGCCGGCCGCTCCGGGAACGGAGCTGCACCCGTGGTTCTTCCGGCCCGCACCTTTCGGACAGGCCGGCGTCGTCGCGGTTTACCAACCGCTGAGCTCTGTCTGGAGGGCCGCCGCGCTCGTCGCCTCGGCGGCGGTCCCGGCGGGCTTTCCCCGGGGTCTCGCGGCGGACCTCCTTCTCGTCCTCGGGCCGATCCTGCTCACGGCGTCGGCCGTCTTCCCGCTCGCCCGGTTACTCCGGTACGGCGGGCTCGGTGCGCGCGCGGCGCCCGTGATCGCGGCGGGTCTCATCCTGGGCACCTTCCTGGGTCCACTCGCGGGGACGGACTTCAGCGAGCCCCTCCTCGTTCTGCTCGTCCTCGTCGCCTTCGAGCGGAGCCTTCGCTCGATCCGGCTGCGGCGTCACCCCGAGAAGAGCCTCGTCGCCGCCGGGTTCGTCGGGGTCCTCGCGAACCTCGTCAAGCCCGTGGCCGGTGCGGCGCTGCCCGCTCTCGCTCTCCCGCTGCTCCTCGTCCGCGACGGCCGCGAGCGGAGACGCCGCCTCCTCGCGTTCATCGCAGGGGCCCTCCCCGCGACAGCCCTCTTCCTCGCCGCGAACGCTCTGCGCACGGGGCGCATCCTCGAGGTCGGGTACGCCGACCAGCCGCTCGGCGACGTCGTCTCTCCGCTCTGGACGTTCCTCAGGATCACGATTCTGCCGAACCGTGGCCTCTTCTGGCTCGCGCCGATCTCGATGGTGGCGCTGGCCGGGATCGCGCTCCTCCTCCGGAACCGCACGCGCCGGATCGAAGGCCTGGCCGCGCTCGTCGGGTTCGGCGGGTTCTTCGCGGTGAACCTCGCCTACTGGGCCTGGGAAGGGGGCATGGGCTGGGCACCCCGCTACCTCGCGCCCGCCGTCGTCTTCCTCGCGCCCGGCCTCGCAGCGGGGGCGCGGGCGTGGCCTCGCGCGACCGGCGCCCTCGTGGTGGTCGGATTCCTCCTCAACATGCCGGGATACCTCCTCGATCCTGACCGGATCTACCGCGTCGCCGCGGCCGAAACGGGTTCTCTCGCATCGTTCGGACCCTTCGTCGCCCTGCACGGCGACCCGGGTGCGCCCGGGGAGCTTCACCCGATCCAGCGCCCTCACTACGTCCCGGCCCGCGCCGGCGTCTTTCTCGGCCCGCGCATCCTGCTGCGCCTCCTGCTCGACGGCGAGGGTCCTGCAACGGGCGGCGCTCCTCTCGGCCAGCGGAAGGACTCCGTTCTGCTTCGCATGCGGCTGGGCGAACCGCTCGTCCCTTCCGCCAGCCGCTCCGGACAGGTCTTTCTCGACGAGGCGACCCAGGGAATCCCGGTCGACCTCGAACGGAGCTACCGATTCGCCGTTCGCGCCGTGGAATGGAACGGCCCCCCCGTCGACAGCCTCGCGATCGCGTCGTACCTCGCGCTCCGAACGGGCCGCATCGCCGATGCCGTCCGCTTCGCCGAGACCGGGCTGAGCATCGACCCGTTGCGGGAAGACCTCCGCACGAACCTCGCGATCGCGCGGTCCGCCGCCCCGCCCCCTCCCTGAACTGCGCTCGAAAGCCCGGGCACCCCGGAGGATCCGCGTGCCACGTGACTCAGGTCGTCGCACCAGGCAGCGGAGTCCCCCAGAGTCCTCCCAGCGAGAGACGACTTCGGGTCGCCCCCCCCTGGCACGCGATCCCCATTCGGGCAGCGCGGCCCTCCTTCCCGGGCCGCCCTCGTCACGCCGCCTTTCCCCGGAGCCAGACGACCTGGTAGGGACGAAGGCGCAGCGCGACCTCGCCGCGGTCTACGGGCACGTCGTCGCCCGAGACGAGATCGACGAGCGGCCCCGCCGCGATCCCTGCGTCGGCGAGACGGAGGCGCGCATCGACCGACTCGCCGGAGACGTCGACGATCGCCACGACCGGCGCCCCGCCGGCGGCGGGAACCCTCGCGAGGGCAGAGAGGCGCGGGTCGAGCCGCAGGACCCGCTGCTGCGCCGCCGGGTGGAAAGCGGGCTCGGCCGCCCGCCGCGACAGGAGGTCGATGAAACGGCTCGCCGTCCTCGACGGAATCGAGGAGGGATCGGCGAACTGGTCGAAGAGCCACTCCTCCCGGAGGGCCGAGCGGTTGATCGAACGCGCCTGCCCGTCCCGCCGAACCGCCTCGAGGTCGTTGCCCGCACCGAAGAAGCTGAGGAGGTAGATGCCGGGCACGCCCTTCAGCGCGAGGGCGATCGCGCGGGCGGCGACGAAGCGGTCGACCTGCCTCTCGGTGTCCTCCCCCGGCGTCGCGTCGTTCAGGGCGCTCCACCAGGTGACGTTCAGCTCGTAGGGGACCGCCTCGCCTCCCTCGCCCGTTCGCATCGAGACGAGGCCGCCGACCGCCCGCACGCGCTCGCAGAGGCGCGCGATCTCTTCCCCGGCGAGGATGCCGCGGGCCCCCATGAGACCGATGCCGTCGTGCGAGTCGAGAAAATTGAAGAAGGTGGTCGTCTCCGACGGCGGCTCGAGCCCGGCCGCCCAGCGCGAGAGCACTTCCGCCGAGCCGGTGACGAAGGCGTGGAGGACGAGCGGTGGCAGCGCGAAGTTGTAGACCATCTGCGCTTCGTCCGTCCCGTCGCCGAAGTAGGTGATGTTGTCGGCGTGCGGGACGTTCGTCTCCGTCACGAGCGCGACGTGCGGGGCCGTCGCGTCGAGGACGTCGCGGACGAGCTTCACGATCTCGTGCGTCTGCCTCAGGTGGGCGCAGCTCGTCCCGAGCTCGTGCCAGATGTAGGTGACGGCGTCGAGCCGGACGAGGTCCGCCCCGCGCCGCACGTAGTAGAGGAGGATCTCGAGGACATCGAGGAGGACCCTCGGGTGGCGGAAGTTGAGGTCGATCTGGTCGCGCGAGAAGGTCGTCCAGAGCCAGCGGGGTCCGTCGACCGTGGCGAACTCGTTCAGGAGGTCCGATGTCCGGGGCCTGAGGACGAGCTTCAGGCGGTCTTCGTCGATCTCCTCGCGGGACGAGAAGACGCGGAAGAAGCGCTCGAACTCCGGGTCTCCCGCGAGGAAGCGCTGGAATCGGCGGCTCCTGGCCGAGATGTGGTTGAAGACACCGTCGAACATCAGCCGGAACCCGCGCCCGAGTCGCGCGATCTCCTCCCAGCTGCCGAGCCGCGGGTCGACCTCCTCGTAGGCCATGACCGAGAAGCCCCGGTCGGACGAGGAGGGGAAGAACGGCAGGACGTGGACGGTCGTGACGAGGCCGCGGAAGAAGACGAACGCGAAGTCGGAGAGAGTCCGGAGCGGCGTGCGGCCCTCGGAGACGACGAGGTCTCCGTAGGTGATGAGGACGGCGTCCTTTTCGCTGAAGCGGTCGCGGGGGACGAACGCGGCCTCGGCGGCCCGGATCCCGGGCGTCGCGTAGGCGTCCTGCACCCGCACGAGCCGGTCGACGTGGCGCGTCACCGTGTCGGCTCGCTCGTCGCCGTAGAGAAATGCCACGCGCCGCCGCACCCGTTCCGCGATCGCCGGCGTCAGGCCCCGCAGAGGCTGCGCGTAGTCCGGCTCGGGAAGGTAGTCGAGACCGCGGAACGGGTCCGCGGCGGCCTGCTTCAGGCTCCGCGTCACGTGCAGAAGCTAGCACGAGCGAGGGACCTGTCGAAACCGCCGCAGATTCGGCACGATGGCCGTTTTCGCTTCCCACCGTAAGCGACCGCGGGGAACAATGGGCCATGAGCGACTTCGCGCAGAACGGGCCGATCACGACCCTCACCCGTCTCGGAAACCGGCCGCTCGTGGAGCTGGAGGACGCCCTCGTCCGCCACACGCGCCGGAACAGGGCCGCCCTCCTCATCCCGTCCCTCATCTCGGAGCTGGAGCGCCCCGCGCTCCTGAAGATCTGCGACGAGATCGCGCAGGCGCCGTACCTCGACACGGTGCTCATTTCCCTCGACCGGGCCGACGAGGCGGGCTACCGGGGCGCCCTCGAGTACTTCAAGCGATTGAAGCGCCGCACCGTCGTTCTCTGGAACGACGGCCCGGGCGTGAAGGCGCTCCTGGAGAAGCTCGGAAAGGCCGACCTCGCCCTCGGCGAGCGGGGGAAGGGACGCGCCTGCTGGATCGGCTTCGGCTACCTCCTCGCGCAGGGGAACATCGAGTACATCGCGCTCCACGACGCGGACGTCCTCGACTACGACCGCGCGATGCTCGCCCGGCTCCTCTACCCGATCGCCGACCCGATCCTGAACTTCGACTTCTGCAAGGGCTACTACGCACGGTTCACCGACCGGCTGAACGGCCGCGTGGCGCGCCTCTTCGTCGGCCCGCTTCTCGGGTCGCTCCGGTCGCTCCTCGGCACCAACGCCTACATCGAGTTCCTCTCCTCCTTCCGCTACCCGCTCGCGGGCGAGTTCGCCCTCTCCGCCGACCTCCTCCGGCAGATCCGCGTCCCGTCGGACTGGGGCCTCGAGGTGGGGACGCTCTCCGAGGTCTACCGGCACCGCTCGCCCCGGCGCGTCTGCCAGGTCGACATCGCCGACCGCTACGACCACAAGCACCAGGTGCTCTCACCGGAGGACCCGACGAAGGGCCTCCACCGGATGGCGGCCGACATCGCCAAGCACCTGCTGCGGACGCTCGCCGCGGCCGACACCGTCCTCGGCGACGGGACGCTCAAGTCGCTCCTCGCCTCCTACCAGAGGCGGGCCGAGGACGCTGCCTCGAGCTTCTACGCCCTCGCGAAGATGAACGGCCTCGTCTTCCCGCGCCACGAGGAGGAGATGGCGATCGCCACCTTCGCCGGCGCGCTGAAGAGCGGCGTCGAGCAGTTCCTCGCCGACCCGCTCGGCGCCCCGCTCATCCCGAACTGGGCACGGGTCCTCTCCGCCGTCCCGGAGGCGGGAGACCTCCTTCTCGAGGCGGTCGTTGCCGAGGGGGGGATCCTGAACGGCTGACGGCGATCAGGGCAGGAGCAGGAACGCGAGAACGACGACGAGCGTCGGCACGAGCGCGCCGAGGAGGAGGCCGATCGGCAGGATGCCGTCCGGGAAGTAGCGGGAGAGGATCGACTGCCCGGCCGGGTTCGGGGCGTTTGCGATGACGGTGAGACCGCCCCCCGCCACCGCCCCCGCGACGACGGCGTACTTCAGCTCGGGCGTGAACCCGGGGACGAGCGAGGCGAGGTAGGTGATCGCGGCGTTGTCGTTGAACGCCGTCAGGATCGTCGCGCCGGCGAAGAGCGCCCCGACGTCGAGCCGGGCGAGGAGCGGCGCGATCCACCACTGCTGGAGCGTCCCGTGGAGGACGAGGCCCGCGAGAAAGAAGCCGACGAGGAGCGGCGGCCTCAGGTTCAGCGGGTTCTGGTGGGGCGCCGTCGCCTGCGTGAAGGCGAGGAAGTAGAGGAATCCCGCGACGAAGAGGGCGGGCGTGTGGGCGGTGAAGACGGTCCAGCCGAGGAAGAGGAGGTGGGTGCCGACGATCCACGCGGGGACCGTCCGCTCCGACGGGCGCTCCACGGGGTCCGCCAGGCGCGCCTTCTTCCTCCCGGCGAGGTCGGCGAACTCCTTCCGGAAGAAGAATGCAAAGAGCGCCGTCGAGACGAAGACGGCGAGCGCCGCCTTCCACCCGAAGTTGCGGAGCATGAACGTCAGGCCCCAGCCGTACTTGCCCGCGACCATCAGGACGGGGGGCGCGGCGAAGTGGGTGAGGGTGCCGCCGACCGAGACGTTCACGAAGAGGAGCCCGAGCGTGCCGTACTTCAGCCTCGTGGAGGGGTTCAGCTCGTAGAGGTGCCGCGCGAGGAGGAGCGCGCAGATCGTCATCGCGGCCGGCTCGGTGATGAAGGAGCCGAGGAGCGGACCGACCGTGAGGATCGCGGCCCACCAGGCGAGCGGCGTCTTCCCGCCGAGGCCCGCGACGGCCCCGAGGCACTTCTCCGCGAAGGAGAGGACGGGCCGCGTCGAGGCGATCGCCATGACGACGACGACGAACATCGGCTCGGTGAAGTGGACGTGCGCCACGTAGCCCTCGACGGAGTGCCACCCCTTCATGGCGGCGGCCGCGACGAGGAGCGGGATCGCCCAGATGCCGAACACCGCCTCCACCTCGCCGAAGAAGTGGAGCATCTCCACGCGGAAGCTGTGCCCGTCGCCCCCCGTCTCCTTTGCGGTCCGGTGCTGGAGGCGGTGCGCGGCGGCCGTGATCCTCGCTGCGAGGAAGGTGTGGACGATGGCCAGGACGAAGACGACCGTCGCCACGAGGTTGACCGGCTCCTCCTCGACGCGGTGGACGAGGAGCTGCCAGAGCGTCATCCCCGTCTCGCCCGTGTAGGCGTCCAGCGGGAGAGGGAGCGCCTCTTCCGCCAGGGCGGCCGCCTCCGTCGCGAGGGCCGCAGGCGCCCAGAGGAGGAAGCCGATCGCCGGCAGGAGCCGGCCGGCGAGGAGGCCAGGGGAGCTCGTCTTCATGGATACGGATTCTGGCATCCCGGCCTCCCCGCCCCCACGAGGCCTCGCGCGAGCGGTCAGGGGTCGGGATCGGTCTGGACGTTTCCCTCCGGCCTCGGCATCTCGTTGATCTTCGTCCCGGGGAAGAGCGGGACGCCGAGGGCGAACGCGGCGCGCCCGATGGCGTGGGCGGCGAGGGGGGCCGTCAGGAAGACGAAGGCGACCGCCGCGAGGGCGCGCGTCGCGACGCCGAGGTCGTCGAACGCGATGGCGAGGGCGAAGAAGATGCACATCTTCACGAGCGTCGACGCCTTGGAGGTGGCCGACAGGCGGGTGAGGACGTCGGGCATCCGGAGGACGCCGAGGGCGGCGAGGAAGGCCGTGGCGACGCCGGCGAGCATGAGCGCCGCGGCGAGGAGCTCGCGGATGCTCATCGCGACCTCTCCAGGTAGGCGGCGAAGGCGACCGTGCCGAGGAACGAGAGGAGCGCGAGGACGATCGCCACGTCGATGTAGACGGCGTTTCCGGAAGCGAGGGCGACGACCGCCACGACGCTGATCCCGAGCGTCGAGAGGAGGTCGAGGCCGACGACCCGGTCGGGGAGGCTCGGTCCGAGCCCGATCCGCACGACCGTCAGGAGGAGGGCGAGCCCGAGGACGGGGAGGGCGACCCAGAGGGCGAGGTCGGCGAGGAGCGTCACTCGAAGACCTCCTTCACCCGCCGCTCGAACCCTTCCTTCACCTCGCGCCGGAAGGCGTCGGGGTCGGCGACGTCGAGGGCGTGGACGTAGAGCGTCCGCCGGTCGGGGGAGACGTCGAGACTGAGCGTTCCGGGGGTCAGCGTGACGAGGTTCGCCAGGACCGTGATGCCGGCGTCGCTCGTCAGGTCGAGCGGCACCGCGACGATGCCGGGCGAGAGCGACGAGACGGGCCGCAGGATGCTCCTGGCGACGGCGGCGTTCGAGAGGAGGAGCTCCTTCAGGAAATAGAGGAAGAGCCCGACGGCCTTCGGCGCTTTGGAGAGCTGGACGCCGCGCCGCCCCCGGAACCGCACGAGGACCAGGAGGAGCGCGGAGACGATCGCCCCCTCGAGGACGTTCGCGAGCGTGACCTCGCCCGTCAGGGCGACCCAGGCGGCCGTGAGGAGGAGGAGGGCGACGAGCACGGCTCAGCTCCCCCCGCCCCGCGTCCCGAGGACGGCGCGGATGTAGAGCTCCGGGTCGAGGAGCTGGGCGGCGGCGCCGTCCGCGAAGCGGAAGAGGACGCCGGCGCCGAGGCCGATGACGACCGTGATCGCACCGAGCACGAGGACCGGCCCGAGGAGGGACGCCCGCTCGGCGCCGGAGAGGGGCGGCGCGGAGGCGCCCGGGCCGTCCGTGGGGGCCGGTTTCCAGAAGGCCTCGGCCCAGATCTTCGTCATCGAGAAGAGGGTCAGGAGGCTCACGCCGAGGGCTACGGCGACGATCGCCCCGTGCCCGGCCTCGAGGCCCGCGCGAACGAGGAGGTATTTCGCCCAGAAGCCCGAGAGCGGCGGGAGGCCCGCCAGCGAGAGCGCCGGGACGAGAAAGGCCGCGGCGAGGAGGGGCGAGCGCGCGAGGAGCCCGCCGAGGCGGTCGAGGGAGAAGCTCCCGCCGACCCGCCGCATCACGCCCGCCGCGAGGAAGAGGTTTGCCTTCACGACGATGTGGTGGAGGACGTAGAAGACCGTCCCCGCGAGGGCGAGGCGCGTCCCGACGCCGAGCCCAAGAAGCATGTAGCCGATCTGGCTGACGATGTGGAAGGAGAGGACCTTCCGCACGTCGGTCTGGGCCATCGCCCCGAGGACTCCCGTCACCATCGTGAGGCCCGCAATCCAGAGGACGAGCGGGCTCGTGAAACCGGGGTCGCGGTTGAAGACGAGCGTCAGGACCCGGACGAGCGCGTAGACGCCGACCTTCGTCAGGAGGCCGGCGAAGAGGGCGGCGACCGGCATCGGCGGCGTGTGGTACGAGGCGGGGAGCCAGAAGAAGAGGGGGAAGGCGGCGGCCTTGATGCCGAAGGCGACGAGGAAGAGCGTCGCCACGACGCTCGGGAGCCCCTGCCCCGGGAGGGCGCGGAGCGCGACGGCGGCGTCGGCCATGTTGAGAGTCCCGACCGACCCGTAGAGGAGCCCCGCCCCGGCGAGGAAGAGGGCCGAGGAGACGAGGTTCAGGACGACGTACTTCAATGCCCCCGTCAGCTGGGCGCGTTCGCCCCCGAGCGAGACGAGGACGAAGGACGACATGAGCATGACCTCGAACCAGACGTAGAGGTTGAAGAGGTCGCCCGTCAGGAACGCGCCGCAGACGCCCATCGAGAGGACGTGGAGGAGAGTGTGGTAGCCGAAGCGCTCGCGTGCGGCGTCGATGCCGGCGGCGGAGAAGGCGACGACGGCGGCGAGGATCACGGCGGCGACGACGACCATCGCCGCGGCGAAACGGTCGGCCACGAGGCTGATGCCGAACGGCGCGGGCCACGCGCCGGCCTGCGTCACGAGGATGGTCCCGTCGAGCGTGGCGGCGAGAAGGAAGCCCGAGGAGGCGAGGAGGCCCGCCGCCCCCGCGAAGCTCGCGGCCCGCGCCGCCCGCGGGGCGCGCGAGAGGAGGATCGTCGCGATCGCCGTCGCGAGCGGGACGAGGAGCGGGAGAACGAGGAGGAGGTTCACGAGCCCTCCTCCCGCATCCCGTCGACGTCGTCGGTCCCCGCCTCCTGGCAGGTGCGCTTCAGGAGGACGAGCGCGAAGGCCTGGACGCCGAAGCCGATGACGATCGCCGTCAGGATGAGCGCCTGCGGCAGCGGGTCGGCCGACGGGACCGGCGGCACGAGCGCGCCGGGCGGGACGATCGGCGGGCCCTCGCGGACGAGCCGGCCCGCCGTGAAGATGAGGAGGTTCGCGGCGTAGCCGAGGAGGGCGAGGCCGAAGACGACCCGGACGGCGCCCCGGCGGAGGAGGAGGTAGGTCCCCGCCGCGTAGAGGACGCCGACCGTGAGCGCGAGGACGATCGTCACGCCTCGTCCTCCTCCTGGAGCGTGAGGAGGATGAGGAGGACGATGCCGAGGACGGTCACGTAGACGCCGGTGTCGAAGAGGACGGGCGTCCCCGGCTTTCCGATGACGGGGAGCGGCGTCTCCCCCCAGAGCCCGGTCATGAAGGGGCGCCCCGCGGCGAGGCTGAGAAGGCCGCTCGCGAGCGCGGCGAGAAGGCCGGTTCCGACGAGGACCTCGGGCCGGGCCGGCAGGAGCTTTCGCGCCGACTCGACGCCCCCGGTCAGGGCGACGAGCGAGTAGGCCGTCGCGGCGACGAGGCCCCCGACGAAGCCGCCCCCCGGCTCGTTGTGCCCGCGGAAGAGGAGGAAGACGGAGAAGAGGAGGAGGAGCGGGAAGAGGAGCCGCGCCGCCGAGGCGAGGATGACCGACCTCATCGCTCCTCCCCCTTCGGACCCGCGGCGCCCGCAGCGCCAGAGGAGAGGCGGAGCTTCACGAGGGCGAAGACGCCGATCGCGGCGACGGCGAGGACCGTGATCTCGCCGAGCGTGTCGAGCCCGCGGAAGTCGACGAGGATGACGTTGACGACGTTGCGTCCCTTCGCGAGAGACAGGCTCGCCTCCGAGAAGAACGGCGTGAGGCGCGACCTCAACGGTTCGGCGTGGACGGCGAGGACGAAGCCCGCCATGAGCGCCCCGGTGGCCGTCGCGAGGAGGCCGTCGGCCACGCGCGAGCGGGGCGCCGACCGGCTCTTCAGCCGCGGCAGCCTCCGGAGGACCGCGACGAAGAGGAGGACCGAGAGGGTCTCGATGGCGAACTGCGTCATCGCGAGGTCGGGCGCCCCGAAGACGAGGAAGAGGAGCGCGATGCCGTAGCCCGTGACGCCGAGGGCGACGACGGCGGCGAGGCGCGACCCGGCGGCGACGGTCCCGACGGCGCCCGCGGCGACGAGGAGGGCGAGGACCGCCTCGATGGGCCGGACGGAGCGGAGCGCGTCAGGTGCGCCGAAGAGGCCGCGCGAGAGGAGGAGGGGCGCCGAGAGCGCGACGGCGGCGAGGAGGACGATCCGGACGTCCTGGCGGAGGGACCCCGCGGAGAGGAGGCTCGCGGTCCCCTTCGCGAGCTTCACGAGGCCGGCCAGCCCGTCGCGGTAGAGGCGGGCCGGGCCGAGGGCGGCCACCGGGGCGAGGCGCTCGGCGAGGGAGCGGAGCCGGGCGCGGTTCGCCCAGAAGGCGAGGCCCACGGCGAGCGTGACGAGGCTCTTGAGGAGGACGAGGTTGAACCCGTGCCAGAGCTCCAGCTTCACGCCGTAGGGGTGGCCGAGCGCGGCCGAGGCCGCCGAGGAGAGGAACGGCGAGATCGCCCCGGCGAAGAGGCCGCACGCGAGGCTCCCGAGACCGAGGACGACGGGGCCGAGCCACATGAAAGCGGGGGCCTCGTGCGGGGCCTTCGGCGTCTCGCCCCGCGCGCCCGTGAACGGTCCCCACCCGACGGCGAGGGCGACGGCGACGAGGAGCATGTTCGACGCGACCGCGACGGGCACGAGGAGGAGGGGGATCGGCGAGGCCCTGAGGGCCGCGTCGTAGAGCAGCTCCTTGCTGACGAAGCCGAGGAGGGGCGGCAGGCCCGCCATCGAGAACGCGGCCGCCACCGCCGCGACGCCGGTCGCCGGTAGGAGGGCGAAGAGGCCGCCGAGCCGGGTGACGTCGCGCGTCCCGGTCTCGTGGTCGAGGATCCCCGCGACGAGGAAGAGCGCCGCCTTGTAGAGCGCGTGCGCGAGGAGGAAGACCATCGCCGCGCCGAGCGCCGCGGGCGTGCCGACGCCGATGAGCATCGTGAGCGACCCGAGGGAACTGACGGTGGAGAAGGCGAGGAGCCGCTTGAGGTCCTTCTGGCCCACTGCGAGGACGGCTCCCGTCAGCATCGTGGCCGCGCCCGCCGTCGTCACGATCCAGCTCCACTCGGGCGTCCCGCCGAGCGCGGGGTGGAGGCGCGCGAGGAGGAAGACCCCCGCCTTCACCATCGTCGCCGAGTGGAGGTAGGCGCTTATGGGCGTCGGCGCAGCCATGGCGCCCGGGAGCCAGAAGTGGAACGGCACCTGGGCCGACTTCGTGAAGGCGCCGAGGAGGACGAGGAGGAGCGCCGGCGTGTAGAGCGGGCTCGCCTTCAGGGCTTCGGCGTTGGCGACGAGGGCGGAGATCTCGAGGCTCCCGCCCGCCTGCCCGAGGAGGACGAAGCCAGCGAGGAGGGCGAGCCCTCCCCCGCCGGTGACGAGGAGCGCCTGGAGCGCCGCGGCGCGGACCTCGGCCTTCTCGCGGTCGAAGCCGATCAGGAAGTACGACAGGATGCTCGTCGCTTCCCAGAAAACGAAGAGGCCGAGGAGGTTGTCCGAGAGGACGAGGCCGAGCATCGCCGCGAGGAAGGCGACGAGGTACCCGAGAAGGGCGCCGCGGCGGGGGTGCCCCTCCATGTAGGTCCCGGCGTAGAGGAGGACGAGCGCCCCGATTCCCGTGACGATGAGCGCCATCAGGAGGGAGAGGCCGTCGAGCCGGAAGGAGAGCGACACGCCCAGCTCCGGGATCCAGGCGAGCGCGGCGGTGCGCACCCCGCCCTCGGCGATCTCCGGGACGAAGCGAACGAACCAGGCGAAGAGGGCCGCCGGGAAGAGCGCCAGGAGCGGGGCGGCACGCCGCCCCAGCCCCCTCTCGACGAGGGGCGAAAGGAGCGCCACGAGGAATCCGGTCAGGACGGCGGCAATCACGCGAAGCCGTATAACACCGGTGCGCCCGGTCCTATTCCTGCCTCTCGTCCGAACCCTGCGAACGCACCGAGCCCTCGGCTCCTAGACGTGCCGGATTCCCGAGTCCTCCTCCTCGGCCCTGAGCTTCTTCTCGAGCCACGCGCGGGCCAGGTCCCTTCCCCCGAGGCCGAAGGCGAGGGCGAGCGTCAGCGCGAGCGCGCCTCCGGCGATCGAGAACGCCGCCACGAGGATCGAACGGCCGACGCCGAGGTGGTCGAGCGCGGCCGCAACGAAGGACGCCGCGACGAGGACGTAGGCGGCCCTTGCGCCGGCCCGCGCCCAGGGAAGGCCGGCGTTCACGGCGCCGAGGAGGACGCTCCGTCTGACCAGCGCGCCGGCGCCGAGCCCGACGACGGCCAGGAGCGTCGCGCCGAGAAGGCGCGGCAGGAAACCGACCGCCTCCGAGAGGACGTTGCGCAGGGCTCCCGGTTCCAGGGCGTTGACGCCGACGGCGAGCGCCACGACGACCGCCGTCCAGAAGGAGACGGTCCCCACGACCCGCTCGGGTTCGGCCTTCAGGCCGGCGGCGCGCAGGAGCTGCCTCGAGGAGGATCCCTCCTCGCCGCGATATCGCTTCCGAAGCACGATCGCGAACCTCAGGAGCGTCCGGAGGAGGAGCCCCGCCAGGACCCCGACCAGGAGCGACACGAGCAGAACGAGCGCCGCGGGAACGACCGAGAGGAACGCTTCGAGGAGGCGATCGAAGGCGAGGGCAATCTGCTGGCCGAGAGTTCTTCCCATGTCGTCTCCTATCAGTGGGCCGGGCCCCACAGGGCCTCGAGCCCGCCCTTGCCCCGCTCGTAGGCGAGAGCGAGCTCCTCGAGGCGGGTCTCGGCCTCCTCGGCCGAGCCCGCCTCCGTCTCGGCGACGAACGTCGCCACCTTCCCGAGATAGAGCGGAACGAGCGAGCGGATCAATGTGGCGGGCGGCAGGGCCCGGCGCCGGAAGCCCACTGCCGCCTCGGCGACGATCCGCACCCACGCCTCGTCCCCGAGGTCGACCGCGGGCGCGTGGGCCGCCTCGCGAATTGCCGAGAGAGAGAGCGGCGACAGGAAGGCCTCCCAGATCGGCGGAAGGTCGTGCGCGGCCTGCCGGTACTGTGCCAGGAGGCGGTCGAGCTTCACCGGCACGGGCTCGAGGCCGACCGTGTAGGGGAAACCGAAGACCGGAACCGCCTCCGAGCCCGAGACTCCGCGCCACGCCTTCTCGTGCCTCTCCATGAGCGAGAAGAGCGTCGAGACGACCTGCACCATCATGGGCCCGAGGTCCGAGCCGGGGTCCTTCGGGTCGTGGATCTTCGCGCCGAGGAACGCCTGGGCCACCTTCCGCCGCTCGGCGAGGGCCGTCGTCGTCATGAAGATGTCGATCCCGTACTGCGCGACCGGCCCCTCCCAGTCCTCGAAGGCGAGGAAGCGGGCGGCGAGGTCGCCCGAAAAGCCGAAGTCGCCGCCGATCGGTTGCCGGACCCGGCGCCCGTAGAGCGCGCGCGTCAGCGGGTAGACGATCGTGTTCGTGATCGTCCCGTCGTAGCGGTGCCGCGCGTAGAGAGGCGCGACGAACTCGTACCCGTGCCTCACGATCGGCTCGAGGAGGAGCTCGATCCACTCCGGAGTGATGCTGCGCAGGTCGCTGTCGAGGACGCAGCAGGCCTTCGCCTCGAGCTCGGCCGCGATCCGGAAGATCGTCCGGAAGGCGCTCCCCTTGCCGGGGATGCCGTCGTAGGGCGTGATGATCTTGGCGGTGGCGCCCGACGGCACCGCGTCGACGAGGATCTCGGCGAGATTCCCCACTTCCGTCCGCTCGACGATCTCGCGCGTCCGGTCCGTCGAGCCCCCGTCGGAGTTGACGAGGACGGCCCTCGCGTCGGGAAAGTGGCGGGCGAGGCCGGCGACGACGGCTCGGACGACGTGCCCGACCGTCCGCTCGTTGTTGAACGAGGGGATCCCGACGAGGACGTCGACCTTCCCGATCCGGCCGATCGCGTCGGTGACTTCCCGGGAGAGAGACGGGAGGCGTGAGCTCATCGGTTCTCCTCCCGGAGTATCTCCCCGACGGTCGCGGCCCAGCCTCGCCCCGCGGGAAACGGCGCCTCGCGTCCGAGGGGCACGGCCGCAGCGAGGCCGGCCTCGACGCCTCCGGTCGCTTGTGGAACGAGGACCGCGACGTCGCAGCGCGCCAGGAAGCCCGCGTCGTTCGGCGCGTCGCCGAACCCCGCAAGCGGGCGCGAGACGAGCCCGGCCCCGAGAAGCAGCGCGAGGGCGTCCTCCTTTCCGTGCGGCCCGGAGAGGTGCCAGAAGAGGCCTCCGCGCGTCAGCCGCACTCCCGGCATCCGGGCCGCGGCGGCGGCAAGCGCGCCCTCCGCCCCTTCCGGCGCGAGGAACGGGAGGCCGAATCGCCGGGCGAGCATCGCGGGAACCTTCTCTCGGGGCAGGCCCGTGATCCGCCGGATCTGAGCCACCGACAGCTCCGATACGGGTGTCAACGCCGCGCCGCAACGGCTCGACAAATCGGCCAGATGCTGTCCGAGACGGCCCACCCCGACCGCCTTCTCCGACACCGCGACGCCGGCGGGAGAGACGACTCCCGCACCGTTCTCGAAGCCGCCGATGCCGCCGAGGTCGAGCTCGCAGAGCATCTCGCGGAGCTCGACCTCGGTCTTGCTGGTGAGCGGCACCACGGGAATCCCGCGGCTCCGCAGCTCGCAGACCGCCTCTCGCGCATCCTCACCGAGGACGCCCCCGTGATCGAGGAGCGTCCCGTCGAGGTCCGTGAGGACGGCGGCGACGCGCACGACCGCAGTATGTCGATTCCGGGGCCGAGGAGAAAGACGTCCGGCACGACGACGAAGGATGCGGACGTTCGCGTGCCTGCGCCAGAACGAGACGACGGCGCGCCTGTTCTCCCCTTCAGAACCTCACGGAGAGGCCCGCGGTCCCGCGCAGGTCGGTGGCGCGGTCATCCGTACCGCGCTCGGCGGCCAGCAGGAGCGAGACCGAGCGCCCGAGGTTCACGGAACCGTTCAGCGAGAAGCGGTTCGTCTGCGGTCGCGACTCGACGACGACGCCGTCGGACGACGTGAACCTCAGGACGGAGAGCGCCGTCGCGTAGTCGAGAGAGACGTAGACGCGCCCGCCGAAGCTGCGTCCGATCGACGCGTACCAGGAATCGTAGGTGTTGTCCGGGCGGTCGATCCGGTTGTCCGAGACGGTCACGTCGATCCCGGAGCGCAAGACGTTGCTCGCGTGGAATCCTGCGGTGATCCGGCCCGTCGAGCCGTCGTCCCGGTTGCCGCGGTCGCGGGCGTAGCCGGCGAAGACGCGGACGCCGCGTGCGACCTCCACCGTGAGCCGTCCGCCGGCCGACTCGTAGAGAAAGCCGGTGAGGAGGCGCGGGTCGACCGGCCTCCCGTCGATCTGGTCCTGGGTGATGGTCCTGGCATCGTAGGAACGACCTCTGTGGTAGAGGCCCTGAAGCTCGACGCGCGTGGAGACGGACCAGCGCGCGTTGACGAAGGCGTAGCTCAATCCGGCATCCGCCTGGCCGCCGGGCTGCGCGACGTCGTACTCGCCCGCCACGTAGAAGAAGAGCTTCTTGCCGACCGGAATGAAGTTCGTCGTGCTGAGGACCGACCTCTCGGTCAGGCTGGAGTTGCGGATCGTCACGAAGCCGAGAACGTGCCGCTGCCCTCCCTCCCCGTCGAGCGCGGCGTAGACCCCGCCCTTCTTCACGCCACTCACCCAGCCCGCTTCCCAGCCCTTGGGTTCGAGCCCTCCGAAGAGACCGAAGCGCGGCCTGAGCTTCCGCTTCCCCGAACCCTTCCGCCCGCGCCACTCGACGAGGGCACCTCCCACCGATCCGAGCCCCCCCAGCTCGGTGATCCACTGCTGTCCGACGCGGAGCCCGATCCGGCCGCCCGCGAACCGGCCGCCGGCCCAGGCGTCCCAGAGCGAGAACCGGTTCTGGCGATCGTCTCCGCCCGCCCCGTAGGTAGATCCGCGCCCGTCGAAGCCGTATTCGAATCCGCTCTCTTCCTGCTCGGCCGAGCGGAGGGTCAGTGTGGCGACCGCCTCGTTCGAGGAGAAGGTCTCGCTTCCGTCGTCCGGGCGGCTCTGGCCACCCTGCAGGAACAGGGACACGCGTCCCCAGCCGGCCGACTGGGCGCGCGCGCCCGATGGAGCTGCGAACGCGACGAGGGCGACCAGGGCGAGGCGAGCCGTGCGCGGCGTCATCGGTCCTCCTCAGGACCTTCCCTGCGGATGGCACGCATAGCAGGCCGCCGAGTCGTACCGGTAACCGGCCTCTCCCCGGTGTTCCCGGTCGGTCTCCGTCCGGCCGTGGCACGTGACGCAGGTGAAGACGCGGTAGTTCGCCGGCGAGGTGTGGCAGGCCGAGCAGGGGTTCCCCGCGTGCTTGCCCGTCGTGATCGGGAACCACGTGTGGTTGAACGTCCCCTGGCCCCAGGACGTATCCGTCGCCCTGTGGCACGTCTCGCACGTCGTCGGGAACCCCGCCTGCACGTGATTGGGCTCTTTCGTCGCCTGGTACTGCGCCAGGTGGCACCCGACGCAGGTTCGTGGCGTTCCCCGATACACCCCGCCGGAGCCACGCCGCCCGCCCCGCGGAACGCGCCGGTCGAAGTCCCCTGCCCCCACGACGTGTCCGTCGCCCGGTGGCACGTCTCGCACGTCGTCGGGAACCCCGCCTGCACGTGGTTCGGGTCCCTCGTCGCCTGGTACTTCGCCAGGTGGCACCCGACGCAGGTTCGTGGCGTTCCCCGATACACCCCGCCCGCGTGACACGCGGCGCACGCCGCCGTCGCGTGCCGGCCCTGCAGCGGGAACGCCGCCGCGTGGTCGAAGGTCCCCTGCCCCCACGACGTGTCCGTCGCCTTGTGGCACGTCTCGCACGTCGTCGGGAAACCTGCCTGTACGTGATTCGGCTCTTTCGTCGCCTGGTACTTCGCCAGGTGGCACCCCGCGCAGTCCCGCGCAGTCCCCTTGTAGACCCCGTTCCTGTGACACGAGGCGCACGCCTGCGTCGCGTGAACCCCCACGAGCGGAAACGCCGACGCGTGATTGAACGTCCCCTGGCTCCAGGACAGGTCCGCCACCTTGTGACAGGTCTGGCATGCCGTCGGGAAACCCGCGGTCAGGTGATTCGGATCCTTCGTCGCCTGGTACTGGGGCAGGTGGCAAGACACACAGTCGCTCGGGAGCCCCTGGAAGACCCCGTTCCTGTGGCACGTGGCGCAGAGCGGGCCCGAGTGGCGGCCCAAGAGAGGCCACTTCGAGTGGTTGAACGTCCCCTGCGCCCAGGAGGAGTCGGAGATCCTGTGACAGGTTTCACACGTCGTCGGGAACCCCGCTGTGGCGTGGTTCGGATTCACGGCCCGCTGGTAGTCGGGCTGGTGACACGAGGCGCACGTCGACGGGAGCCCCTGGAACACGCCGCTCCGATGGCAGGTCGTGCACGCCTGGTTCGCGTGCCGCCCCGCGAGCGGCCACTTCGAGTGATCGAACGCCACCCCGGTCCAGGACGCGTCCGTCGCCCGGTGGCACGTCTCGCACGTCGTCGGGAAGCCCGCCAGGATGTGGCTCGGGTTCGTCGCCTTCTGGAACAGCGGGAGGTGGCAGCCGGCGCAGTCGCGGGCCGTGCCGCGGTAGACGCCGCTCGCGTGGCACGCGACGCAGGCCTGCGTGGTGTGCTTCCCGACGAGGGGGAAGGCGGTGGCATGGTCGAATCTGCCCTGCTGCCAGGTCGCGTCGGAGACCTTGTGGCACGTCTCGCACGCCGTCGGGAACCCCGCGGCGGCGTGGTTCGGGTTCGCGGCCTTCTGGTAGTCGACCTGGTGGCACGAGGCGCACGTCGACGGGAGACCCTGGAAGACGCCGCTCCGGTGGCACGTCGTGCAGGCCTGGCCCGCGTGCCGGCCCACGAGGGGCCACTGCGGGTGGTTGAACGAGACCCCTTTCCACGACGGGTCCGAAGACCTGTGGCACGACTCGCACGTCGTCGGGAACCCCGCCTGGATGTGGCTCGGGTTCGTCGCCTTCTGGTACAGGGAGATGTGGCACCCCGAGCAGTCGCGCGCCGTCCCGCGGTAGACGCCGTTCCTGTGGCAGGAGGCGCAGGCCGCCGTCGCGTGCCTGCCGGCGAGCGGGAAAGACGCCTGGTGGTCGAAGCGGGCCTGCTCCCAGGACGTGTCGGAGACCCTGTGACACGTCTCGCACGTGGTCGGGAACCCCGCCGCGACGTGGTTCGGCTCCTTCGCCCGGTCGTAGTCCTCCCTGTGGCAACCGACGCAGCCCGACGACTCGCTCTTCCGGAAGAGGCCGCCCGTGTGGCATTTCTCGCAGTCGACTCCGGCGTGCGCCCCGGAAAGCGCGAAGCCGGTCGCCGCGGCGTGGCTCCAGGTGACGGCGGTCCAGGAGGCCGGCCGGTGGCAGTTCTGGCAGTCGAGACCCAGCCGCGTCTTGAACCGGTCGTCCTGCCTGCGGTACCAGTGGCAGTCGGCGCAGAGGCGCGGCGTCCCCTTCGTCTGCCCCTTGACGTGGCAGGACGCGCAGGGGACGAGGAGGTGCTTGCCCTCGAGCGGCCACGACGTCTTGTGGAAGGCGCGCGAGGCGCTTTTCCAGGCCCCGGAGGGGGTGTGGCAGCTCTCGCAGCTCGGACCGAGCGTCCCCTGGTGCGCGTCCTTGTGACAGGAGGCGCACGAGGACTTGAAGCCCTTGTAGCGGACCGCCGTCCCCTTCCCCGCGGGGAACGTCCCGGCTTCTGCCTTGTGGCACTTCGCGCAGGGCGCGGTCGCGTGCGCGCCCTTCCAGAACTCGGGAGATCCCGGGTGCTTGAACGTGGGCACCTTGAACGTCTCGGGCGAGTGGCACGTCGCGCACGACGTCCCGAGCTGGCCGAGGTGCGGGTCCTTGTGGCAGGTGGCGCACGCCGTGCCGAGCCCCTTCAGCCGGACCGCCGTCCCGCTCGCCGCGGGGAACTTCGCCGTTTCCTTCCTGTGGCACTTCTCGCACGCCAGGGGTGCGTGCTTGCCGGCGAGCGGGAACGCCGACTTCGCGTGGTCGAACTTCACGGGGGCGAACTTCGCTCCCGTGACGGCGTGGCAGGTTTCGCAGGAGGCGGAGACCTGGCCGAGGTGCGGGTCCTTGTGGCAAGTCGCGCACGCCGTCGCCAGGCCGCGGTACGTCCTCTCGCCGATCGCCACCGGCTTTCCGTTCGGGCCCGTCTTCGCCCCGCCGTGGCACTTCTCGCACGCGAGGTTCTCGTGGAGCCCCGCGAAGAACTCGGGGAACCGCGGGTGCCTGAAGTCCTTCGGCCGGAAGCTCTCGGTCCCGTGGCACGTCCCGCACGCGGCACCGAGAAGACCCTTGTGGGGATCCTTGTGGCAGGTGGCGCACTCGGTCTTCAGCCCCTTGAAGACGACCACCTTCGGCAGGGAGCCGTTCGCCTTCGCGGCGCCGTTGCCTCCGCTCTTCTTCCCGTTCGCCCCTGCCGCCGCGGCGCCCGGCGGGACGTGGCACGCCGCGCACTTCGCCGTGGCGTGCCTGCCGGTCAGGGCGAACTTCGTCTTCGCGGCGTGGTCGAAGGGAGCGCCCCGGAAGGACTTCTCGTCGTGGCAGCTGGCACAGTCCTGCTTGAACTCGCCCCTGTGCGGGTCCTGGTGGCAGGTGGCGCAGGTCCCCGCCTTCAGCCTGACCTTCGTCGCCGGCTCCTTGTGGCAGGCGGCGCATTGGATCTCCGCGTGCCGGCCCCGGAGCGGGAAGGCGGTCTTGCCGTGGTCGACCTTGCCCGTCCGGAAGGTCGCCGTCTCGTGACACGAGGAGCAGTTCGCTCCGAACGCCTTCTGGTGCGGGTCCTTGTGGCAGTCGGCGCAGGTCGCGAACTTCACGCCGCGGAAGACGCCGTTGGCATGGCATTTCGCGCAGGCCACCTTCACGTGGGCACCGGTCAGCGGGTACTTCGTCTTCCCGTGGTCGAACGACTGGCGCGTTTCCCTGAAAGCCACGGACGCCGAGTGACAGGTGATGCACGAGGCGCCGAGCGCTCCCTTGTGCGCGTCGGCGTGGCAGGTGACGCACGAGGGCGAGAGCTTCAGGAAGGAGCGCGTCTTGTGGCACGACGCGCATTTCTGGGCGAGAGGGGCGTGCTTGCCGTCGAGCGGGAAGCCGGTTTCCTTCGCGTGCTCGAAGCCCTTCGGGTCGAACGGACGCAGCTCCCCGTCGCGCCCCGCGTGCTCGGCGTGGCAGGCGGCGCACTCGTCCTTCACGTCCCGGTGGACGCCCTTCTTCTGCGCGATCCGGGAGGCGACGTCCTTGTGGCACGCGAGGCAGCGGTCCGCCGAGACCTGGTTCCCCTTCTCGTGGCACTTCTCGCAGTTCTTCAGCCCGTCGAGCTTCGCGTGGGGGGTGGAAAGCGGACCGGGCGACACGAGGTCGCCCAGCTGCGCGGCGGCCGGAGCCGCGAGGAGAAGCGCCGCCGCGGCGGCCAGCGCGAGGCGTTTCACCGGCCGCCCATCGCGTAGCCGAAGTAGAAGGCGACCCCGACGTGGAGGACGAAGACGGTCGCGAGGATCCAGACGAACGGCATGTGAAAGACGTGCCAGAGGGCGAAGAGGCGGCGCGACAGGTCGAGGGAGGCCGCCCTGCGCAGGAGGTTGATCCGTTCGCCCTCGGCGTGGAGGGCTTCCCGGATCAGCTGCCGGGTGAGGCCCGCCGAGCGGATGGTCCGTTCGATGGCCCGGGTCTTCCTTCTCACGGCAAAGCCTCCGAAGAGCATGCTCGCGAGCCCGTAGCGCTCGCCCTCCCGCGGCAGGAGGTCTTTCTCCATCTCTTCGATCCGGAGGAGGAGCTTCACCGGGACCGTCATGTCCGAAAGCGTGCGTCTGAGCTCCGCCGCGCGCTCCTCGATCCCCTTCCGGTCCATCTCGACACCGCGCTGCGTTCGCGGAATCTTCGCGTAGAGGTACCGGCCGACGAAACCCGACGCGACGACGCTGAGCATCGACCAGTAGGCCACGGAGACGATCCCGTTGAACTTGAACGACGTGTGCAGGGTGATGAGGGCCGGACCCACGAGTCCGCAGAAGATGTGCATGTCGAGCCACGTCTTGAGGCTTCCGGCGTCGGAGAGCACCCGCATCCGCTTTCGCGCCTCGTAGGCCGCCGTCCCTCCGAACAGGAGGGCCGCGCCCGCGATCCCGAGAGCCCGCCCCACCGGGCCCGAAGGCCGGAGGACCCGGTGCTGAGGGGCGTACGCCCGCACCCTGTACGGGGTCCGGTAATAGTCGAGCCCGCCGAGCGGGAAGAGGACGACGAGGAAGGCGGCCAGGGCAACGGCGGCGGCGATCGGGAGGACGCTGATGTTTCTGCGCGACCCCACTCCGGCGCTTGAGTGCGCGCCGGGTACACCTCGAAGCAGAACCCCCGCCGGGGCCGAACGACTGTCCTCCATGTTCCTCCCGTCAGCGCTGTGGGAGATCCCGCCCCTTACCGGCGTACCTCTCGCTCCGGTTTTGCAGGAGTGTCGTGATTCCGAAAATCCAACGCAAGGGGGAGATCCCCGTTGGCGTCGCCCGTTCGGCAACCGTTAAGCATCGAGGTCGCAGTTGCTCCTGGGGTAGGAGACGCAGGCGAGGATCCAGCCGGCCTTCCGGTCGTCCGGGCGGAGCGCCGTTCCCTCCCCTTCGACGCGCCCGGAGACGAGCCGGGTCCTGCACGTGCCACAGGTCCCGGCCCGGCACATGGAGTCCACGGGCGCTCCCGCCGCCTCGGCCGCGTCGAGAAGGCTCGTCCCGCCCGAAATCGTCGTCGCCCCGCCGGACCGGGAGAAGCTCACTTCGTACGTGGCACCGTCGTCCGCCTCGCCCGACGCCGAGGCCACGGCCGCCTCGAAGGCCTCGAACCGGATCCGGTCGTCGGGCACGCCGAGGCTCGCGAGCCCTTCGCGCAGCGACGCGATCATCGGGGCCGGCCCGCAGATGAGGTGGATCGCCTTCGCGGGGTCGGGCACGTAACGGGCGATCTTCTGGGGGTCCATCCGGCCCGTCAGGAATCCCGGCTTCGGCTCGCCCCGGCTGAGCGTGACGTAGACCCGGACGCCGGGCGCGCGGCGGGCGAGGACGGCCAGCTCGTCGCGGAAGGCCACGTCCGGCTCGGCCTTCACGGTGTAGAGGAACGTCACCGGCCGCCCCGGCTCGGACTTCGCCGCGTGCCGGAGCATCGAGATCATCGGGGTGACGCCGACGCCGCCGGCGTGGAGGACGAGGGGCACGTCCGGCTCCACCGGATAGACGAAATCGCCTCCCGGTCCCCGGATCGGGAGGACTCCCCCGGCGCGGATCGTCTCGTGGAGCGCGCCGGACGCCCGCCCCTGCCGCCGCACCGAGATCTCGAGATACCCCGCGGCCTCCGGGGAGGAGCTGATCGAGTAGCACCGGACCTCGTCCTTGCCCTGCGCGGCAACGCGGATCATCAGGAACTGGCCCGGCCGGAAATCGAATCCCTCGGGTCTCTCCATCCGGAACGTCCGGATCTCCGGCGTCTCGTCGATGACGGCGAGGACCTTGACGGGAACGAACCCCGCCGCAGCCGCCGGCTTCTTCGGTGTGCCTCCAACGGCCGGCCGGCCGGCCGGTGACCCAGCCGCCGGCTCAGGACCGGACGCGCTCGCCGGGCCTTCCGCCGGAAGGAGCCTCTCGCACGCGACGACCCACGTGGCCTGCGCCACCAGGCCGGCGAGGAGCCACGCCTGGCCGGGCAGGACCCAGACGAGGACGGCGAACGAGACCGAGGGGAGGAGGAGCAGCCGGCGTCCCGGGCCGGCTCGCCGGTGAGAGAGCAGAAGCACGGCTGCAATGTGAAGCGTCGTGACGAACGAGAGAACGGCGACGGGCGGAGGCGAAGACACGACGACCGGAGAATACCGTTCGGGGAGAGCGCCCTTCTGGGTCCTGCTTCAGCCGCCGGTGGACGCCGAGCTTGCGAGGGACCGGACAGCCTCCTCCAGGCACACCGTCGCCTCGCGGACGCCGGCCGGGAGCCGGACCGGTGCACCGACCTCCACGCGGACCACGAACGGTACGAAGAGCGCCGTGCCCCGCGGCAGGTTCCGTCCCGTGTTCGCGAGGAAGACCGGGACGACCGTTACCGAGGGGTGCGCGAGCGCGAGCCGCGCGGCGCCGGTCTTGAATCGGTCGAGGACCTCGGGCTCCCCGCGCGTTCCCTCCGGGAAGAGGATCAGCGACTCGCCCCTGGACAGGGCCGCCGAGAGCGGCGCGAGCGGGTCCTCGCCCGCCGAAGCGCCGCCGCGAGCGACCGGGAGGACATTCAGGCAGGTGCGCGCCACGAACCGCCTCGACGCCGACGCCGACCAGTAGTCCGCGGCCGCGACAGGCCGGATCCGCGCGAGGCGCCGGAGGGGAAAGAGCGAGAGGAGGACGAGGGTGTCGAGGTGGCTGTCGTGGTTCGCCACGAGGAGGAACGGGTCGTGCCGCGGGAGGTTCTCCGCCCCGCGGACGTCGACTCCGACGACCCAGCGGCAGAACGGACGCAGCAGGAGCGTCGCGAGAACGACCCTCAGGCGGGCAGAGCTCGCGCCGCCGGCCGCTGCCGCTCCCGCCGTCTCAGTACGCAAGGTAGCGGACGTAGTGGAAGAAGAGGGGCGCCGCGTAGCAGAGAGAGTTCACGCGGTCGAGGACGCCGCCGTGCCCCGGGATCGAGCTGCCGGCGTCCTTCACGCCGACGTCGCGCTTGACCGAGCCGACAGCCAGGTCTCCGAAGAAGCCGAAGACCGGAAGGAGGATCCCCGCCCCGACGGCTTCGGGAAGCGAGAGCGGCGTGAGGAAGCGGAGGAGGACGCCGAGCGGGGCCGTCAGGAGGAGCCCGCCGAGGAATCCTTCCCACGTCTTGTTCGGCGAGACGACCGGCGCGATCTTGTGCCTGCCGAGGAGCTTCCCCGTGACGTACTGGAAGACGTCGTTCAGCTGGACGAGGAGGACGAGGTAGAGGAAGAGGCCGCGCGGGCCCGCTTCGAAACCCGTCTTCTCGGGGAGCCGGAGGAGGAACGCCGCGTGGGAGAGGCCGAAGACGAACGACATCAACCCCCAGTGGATCCGCGAGGCCGACGCGACGAAGCCCTTCGGCTGCCCCACGACGATGAGCGCGACCGCGACGGCGAGGAACATGTAGACCGGTACGAAGACGATGAACATGCCGTACCAGCCGAGGAAGACCCAGAGGAACTGGATCGGGACGGCGAGGTAGGCCAGGAAGAGCGCCGTCCGGTCCTCCCACCGCCCCGGGACGAGCGAGAAGAACTCGCGCAGCGCCCAGAAGCAGACGAGCGCCCAGAAGGCGAGCGCGGCCGAGGGAACGAGGAGGACGGCCCCGAGGACGACCGTCGCCATGACCCACCAGGAGCGGATCCTCAGGCCGAGCTCACGGAAGTCCGAGCCCGGCTTCAGTCGCGTCAGGAGGATCCAGGCGAGCGTCGCGACGACGAGGACGCCCGCCACGACGGCGACCGGGACGATGAGAGGGCTCGAGAGGAGTTTCACCGCGTGAGCCCCTTCCGGAGGCGGTTTGCGCAGGTCAGGAGGAGGAGCGCGTCGAGGAGGACGAAGAAGGCGGTCTCCCACCCGCCGGCCGGTACGCCCGCCGCGAGGGCGACGAGGTAGAGGCCGACGGCGAGCGCCCGGTCGCTCTTGCCGAACGGTCCGTCGTAACGGCGCGCCAAGCCGGCCGCCTTCGGCAGGACGCCGCAGAGCTCGCTCCACCCGGCGAGGAGGACGAAGAGGAGGACCGCGAGCGGAGCCGAGGAGGAGACGACGAGGAGCGGCAGGAAGAGGACCGCGTCGGCGAGGACGTCGGCGGCTTCGTTGAAGATCTCGCCGGACGGCGTCGACTGACCGGTCCTCCTCGCGAGCGCCCCGTCCATGGCGTTGAGCGCCATCCGCAGGAGGAGGGAGACCGCGACGGCGGCGAACGCGACTCGCTCCTTCGGGAAGAGGGCGAGGACGGCCCCCATCGCGGCCGACAGGACGAGCGCGGCCGCCGTGAGCGCGTTCGGCGTGATGCCCCTTCTCTCGCAGAACGCGATCGCCGGCGAAAGGCTCTTCACGAACGCGGGCTTGACGTCATAGAGGGTCGGCATCGTCTCTCCTCGAGCCGTGCCCCGGTTCCTCCGGGGCGCTCGCCGGTGGGGAGGCATCGGCTGGAGCGGCGCCGAGCGGGAGGCGGACCGTGAACGTCGACCCCTCCCCTTCGCGGCTCTCCACCGCCACGTCGCCCCCCATCAGCCGCGCGTAGTGCCTGCTGATGGCCAGGCCGAGCCCGGTCCCGCCGTAGTTGCGGTTCGACGAGGGGTCTCCCTGCCAGAAGGCCGTGAAGAGGCTGTCGATCTGCCCGGGCGTCATCCCAATGCCGGTGTCGCGCACTGCGAGAAGAACGCCCTGGCCCTCGCGGCGGGCGCGGAGCTCCACCGTCCCCCGCTCGGTGAACTTCGCGGCGTTGCCGAGGAGGTTCAGCAGGATCTGCCGGACCTTGCGGGGGTCTCCGTCGAGCTCCACGCCTGCCTCGACGTCGACGTCGAGCCGGTTGCCGCCTCTCTCCACGAGGGGTTTCACGTCGCCCGCCACGGTGCGGACGAGGGCCGAGAGGGAGAACCGCTCGAGGCTCAGCTCGGTCTTGCCCGCCTCCACTTTCGAAAGGTCCAGGACGTCGTTGATCAGGCCTAGGAGGTAGCGGCCGGCGGTCTGGATCTTCCCCAGGTCGGCCCCGACCTCGGCGGGGGCCGTCGACGCCCCGTCCTCGAGCAGCATCTCGCTGTAGCCGATGATCGCGTTCAGCGGCGTCCGGAGCTCGTGGCTCATGTTGGCGAGGAACGCGCTCTTGGCGCGGTTGGCCGCCTCGGCGGCGATCCGCGCGCCCTCGAGGTCGGCCGTCCGGTCCCTCACGCGCTCTTCCAGCGTCCGGCGCTGCTGCTCGATCTGCGAGTAGAGCCGCGCGTTCTCCACGGCGACGGCGATCGTCGAGGCGACGGCCGTCAGCAGCTCGAGCCCCTCGCCCGGGAGCGGCCGCCGCGTCGGACCGTTGTCGACGATCAGGACGCCCACGCTCCGGCCCCTCGCCATGAGCGGAGCGACGAAGACCTCCTCGGACCCCAGGATCGGGACGAGGTGGCGCGTCGCCGCGCCGCTGGCGTCGGGGAGGTTGCGCAGGCGGAACCCGACGCCGTCGCGGACGGCCGGGACGATCGGCGAGAGCGGGTCGTCGAGGCGGACGGAGAGCCGCCCGAGGAGCGCCGCCTGCTCCGGCGTCACGCCGCGGCTCCGGGCGCCGCAGAGGGCGTTACGGGCCTCGTCGACGAGGAGGACGACCCCCCGGTCGTAGTTCAGGTTCCGCGTCACCGCCTCGAGGCTCCGGTCGACGACCTCGAGCGGGTCGAGGGACGCCGAGGCGGCGAGCGCGACCTCCCGGAGCGCCGAGAGCTCCGCGACCTTGCCGCGCAGCGCCAGCGTCGACTGCTGGACCTCCGCGTAGGCGGCCTGGACGCGGTCCACCTGCACCTCGGTGGTCGCGCGCTGCTCCTCGAGGAGGCGGTCCTGCTCCTGCCGATCGTGCCGAAGCCGCCTGAGCCTCACGACGTGCCACGAGACTGCGAGCGGCAGGAGGGCCAGGGGCGCCGCGAGAGCCGCGCCCGCGACCCCCGAGACGGCCCAGCCGAGGAGGCCCGCCGTCCCCGCCGCCCCGGCGAGGAGAAGCCGCTGTCCCCGCGGGTGCGGGTCCTCCCACGTGAAACGCCACTCGCAGCAGTCGTCCCCGCGCGTCTGGCACTTCAGCTCGTCCACGTCGGCCCAGGGCTGCCCCGGGTAGATGAGAGCGGGGATCGAGGCGTAAACCCCCTGGTAGGCGGCGCAGGAGAGGAGGAGCCAGCGCTCCTGCAGCTCTTCGCGCACGTCGGCGACCTGCGAGGCGGCGTACCACCTCACGACCGCCGAGCGCGCGGTCGTCTCCAGGACCTCGACGTCGGATTCGACGAACTTCTCCGTCGCGCGCGCGATGAGGGAGTAGGCCTGGCGTACGCCGAACGGGCGAAAGATCGCCGCGATCGCCGGAGGGACGACCTTCGCCCCGCGCGTGAAGTAGAAGAACTCCACGCCGGCGAACTCCCGGCAGATCTCGCCGACGTAGACCTCGAGCTCGCGCGAGTAGTTGTTCCCGTCGACGAGAAGGGACTCGGAGGTGACGTGGTAGCGGGCGTCCGGAATGAGCCCGTTCAGGCGATCGACGAGGCGCGCCATCAGGCGGGCCGTCACGGCCTGGGCCCTGGCGGCGCGTTCCCCCGGCGACGGATCGGCCGGGGACGCCTGGAGCTCGCGGTCGAGCGTCAGGTCGACCGCGTGGCGGATCGTCCCGACGATGATCTTCCCGTTGACGTGCCGGATGGGCCGGCCGTCGAGTCCGCGTCCGAACGGAATCGTCGTCAGAGGCGGCAGGGGCGCCAGCGGAGGATCGGGAACCACGTGAGGCAGGACGATACGGCATCCGCGCTTCGGCAGCCGGCCCCTTCGGTCTCACGCCGTACCGGGTGAGCGCCCCGCCGGGTCGGGGACGCCCGTTACGGCATCCCGCGCGACGAAAGTTCGCCCGGAGGGAAGCCCATTGAAAGCCTTACCGCGGCGTACTCCGTCGTGTGCCGGCCGTCGCGCCGGCGCACGACGAGCGGCGGCTCGGCGGCCGGGAATCCCCCGCGTCCCCGCGGCAGGTCCTTCGGCAGGTCCTCCGCTCGAGAGGCGGCGAAGAGGGCGACGAGCGGCCGATCCCCTTCGCGGAAGACGACGTCGCGCCGCCGCAGCAGGACGAGGCGTTCGCGCAAGAGCGTCTCGTCCGCCTCGACCTCCCGAGCCACCGGCCAGACGAACGCGAAGAGCCCGCCCGGGGCGAGGTTGCGACGCGCGGCGGCGGCGTAGGCGTCCACCGTCCCGCGCAGCGTGATGCGTGCCGGAACCGCCTGCGGGTGCCGCGCCTGCGTCGCCGTACCGGGCTCGAAGTACGGCGGCGCCCCGAGGACGAGGTCGAACGGCGCCTCGCCCGCGAGCGTCGCGGGCTCGCGGAGGTCCCCTTCGAGGATCCGGAACCTCTCCTGCAGGCCGTTGTAGAGGACGCTCCTCCTGGCGAGCGCCATCGAGAAGGGCTGCGCCTCGATCGTGACGACGCGCGACCCCGGCAGCTTCCACGCCGCCGCCATCGCGACCGAGCCGATGCCGGAGCCGAGGTCGAGCAGCCGCTCCACGCGCGCCGCGCACTGCACGCCCCACCAGGCGACGAGGAGGTCGTCGGTGGAGTAGCGGTGGCCGCGGGCGGCCTGGAAGATCCGAAAGCTCCCGCACAGGTAGTCGAGCGTCTCTCCCTCTCCCGGGGCCAGCCCTCCGGGCGGCAGCGGCCCCGGCCGTCGCCAGCCGCGGAAGAACCCGTCCGCCTCTCGCTCCGATTCCATTCGCGGAAGGGTACCGGCAACGGCTGCCGGGTGCGACGGGCCCTGTGGCAGGATCGGACAATGGACGCATCGCCGTGGCGCTGGAACGGGGCCCCTTCGGAGATCCGCACCTTCCCGACGGAAGGCGGCGCGGCGAGCACGTACGACGACCTGCCGTACGGGAGCCAGTCGATACCGGAAACGCTTCCTTCCCGGCTCGCCGCGATAGCCCGGCTCTTCGGGGCCGCGCCGCCCCCTCCGGCGACGGCGCGCGTCCTCGAGCTCGGCTGCGCCGAGGGGGGAAACCTCCTTCCGATGGCCGTGGCCGCGCCCGGAGCGACGTTCGTCGGCATCGACATCTCTGCGAAGCAGATCGCGACCGGAGAGCGGGTACGCGCCTCCCTCGGCCTCGGGAACGTGTCGCTTCGCGTCGGCGACGTGGCGACCCTCGGACCCGGGATCGGGACCTTCGACTACGTCCTCGCCCACGGCCTCTTCTCGTGGATCCCCGAGGAAGCTGCCGACGCCGTCCTCGCGCTGATCGGCGACGTCCTCTCTCCCTCCGGCGTCGCGTACGTCTCCTACAACACCTATCCGGGCTGGCACCTGAAGGGCCTCGTCCGCGACATCCTCCTCAGAGGCACCCGCGGCATCCCCGCTCCCTCCGGACGGCTCGCCGCCGCGCGGGATCTCCTCGCATTCGTCACGGCGAATTCCGGTGACCGGACCGCGACCTACGGCGGCGCCCTCCGGGACATCCTGGAGCAGTTTGCAAGGTTCAAGGACACCTACCTTTTTCACGAGTGGCTCGAGCCCTACAACCGGGCCTTCTGGTTCCTCGAGTTCGTCGAGCAGGCCGCCCGTCACGGGCTGGCGCCGCTGGCCGACGCCCACCTCGGATCGATGCCCATGGGCCGTGTCAAGCCTGACATCGACGACCTCCTCTCGGCGCGCGCTCCGGGGCGGCTCGAGAAGGAGGAGCTCCTCGACGTCCTCCGGAATCGCGCCTTTCGCCAGACCCTGCTCGTTCGCGCCGGCGGGCCCGGGCGGGAGGAGCCCGACCCCGCCGCGCTCGACGAACTGAGGTTCACGACGAGCCTCGTCCCGACGTCGGATTCGGGTTCCTCTGTGACGTTCCGAAGCTCCGCCGCTACCGTCACCACCGACAACCCCCACCTCGTCGCGGCGCTGGGCGCGCTCCACGCGGCGGCGCCGCGCACCCTCGGCCTCTCCGAGCTCGCGGCCGGAGCACCCGAGGAGCTCCGTCCGGCGCTCCTGCGCTGTGTCGCCATCGGGCTCGTCGAAGCCCGCATGGACGAGGTGCCGTGCTGTGTCTCCCCCGGTGAGGCGCCGGTCGCCTCACCCTTTGCACGGTTCGAGACGGAAGAGGGGCCTCTCGTGACGTCCCTGGCGCACCGGGTCGTCGAGCTCGACCCCACCTCGCGGCTTCTTCTGCGCGAGCTGGACGGCCGCCCGCGCGACGTCGTCGCCCGAAGCCTCGCGCGACGCCTCGTCGGCGAGGGCCTCCTGCGCACCGACGACGGAAACGCCCCTTCGGACGGAGACGCCGAGGTGGCCGTCGCCGAGGGGCTCGATGCTGCTCTGGCCTCGCTCGCGCGCCTCGCGCTGCTCGTGAGATAGCCGCAGGGAACCAGCGCCCCCGGGGCGGTCGGCCCCGGGGGCGCTCGGAGGGACGTCAGCCCTCGTCGCCCTCGTTCTCGCCGGCGTTCGGTCTCGGGGCCCTCAGGCACCCCTCGAGCTTCGCCTTCTGTTCGGGTGTCAGGAGCGCCTCGATGGCGGTCCGGAGCTCCTTCGCGGCCTCACCGATCGCCTTCAGATCGGCCTCGACCTTCAGAAGGGCGGCACCGACGACACACGGGTCTGGGGTCGCGGCCGTCACGGCGGTGCGCAGCGCCTCGCGGTCGGCCTTCAGCGCCTCGTGGAGCGCCTGCATCTGCGGCTTCGACGCTTCCAGCAGCGTCCGGACGTCCGCCTTCTGGACGTCGGTCAGGCCGACGACGCCCAGGCAGCGCAGGTAATCGGCGAGGGGCCCCTGAGGTCCGTGCGCTTCCGGGCGCGGGCCGGCCGGGGGATCCACGGCGAGGAGGGGGGCGGCGACCAGCGCGAAGGCGAGGGCCGCGGCCATGGGGACGAGGGACGTCCGGAGGAACTGCTTCATACCCGAGCTCCTTTTCCCTTACCGTTCTGTTCGGCGACGGTCGGTGTGTTTCCGGCGCCGATTTCGGTGGGTTGCCCGTATCGACGCACGCGGTCGTATCGGCGTTTACGCCGCGACCGCGAATGTGACCGACGTCACGCCGGGCGCGGCGACGGGGCCTCGGCCGGGAGCTCGACGAGGAAGGTCGTCCCCTGCCCCTCGGCGCTCGACACCGAGATTCCCCCTCCCATCACCCGGGCGAGGTGCTGCGAGAGCGCGAGGCCGAGGCCCGTGCCGCCGAAGCGGCGGGTGAGCGAGGCGTCGCCCTGGACGAACGGTGTGAAGACCTTTTCGAGCTGCTCGGCGCTCATCCCGATTCCGGTGTCGGCCACGCGAAACACGAGGACGTCCGCGCCCTGGCCACGCACGCGGCTGGCCTGCAGCTCCACCGTGCCGTCCTGGGTGAACTTCCCGGCGTTCGAGAGAAGGTTGAACAGGACCTGCTTGAGGCGGAAGGCGTCGGACGTCATCCGCCCGGCGTCCGGGTCGACGGTCACGACGAGGTGATTCCGGTTGGCCTCCACGAGCTGGCGCACGGTGCGTGCGGTCTCCTCGACGACCTCCTCCACCAGGAACGTCTCGGCGACGACCTCCATCCGGCCCGCCTCGATCTTCGACAGGTCGAGGAGGTCGCCGATGAGCTGCAGGAGGTGGCCGCCCGCGCCGCGGATCTTTCCGACGTCCTCCAGCGCCCTCGGGCTCGCGGCGACCTCCGGTTCGTCCGCGAGAAGCTCGGCGTAGCCGAGGATGGCGTTCAGCGGCGTCCGGAGCTCGTGGCTCATGTTCGCCAGGAACCGGCTCTTGGCCCGATTCGCTTCGGCCGCCTCGCGCAGGGCCCCGTCGGACTGCCGTCTCAGCTCCTCGGCCCGCTGGATCTCCGCCACCAGGCTCCGCGTCCTCTCGTCGACGAGGCGCTGCAGCTCCGTGTGCCGGGCCCTCACGCCCCTCATCCGGAGGGCGTAGCCGGTCCCTGCGGCGATGAGGAGGACGACGACGGCCCCGACCCTGAAGCCGAGCCTCTGGTGAAGGCCCGGCTTCAGCCGGAAGGCGAAGCGGGCCCCCGTCTCGTTCCAGACGCCGTCGTTGTTGGCGGCGACGACGCGGAAGACGAAGTCGCCCGGCGGGAGGGACGTGTAGAAGGCCGAGCGGCGCGTCCCCGCGTCGACCCACGACGCCTCGAACCCCTCCAGCCGGTACCGGAACCGGACCTTCTCCGGAGCCTGGAAGCTGAGGCCGTCGTAGTGGATCTCGATCTTCCCGGTCCTCGGCGGCAGCTCCACGGGCGAGACGCCCGCCACGGGGCGGCCGTCGACGAGAACGCGGTGGATCACGACCGGAGGAGCCATCGCGTTGGAGCGGAGCCGGGCCGGGTCGACGCCGACGAGGCCTTTCAAGGTCGGGAACCAGAGGCGCCCGTCGGCGTCGCCCAGGCCCGCCGGGGACGAAGCACCGTTGCACTGCGCCGCCGGCAGGCCGTCGGAGCGCCCGAGCGAGAGGGCCGCAAACGGCCCGCGCCGCCCGGCCATCCTCTCGAGAACGTCGGCGCGGGAGACACGGAAGATCCCCTTGTTCGAGGTCATCCAGAGGCCGCCACCGTCCCCCTCGAGGATCTGGAAGACCTTCTCGTCGGGAAGCCCGTCGGCCAGGCCGACGGAGCGCAGGCTCCCGTCCCGCCGGAGGACGGACAGGCCGCCCGCCGTACCGATCCAGAGGAGCCCCTCGGCGTCCTCGTGAAGCGAGAAGACGACGTCGGCGGCCAGGCCGTGCCGCGTGTCGAGGACGGTGAGGACGCCGTCCATCAGCCTCACGAGCCCCCCGGCGTCGGTACCGATCCACATCGCGCCGTCGCGGCCGGCGAGAAGGCAGCGGATCACGTCGCGGGGGAGGCCGCGCGCGCGATCGATCACGGTGAAGGTCCGCCCGTCGTACCGCGCCACGCCCGCTCCGTAGGTCCCGGCCCAGACGTCCCCCTTCGGATCGACCGCGACCGCGTAGACGATGTCGGAGGGGAGGCCGTCCTTCTTCGTGAAGCGGGTGAGCTTCCCGCCCGCGAGGCGGATGAGGCCGGCGCCGTTCGTCCCGATCCAGAGGACGTTCCCCGGTGCCGCCACGACGGAGCGGATCGGCACGCCGCGCAGGTCCGCGGCTTCGGGCGGGACGACGAACCGCTCCCCGCGAAGCGCCCAGATACCGCTGGAGTCGGTCCCGGCCCACAGCGTCCCGTCGGTGGTCCGCGCGACGGAGCGGACGCTCTGGTCGGCGAGCCCCTCGCGCGCTCCGTAGACGAGGACCTTGCGGTCGCGGAAGCGGTTCAGGCCGCCGTTCGTCCCGATCCAGACGCTCCCCTCGCGGTCCTCGGCGATCGAGCGGACGAAGGGGTGCGAGAGCCCATCGCCCGCGCTGAAGGACTCGATCCGCTCTTTCGAGATCCGGACCAGCCCCGCCCCGTCGCTCCCGACCCAGAGCGCTCCGTTGCGGTCGCGGTGGAGGGACCAGAGGAGGTCGCTCGGGAGACCGTCCCTCTTCCCGCGGATCCGCACGGTCCCGTCCTCGCCGACCTCCACGAGTCCGAGCCCGTAGAACGCCGCGGCGACCCCGCCCGGCGAGGGCGCGAGAGAGTAGACGGCGCCGGGAGGACGGCCCTCCGTCGGGTGGATCCGGCGGACCTTCTTCCCGTCCCAGTGCAGGAGCCCTTCCGCCGCCGTGCCGATCCAGAGGCCGCCCGCCGCGTCGCCCAGGAGGCTGCTGATCGAGGGCCTCTCGGGGGCCCCCGGGAGCGCGACGACGCGGAAGGTCGTCCCGTCGAACCGGGCCAGCCCGCGGTCGGTGCCGGCCCACAGGGTGCCGCCGCTGTCCTCGCAGAGGGCCCACACATACTCCGACGGGAGCCCCTCCCGCTCGCCGTAGCGGGAAAAGACCCCCCCGCGAGAACGGACGACACCACCACCGAGCGTCCCGACCCAGAGCGTCCCGAGACGGTCCTCGAGGAGCGCCCAGGCGCTGTTGCTCTTCAGCGCCGCCGTGTTGCGCGTGTCGAAGACGACGAAGGAGACCCCGTTGAAGCGGACGAGGCCCTCGTAGGTTCCGAACCAGAGGTACCCCTCACGGGTCTGGAGAATCGAGTGGATGCTGTTCTGGGGAAGCCCGTCCTGCCAGGCGTCGAGGCCGTACTGGGAAAGGGGAGTGGACGGGTCGAGCGCCCGGGCGCCCCCGGCACCCAGAAGCAGAGTCACGAAGGCGCCGCACGCGAGGAGCCGCCGGAAGGACATCCCTGCGATTCTCACCCTTTCGTCGCCGGCGCCTCCTGGAGCCTCGGGCGGCGGGAGTGAAAGTCGGTCGCCCTCTGGAACAGGTCGGCCACCGCGAGCAGGTCGCTCTCGCCCCGGAGCTTCCCGGTGAAGGTGATGCTCGTCGGCGTCCCGTCCGCCGTCCTGAAGCCGTTCGGCAGGACGACGCACGGGTGCCCCGTCAGGTTCGTCATGAGGAGCGAGCTGCCACCGTACGTCGGCGCCACGAACAGGTCGACGCCCGACAGGCTCTCGTCCATCTCGCGCATCAGAAGGGTCCGCGCCCGCTGGGCGCTCAGGTAGTCGACGGCCGAAATGAGCCGTCCCTGGCGGAAGACGTTCGGCCAGGCGTCCGCCGTCTGCCGCACCATGGTCTTCACGCGGCCGTCGCGCACGAGCGCGTCGAACGCGGTCGCCGCCTCGGCCGTCAGGATGAGCGAGAGAGGGCCGGCCGGGGTCTTCGACGGGAGCTTCAGCGGGACGAGCCTCGCCCCGAGCTGCCGGAGGACGTCGAGGCTCCGCCGGTCGATCTGCCGCCATTCCGCGGCGCGCGCCTTCTCCGCGTCCGTTTTCGCGTTCTTCCCCCGCTCCTCCTCGAAAAGCTCCTCCACGTATCCGATCGTCAGGTCCGAGAGGCTCCGGCGCGGCGGCCACGCGAACGGGCCGTCCGCCGAGTACGGGTCGAGGGCGTCCTTCCCCTCGATCGCCGAGAAGACGAGGGCGCAGTCCTCGGCCGACCGGGCGATCGGGCCGACCTTGTCCATCGTCCAGGCGAGCGCCATCACGCCGTGCCGGCTGACGCGCCCGAAGGTCGGGCGCAGGCCGGTGACGCCGCAGCGCGTGCAGGGAGAGACGATGCTCCCGAGCGTCTCCGTCCCGATGGCGAAACCGACGAGGCCGGCCGCCGTCGCCGACGCCGAGCCCGCCGACGAGCCGCTCGAGCCCTGGTCGAGCTTCCACGGGTTCTTCGTCGTCCCGCCGAACCAGACGTCGCCCCAGGCCAGCTCGCCGACCGCGGTCTTGGCGACGAGGACGGCGCCCGCTTCCTCGAGCCTGCGGTAGACCGTCGCGGTCTCGGGCCTCGTCTGGTCCTTGAACGGCACGGAGCCCCAGGTCGTCCTGGTGCCGGGGACGGCGATCAGGTCCTTCGCGCCCCACGGGATGCCGTGGAGGGGGCCGCGGTCCTTCCCCGCGGCGAGCTCCTCGTCGGCCCGCTTCGCCTGCGCCAGCGCGAGCTCCGACGTCACGGTCACGGCGCACGAGAGGACCGGGTCGTACTTCGCGAGCCGTGCGAGGTAGAGCTTCGTCAGCTCCGTCGCGGAGATCCTTTTCGCGCGCAGGAGCCGGCCGAGATCGCGGACGGTGGAGAACGCGAGCTCGTCGTCCGAGGCCGGTCTCGTGGCGGGGCGTTCCCGGCGGGGGGCCGGCGCGGAGGTGTCCGGCACCGGCTTGGGCGCGCCCGGGTTCGGCCCGAACGTGAACGCGGGGGGGACGGCGTTGTCGAGGACGACCTCGCGCAGCGCCGCGATCCCCTCGGCGGTCTCGTTCAGGTCCTCGAGCATGAGGGCCCGCTCCTCGTCGGAGAACGCCACGCCCGAGACCCACTCCGCCTGCTTCACCATCTCGGCGGTCACCTTCGTCCCGCCCGCCGCGAGCGCCGAGAGCGCCCGACCGAAGACGGCCGCTCCCGCGCCCGCCCCCGCGAGCAGCCCCACGAGCCGGCGCCGGCCCTGGTCCACGTTCCGAACGGACTCTGCCATGCGTTCCCCCCAAGCGTTTTCCGCACGTTCCACGGATCCGATGCTAAATTACACGGGCTCTCGCCGCTCACACGCCTCCGGTCGCGCGTAGATGATGAGGGGCGCGCCCGGGAACGTCGCAGCCCGAGGCAGAACAGGAGTACCAATGCTCAAGGAATTCAAGGAATTCGCGATCAAGGGAAACGTGATCGACATGGCCGTCGGCGTCGTCATCGGCGGGGCGTTCGGCAAGATCGTGAACAGCCTCGTCGCGGACATCATCATGCCGCCCATCGGACTGCTTCTCGGAAAGGTCGACTTCGCGAACCTGTTCCTGAACCTCTCGGGGACGCCGGTCGCCTCACTCGCCGACGCGAAGGCGAAAGGGCTCGCGACGCTGAACTACGGCGTCTTCATCAACACCGCGTTCGAGTTCTTCATCATCGCCTTCGCGATCTTCATGGTCATCAAGCAGATCAACAGGCTGAAGCGCGAGGCGCCCGCTGCCCCGGCCGCCCCGCCCGAGCCCTCGAACGAGGAGAAGCTCCTCGTCGAGATCCGCGACCTCCTGAAGAAGCAGTGAAAGGACTCAGGGCTTGAAGAAACAGCTCCAGCTCACCCTTCCCCTCGCGGCCCTTCTCGCCGCCACTCTCAGCGCCACCGCCGCCGACGAACCGAAGCCGGGCTGGCACGGCAGCTTCGGCGCAGGCCTCTCGATGAGCTCCGGCAACAGCGACGCGAACAGCTACAACGTCGGCTTCGACCTCAAGTACGACCCGAAGACGAAGAACGTCCTGAAGTTCGGAGGCCTCTACCTCCGGAGCGACGCGGACGGGGAGACGACCTCCGACAAGCTCACGGCCTTCGCCCGCGACGAGTACTCCTTCACGGACCGCTTCTTCGTCTACGGAGAAGTCGCCTACCTGAGCGACGCCATCGCCCAGGTCGACTACATCGTCTCGCCGAACGCCGGCGCCGGCTACAAGCTCGTCAAGACGGACACCGTCACGCTCGAAGCATCCGCCGGCTTCGGCGGCGCGTTCGAGAAGTTCGAGGGGCAGGACGCCACCTCGAGCGGCGCCTACCGCGCGGGCGAGGCGTTCTCCTGGAAGATCTCGCCCACCGTCTCCTTCACGCAGAAGGCTTCGGGACTCTGGAAGTCGAACGACACCGGCGACGCCTACTACCACTTCGACGTCGGCTTCACGACCTCCATCTCGAAGATCCTCGAGCTGAAGCTCGCCTACCTTCTCGACCACAAGACGCGGCCCGCCGTCGTCACGCTCGACAAGACCGACACGGCCTTCATCGCGGCCCTCGTCGCGAAGTTCTAGTCCGCATCGAGCCCGGATCGGATCGGAACCGGGGGCGGAGGTGGCGGCACCTCCGCTCCCCCCCGACGCGCGGCCGCGTCCTTCCAGACTCTCTCTGACGCGGGAGAAGCCGGGAAACCGCGGGAGCGGGGAAGTTCCAGCTTCACCGTCACGTCGCTTCGACAGGGGGCCGCGTGCGGGGCGGTACGTCTCACGGCCGCCGCTGCGCGCGCCCGCCTTCCGGGCTCGCTGCGGCCGGGCGGGGGCCCGCGCGACCCCCCCCCCGGGGGGGGGGGGGGGGCCCGCGCCCCCCCCCCCCGGCCGGGGCCGCGGGGGGGCATCGTTCTCAAACACGCGCGCGGGCCTGATCCCCGCCCGCTCCTCGCGAGCTCGAGCGGGTCCCCGTGCGTGCTCGAGGTCGGCTCGCGAGACGTACCACCCCACCCGCGGCCGGCGAGCTTCAACCGCGGGTCGCGGGGTCTGGTCTACGCTCTACACTCTGCGCTCGCTATAACAGAAAATCAAGACCTGACCCCATTGACCCTGGCCGCTGGCCGCGAAACCCCCTTCAGGGTGTTCGCCTTGCCGGGTTCTGAAGCGGGCGGGAGGGGTGTCCCGCGAGCGCCACGTGAGCACGTGCGGGGCCCCGCACGGCTCCACGAGCAGGCCGCCGGATCAGGCGAGCGCACGTGTCCGACGAGCGAAGCGAGGAGTTTGCGCTCGCCCCGGCGGCCCGCGCAGTGGGGCCGATGCGGGTCGCGCGCGCGGGCCATGCACGACCCGGGGGCGGGGGGGGGGGGGGGGGGGGGGGGGGCCGCGCGAGCTCAGGCCCCCGGCAGGGCGGGATATCCCTCCCGTCCGCGACTGGTGCGGCACGACGAAGTCGAGGGGCGTCTCTCCGGTCTCCTCTCCTCGTCTGCTGCCGAGGGACGGAGACCCGTGCCAGGCGAACAAATGAGAACGGGGCCGCTGTCGCGGCCCCGTTCGTCGTTGCTGGAAAACCTGTAGAGAGAGCCGGGATTACTTGGCGGCCGGCTTGGCGGCGGGCTTCGCCGCCTTCTTGGCCGGGCGCTCCGGGGCGACCGTTCCGCCGGGCGTGGCCGTCACGGGGCCCTGGTTCAGGATCAGCTCGACGCGCCGGTTCTTCGCGCGGCCCTCGGCCGTGGCGTTGTCGCCGACGGGGTTCGCCGGGCCGTAGCCGGCGTGCGTGAGGCGCTCGGCGGCGACGCCCTGCGCGGCCAGGAAGTCGGCGACCGTGCGGGCGCGCTCGGCTGACAGCTTCATGTTGAGCTCTTCCTTGCCCGACGTGTCCGTGAAGCCCTCGGCGCGGACCTGGACCTTCGGGAAGACCGCGAGGATGGCCGAAACCTTGGCCAGGGCGAGCTCGGGGTCCTTCTTGAGGGTGTACTTGTTCACGTCGAACAGGATGTCGGCCATGTTGACGACGAGACCGCGGGCCGTCTCCTCGACCTGCATGTACTGCCCGACGGCGTCGCGGATGCTGCCCTTCAGCTGCTCCTGCTCGGCCTTCAGGCGGGCCACCTCGGCCGCCATGCGCGCCTTCTCGGCCTCGGCCGCGGCAGCCTGGGCCTTCGCGGCCTCGAGCTCCTGGCGCTTCCTCTCCTCGGCGGCACGCACCCTCGCAGCTTCGGCCGCGAGGCGCTCGTCGAGGATCTGCTGGACCTTGAGGCGCACGGCCGTGCCGGAGCTGTCGAGGGCGCGCCTCGAGTAGTCGACGACGGCCTTGGACGAGCCGCCCTTGACCGAGTTGCGCGCCTGCGCGAGCTGGGTCTTGGCGGTTTCCATCTCCTTGGCGGCGACGGTCTCGGCCTTCAGCTCGACGGCCAGGTTGTACGCCTTGTCGGCCTGCTGCAGCTCGATCGGCTCCGATCCCTTCGCCGCGTAGGTCAGGTCGGCGATCGACGGGTTGCCGGGCCGCGTGAACTCCCCGATCATGCTCGAGGTCTCGACCGAGAACTCCTCGCTCTTCGCCTTCGTCGGGTCGACCTTCCCCGACGTGAAGAGGACGAGCTCGCTCGGAATGACCGTGCCGGGCAGGACGTCGGCCGTCACCATGATCGCGAAGGTCACCTTCCCGGTGCGGAAGCTGCCCTCGCCCGACTTCTTCTCCCGGACCTGGAGCTCGCCGAGGTTCTCGGGCCGGCCGTCAACGGTGACCGCCCAGACGTTGTAGGTCGTGATGTTCCCGGCGAACATGACCGCGGGCTCCATCATCTTCCACGAGAGCTTGACGTCGACCTGCCCCTTCTCCATCCGCATCGTGCCTTCGAGGGTGGCAGCCTTCGGGGCGATCGCGGTCCGGGTGAACGGAACGGAGATCTTCTTGCCCTCGGGGAAGGTCACCCCGGCGAGCTTGACCTCGGCCGCGGAGGCGGACGTGGCGACGGCGAGAGCAAGGGCGGCGGCCCCCGCGAGAACGACGGAACGCTTCATATGGCAACTCCTTCAAGAAAGCCGGTGACTTTTCGTCATCTGGCGGGTGAACACATTGGCCGTGGCATCTTACTTCTTCCGGCGTTGGCCGGGGGCGGACGAACTCTTCCCCCGATCACTCCTCCGGCGCCCCGGCTGTGCCCCTTCCCACGGTGCGGGCCGGCCGGGCGAGCCTTCGCGGGGCTAAGATGCTCCGTTCGCCGCGGGCCTTGCCGCCCGCGAGCGGGAAGGGGGGCCGGTGCTTCCAACCCTCGATTACGCTGAGGTGGGCTTCGTCTGCGGACTGGAGGTCCACCAGCAGCTCCTGACCCCGACGAAGCTCTTCTGCCGCTGCCCGGCGGGGCTCTACACCGAGACCCACGACGGGACGGTCCTCCGGCACATGCGGCCGACCCTCTCGGAGCTCGGCGAGTACGACGGCACCGCGCTGATGGAGTTCAAGACGAAGAAGAACATCGTCTACCTCCTCAACGTGAAGAACGTCTGCACCTACGAGATGGACGACACGCCCCCGTTCCTCGTGAACCAGCAGGCGATCGACGTCGCCATCGAGCAGTGCCTGATGCTCGGCTGCGACATCGTCGACGAGGTCCACATCGCGCGGAAGCAGTACCTCGACGGCTCGATCCCGACCGGCTTCCAGCGGACGGCCGTCGTCGGCGTGAACGGGAAGATCCCGTTCCGCGGGCGGACGCTCTCGGTCACCCAGGTGACCGTCGAAGAGGATTCCTGCCGCGAGGTGCGCGACCGGGGGCACTGCATCGTCTGGAGGGCCGACCGGCTCGGGATGCCGCTCATCGAGACCGTCACGGGACCCGACCTCCGGACGCCCGAAGAGGTCGAGGAGGCGATCCTCCTCGTCGGGCGCGTCTGCCGGTCGACGGGGCACGTCCGCACCGGGCTCGGCGCCTCGCGCCAGGACGTGAACGTCTCCGTCCGCGGAGGACGCCGCGTCGAGATCAAGGGGGTCCCGAAGGCGGGCTGGGCGCCGCGCCTCGTCCACGGAGAGGCGTGGCGGCAGGTGAACCTCCTCAAGCTCCGGGACGAGCTCCACCGCCGCGGCTTCACGGATGCCGCCTCGCTCCGCGTCGAGTCGCAGGACGTGACGCAGCTCTTCGACGGGACCGAGATCCCGTACCTCAGCCCCGCGGCGTGGGAGCGCTGGGTCGAGACGGAGAAGATGCGCCCCGGCTTCGAGCTCGGGAAGGGGCCGTACCGGGTCCGCGCGGCGCGCCTCCCGGGCCTCGCCGGGACGCTCTCCTGGCCCACGCAGCCCGAGCACGTCTTCGCGCACGAGCTCGCGGGGCGGGTCCGCGTCATCGCCGGGCTCGACCAGATCCCGAACCTCCTCCACTCCGAGGCGTGGCCCGACGCGCGCGGCACCCGCTCCGAGCTCAAGCGCCTCCGCGGGCGCCTGCGCTGCGGCCCGGACGACGCGATCGTCGTCGTCTGGGGCCCGGAGGAAGACACCGTCACCGCCTGCGAGGAGATCCGCCTCCGTTACGTCGACGCGACGCAGGGGGTCCCGAACGAGACCCGGCAGCCGTTCGTCGACGGGTCGACCGACTTCGAGCGGATCCTCCCCGGCCCCGACCGGATGTATCCCGACACCGACAGCCCGCCGACGCGCGTCACGCGCGAACGGGTTGCTCGCCTGAAGGCAACGCTGGCCGAGCGCCCCTGGGATCGCGAGAGACGCTACACCGCCGTGGGCGTCCCTGTGTCGACGGCGCACTTCCTGATCCGCCGCGGCGGCGCCGCCCTCGTCGATCGCCTCGCACAGGAGACGGGCGCACCGGTTCGCGACGTCGCGTTCCTCTTCGGCGAGAGGCTGAAGGGGCTGCGCCGGGCCTCCGTCCCCGTCGACGCCATCGGGGAGGAACGCTGGGCCGAGCTGCTGCGCGCCTTCGTGGAGACGCCCGTCCTGAAGCAGGCGTGGGAGCTCATCGTCCTCGCCGTCGCGGCCCAGCCGGCGCGCCCCGTGGGCGCCCTCCTCGCCGAGCGGGCCCTCGGGAAGGAACCCCCTGCCTGGCGCGCGGGGATTCCCGCGGCCTTCGCCGCCGCCGCGGAAAAGGCGTACCGGAAGGACGACGCGGACCTCGTCCGCCGCCTCGCCTTCGCGGGACTCATGCCGGGCCTCCTCGGCCGGGTCCCGGCCGCGGTGGTCGAGGCCGCCGTCACCTCCGCTGCCGCCAGGGGACCGGAGGTGCGCGCGTGAACGAGATGAACGACCCCCTCAAGGGCTACAAGGGCCACGCGCGCGAGGTCCTGATCAGGTTCGACGTGAAGGTCTGGAGCGACGTGCGCGCGACGAACGACGCCGGCTCGGTCTTCGAGGGAGTCATCCTCCCGAGGAGCGAGTCGTTCGACGACCTCCACGTCGTGATGAAGCTGAAGACCGGCTACAACGTCGGCCTCCACGTCGACCGCCTCGTGGACGTGATCGAGGTCGGGTACAAGGAAGCCAAGTACAAGATCCCCGAGAAGGCGTTCCCCTCGCGGCCGACGCTGCCGAAGGTGACGCTCCTCGGGACGGGCGGGACGATCGCCTCGCGGCTCGACTACCGGACGGGCGCCGTCATCCCCGCCTTCACGCCGGGCGAGCTCTACGGCGCCGTGCCGGAGCTGGCCGACATCTGCAACCTGACGACGAAGAAGATCTTCGGGGTCTTCTCCGAGAACATGGCGATGGAGAACTACATCGTCCTCGCCAACGCGATCGGCGAGGAGATCGCCGCCGGCGCCGACGGCATCGTCATCGGCCACGGCACCGACACGATGGGGCACACGGCGGCGATCCTCTCGTTCATGGTCCAGAACAGCCCCGTGCCGATCGTCCTCGTCGGCTCGCAGCGCTCGTCGGACCGCCCGTCCTCCGACGCGGCGCTGAACCTGATCCACTCCGTGAGGACCGCGGCCTATTCCGACATCGCCGAGGTCATGATCTGCATGTTCGGGCCGACGTCCGACCGCTACGGCCTCCTCCACAGGGGAACGCGCTGCCGGAAGATGCACAGCTCCTACCGCTCGACGTTCCGGACGATCGGAGACATCCCGCTCGCCATGGTGAGCCCGACCTCGTTCACCATCCTGAACGACGATTTCCGGAGGCGCGACAAGACGCGCGTCCCCGTCATCGACCCGGTCTACGACGACCGGACGACGATCCTCTACTACTACCCCGGCATGAAGCCCGACCTCGTCGACGCCCTCGTCGAGAAGGGCTACAGGGGGATCGTCATCGCGGGGACGGGCCTCGGGCACGTCAACAAGCCGCTCTACCCCGCGCTGAAGCGGGCTGCCGAGGCGAACGTCCACGTCGTCATGGCCGTCCAGACGATCTGGGGATTCGCCCAGATGTACGTCTACGACACCGGGCGCGACCTGATGGACATCGGCATCGTCCCCCTCGACAACATGATTCCCGAGACGGCGCTCATGAAGCTCTCCTGGGTCCTCGGCCACACGGACGACCACGCCGAGGTGATGCGGATGATGACGACGCCGATCGCCCACGAGATCACCCCGCGCGAGCCGCACAACGGCTACCTCGTCATGCAGGGAGGCCTCCCCGAAACCGAGGAGTGGGTCCGGGGGCACTGGAAGTGAAGCGGTGAGAGCCCTCTGCTACGAACGGCACGGCGACCCGCGCGACGGCGTCGTGAAGAAGGTCTTCGACCCGCGTCCCGGCCCGGGGCAGCTCGTCGTCCGGGTCGTCGCGGCCGCGCTCAACCCCGCCGACTGGAAGATCGTCGAGGGGAAGTTCCCCTTCCTCGTCTTTCCGAAGAAGCCGTTCGTCCCCGGCTGGGAAGCCGCCGGCGTCGTCGACGCGATGGACTCCCGCGTCTCCGGCTTCCGCGTCGGCGAGGAGGTCCTCGTCTCGACCGGCCCCTCCGCCGGGGCCGTCGCGGAAAAGCTGGCCGTCTCGGCGCTTCACGTCGCGAAGAAGCCCGCGGGGCTGTCTTTCGAGGAGGCCGCCGCCGTGCCCGCGGCGGGGCAGACCGCCCTCCAGGCGCTCCGCGACGCGGCGGGACTCCGTCCGGGGCAGCGCCTTCTCGTGAACGGCGCCGGCGGGGGCGTCGGGACGTTCGCGGTCCAGATCGGGAAGATCCTCGGCGCACACGTGACGGCGGTCGCGAGCGCGGCGAAGCTCGAGGCGCTCGTTCACCTCGGTGCCGACGCCCTCGTCGACTACCGGAAGGCCGACTTCGCGAAGGCCCGCGACGAGTGGGACGTCGTCTTCGACGTCGTCCCGAACCGGACGTTCGGTGAGTGCTCCCGGGTCCTCGCGCGCGAGGGGGTCTACGTCACGACGCTTCCCGGCGCCGGGCCGTTCCTCGCGTCGCTCGGCGCCTCCATCCGCGCTCCGTTCGGCTTCCGGAAGCGTTGCCGGTGGGTGATGCTGAAGCCGCGCGGAGAGGACCTCGCCCAGCTCGTGAGATGGGTGGAGGAGGGGAGGCTGAAGCCCGTCGTGGGGAAGGTCGTCCCGCTCGACCAGGCCGCCTGGGCGCTCTCGGACCTCTCGGCGGGTCACGCCACCGGCAAGACCGTCGTCCGGGTCGCCTGAGCCGGCCGGGCCGCTGCCCGACGGCCCTCCGGCCCCGAGTGCTACATTCCGCCACCCGAGCCGGCCCCAGGACCGCACGGGAAACAGCATGACCGACCCGCACCACTCCCTCGCGGCCGAGATCGCCCGCCGCCGCACCTTCGCGATCATCAGCCACCCCGACGCCGGCAAGACGACGCTGACGGAGAAGCTCCTTCTCTATGGCGGCGCCATCCACCTCGCCGGGTCGGTGAAGTCGCGCAAGGCGACCCGCCACGCCACGAGCGACTGGATGGAGGTGGAGAAGGAGCGCGGCATCTCCATCACGACGAGCGTCATGCAGTTCACGTACGCCGGGTGCCACGTGAACCTCCTCGACACCCCGGGCCACAACGACTTCAGCGAGGACACCTACCGGACCCTCGCCGCCGCCGACAGCGCCGTCATGCTCATCGACGCCGCCAAGGGGGTCGAGCCGCAGACCGTGAAGCTCTTCAAGGTCTGCCGCCTCCGGAAGATCCCGATCGTCACGTTCGTCAACAAGCTGGACCGGGCCGGGCGCGACCCGTTCGACCTGATGGACGAGGTGGAGAAGGTCCTCGGCATCCCCTGCTCCCCCGCCTCCTGGCCCATCGGCTCCGGGACGGATTTCCAGGGCGTGTACGACCGCTGGCACAAGCAGCTCCTCCGCTACGAGCGGGGCGAGACGAAGGGGGCCAGGCTCGCCGCCGAGACCTTCGACCTGGCCGACCCCGCCCTCGCGGGCGAGCTCGGAGCCGAGGCCCACGCCCGCCTCGTCGAGGAGCTGGCGATGCTCGATGCGGCCGGGATGCCGTTCGACCAGCAGCTCTTCCTGGCGGGCGAGCTGACTCCCGTCTTCTTCGGGAGCGCCCTGAACGATTTCGGCGTCGAGCCCTTCCTCGCCCGCTTCCTCGAGCTGGCTCCGGCACCGGCGCCGCGCGACTCCTCGGCCGGGATCGTCGAGCCCTCCCACCCCTTCTTCTCCGGCTTCGTCTTCAAGATCCAGGCGAACATGGACCCGGCGCACCGCGACCGCGTCGCCTTCGTCCGCGTCTGCTCGGGCAGGTTCACGCGCGGCATGGAGGTGCGCAACGCGCGCTCCGGCAAGCCGTTGAAGCTGAACAAGCCGCTCCAGTTCCTGGCCCAGGAGCGGACGCTCGTCGAAGAAGCGTGGGCGGGCGACGTCCTCGGCCTCTGGGATTCCGGCTCGCTCCGGATCGGCGACACGATCTGCGAGGGCCCCGTCGTCGAGTACGCCGGGATTCCCCGCTTCTCCCCCGAGCTCTTCTCGCGCGTCGTCCTCCTCGACCCGATGAAGAGGAAGCAGCTGAAGAAGGGGCTCGACCAGCTCTCGGAGGAAGGGGCCGTCCAGGTCTTCTACGACCCGGTCCGCCTCGAGCGCGACCCGATCCTCGGCGCCGTCGGCGCGCTCCAGTTCGAGGTGATCCAGCACCGGCTGCGCGCCGAGTACGCCGCAGAGGTCTCGTTCGTCCGCCTCCCGCACCAGATCGCCCGCTGGATCGAGACCGAGGGGTTCGTCCCGCGCGACTTCGACGACCCGGGCCACACCGAGCTCCTCGCCGACGGCGAAGGTCGCCCCCTCGTCCTCTTCGAGAGCGAGTGGCACTTCGAGCGGGCGAAGAAGACGAACCCGAAGCTCTCGTTCGCCGCCGCCGTCCAGCCGGCGCGGGCAAAATAGGCCCTCCGTCGAACCCTCGGCCGTCCGGCCCCGTATGAGTGAGCGGAGGCATCCCATGAAAGGTCCGAAGGTTCGCGTCGAGGAAGTCGAGGTGACGGGCGAGAAGCTCCTCGCGACGGTCAAGGAGCTCATCCACCAGGGGAACGTGAGGCGCATCGTCATCCGCAACGCGAAAGGGGTGACGCTTCTCGAGATCCCGCTCGTCCTGGGAATCGCGGGGGCCGTCTTCGTCCCCGTCTGGGCCGCGATCGGGGCGCTCGCCGCGCTCGTCGCCAAGCTCACGCTCGTCGTCGAGCGGGTCCAGGACGCTCCCGCCGGTCCCGCCGCCCCGGACGGACCCGAAGAGTCGGAGGAACCGGCGCCGAAGCCCGCCCGCAAGTCAGCCGGCCGGAAGCCCTCCGCGAAGACCTGACAGGCCGAAGGGAAAGCCGCGTCCGCCGCGACGCGATCGCCCTCCTCGCGCTCATCCGCCGCGAGTACCGTTCGGGCACGGCGGTGGGCACGACGCGCTACCATGGTTCTGTTCGACGGGGAAGGGAGATCACCACGCGACGATCGGCCGGCCGTTGCCTGGCGTGGTTCTTTTCGATCGCGTCCATCGGCGCGGCGGGGGCGTCCGCGCGGGCCGCGCCGGCGGAAGCGCCTGCGCACCCACCGTTTCTCGCCGGCTGCGAGAACGACTACCCGCCCTACTGCGTCGCAGCGGGGAAGGACCAGGCCGACGGGTTTTCGGTAGAGCTCCTCCGGGCCGCCGCGCGCGCGGTGGGCCGCGACGTCACCTTTCGGACGGGGGTGTGGGACGGGCTCAAGCGGGACCTGGCCGAGGGCCGGATCCAGGCGCTGCCCCTCGTCGGCAGGACACCGGAGCGGGAGGCCGTCTACGATTTCACGTTCCCGTACCTCACCATGCACGGGACCATCGTCGTCCGCCGCGACGACGACCGGATCCGGGGTCCGGAGGACCTGAAGGGCCGGAAGGTCGCCGTCCTGAAAGGTGACAACGCGGAGGAGTACCTTCAGCGCGCGAATCTCGGAGCCGAGATCGTTCCCCTCCCTTCGTTCGAGACCGCGCTGCGGGAGCTGGCGGCGGGGCGGCACGACGCCGTGGTCATTCAACAGCTCCTGGCGCTGCAACTCATGTGGAGCGCCAGGATCGACGGCTTGAAAACCGTCGGGAAACCCCTCGACGACTTCTCGCAGCAGTTCTGCTTCGCGGTGAGAAAGGGCGATCGCGAGCTCCTGTCGGACCTGAACGAAGGCCTCGCCATCGTCATCGCCGACGGCACGTTCCGGCGGCTCCAGGCGAAGTGGTTCGGTCCCGTCGAGGCCCGGGAACGCCCCGGAAGGAGGATCGTCGTCGGCGGGGACGCGGACTATCCCCCCTACGAGTTTCTGGACGGCAACGGTCAGCCCACGGGCCTCAACGTCGATCTCACGCGCGCCATCGCCCGGCACGCCGGGATCGAGGTCGAGATCCGGCTGGGCCGGTGGAAGGAGATCCGGAAGGGCCTCGAGAACGGCGAGATCGACCTCGTCGAGGGGATGTTCTATTCCGTCGAGAGGGACGAAGTCTTCGACTTCTCCCCGCCGCACACCACGGTCGCTCACACGATCGCGGTGCGAAAGGGCGCTCCCGTTCCCGCCGACCTGGCGTCCCTCTCCGGACGGAGCATTCTGGTCATGGCGGGAGACGTGATGGAGGACCTGGCCATCGAGAGAGGGCTCGGCGACCATCTCGTCCGCGTCGCGACGCAGGAGGAGGCGCTCGGCCTCCTCGCTTCGGGAAAGCACGACTGCGCGCTCGTCGCGACGATGCCGGCCCTCTTCTGGATCGAGAAACACGGGTGGAAGGGCCTCCGGCTGGCCGAGAGGCCCGTCCTCTCGGCGGAATACTGCTACGCGTCGCTCCCCGCGAGCTCGGGCCTCCTCTCCTCCATGTCCGAAGGCCTGGCCGCGATCGGGAAGACGGGCGAATACCGGGCCATCCGGAAACGATGGCTCGGCCCGTACGAGGGCAAGCCCGGGATCGCGACCTTCGCGAGGTGGTTCGGGGCGATCGTCGCCCCGCTCCTGGTCCTCCTGGCCGGCTCGTTCCTCTGGTCCCGTTCGCTGCGGCACCAGGTCGACACGCGCACGCGGGAGCTCGCTCGGGAGACGGCGCTGTTCGAGGCGGAGGCGGAGAAGGTCCGCGCGCTGAACGCCGAGCTCGAGAGCCGCGTTCACGCCCGGACCGCCGAGCTCGAATCCGCCGTCCGGGAGATGGAGGCGTTCTCGTACTCCGTCGCGCACGACCTCAGGGCGCCCGTCCGGGCCGTCGACGGCTTCACGGCGATCCTCCAGAGTGACCACAGCGAAGCTCTCGACGAGGAGGGGAAGCGGCTCCTCGATCGCGTGCGATCGAGCTCCCGTCGCATGGGGCTCCTCATCGACGACCTCCTCGCTTTCTCCCGGGCGAGCCGCACCGGCATGAAGTCGGTCCCGATCGACCTCAACGGGCTCGTGGGGGCCGTCGTCGCCGACAGGGCCGCCGAGGCGGCGCGCGCCGGCGTCGACGTCCTGGTCGCCGACCTGCCGGCCGTCACGGGAGACGAGGGGCTCGTCCGGATCGTCGTCGAGAACCTCCTCTCCAACGCCATCAAGTTCAGCGCGGGACGCCCCGGCGCGACGGTCCGGATCGGGGTCCGGGGAGGCGGGGACGGTCCAGAGCTCACGGTCGAGGACAACGGGGTGGGGTTCGATCCCGAGTACGCACACAAGCTCTTCGGCGTCTTCCAGCGGCTGCACGGTCCCAACGAGTTCGAAGGGACGGGCATCGGCCTCGCGCTCGTCAAGAGGATCGTGGAGCGCCACGGCGGGAGGGTCGGAGCCGCGGGCCGCCCTGGGGAAGGGGCGACGTTCTGGTTCACCCTCGGGCCGGCGCGCGCCACCGTTGGCCTGGATGGTCGACGGGCCGCCCTGGATCGGTGACAGAATTACCGATTGCGGGAATCGGGCGCGCTGCGGCACCTGATACCTGACGAAGAAGCTTGCAGGTTCCTCGAGGCGTCTCACGAACGCCGCCCGGTTCCAGCTCGGGAGTGTGGCCTCTATGTCGAAGCCAGGGCATCCGGCTGCTGCGACAGGCACCTCGGATGGCGCCCCGGGCTCGCCCCACTCCCGTCCGACGCTGCCCATGGCTGCCGACTGGTCGCTCGCCGCCTTCGACAGCTCCCCGATCGGCATGGCGGTGACCGCCCCGGCCGGGCACCTCATCCGGGTCAACCGGGCGTTCTCCACGATGCTCGGCTATACCCTCGACGAGCTCGCCGACTCCGACTGGAAATCGCTGACGCACCCGGACGACGTCGATGCGAGCTGGGAGATGGTGCGGCGCCTCGTCGACGGCCCGTCCTCGTCCGGGCGGATCGAGAAGCGCTACCTGGCCAGGGATGGCCGCGTCGTCCGGGCCGACGTCTCGACGAGTCTCCTGCGCGACGGGGAGGGAAAGGCCCTCTACCTCGTGACGCACGTCGTCGACGTCACGGCCCGCCGCGAGGCCGAGGAGGAGCGGCAGCGCACGGCGGCGGAGATCCTCGACCTCTACGACAACGCCCCCTGCGGGTACCACTCCCTCGACGCGGACGGGACGTTCCTCCGGATCAACGCGACAGAGCTCGCATGGCTCGGTTACGCGCGGGAGGAGATCGTCGGACGCAAGAAGTTCACGGAGCTCCTCACCCCGGAGAGCCTGGAGGTCTTCCGGGCGAACTTCCCCGGCTTCAAGGAACGGGGCTGGGTCAAGGACCTCCTCTTCGACATGATCCGGGCGGATGGGTCTCTTCTTCACGTCATCCTGAGCGCGACCGCGGTCATCGACGCGGACGGGACCTATCTGATGAGCCGGTCGACCGTGTTCGAGGACACCCTCCACCGAAAGGCGATGAGGGAGCTGCAGGAGCACCGCGACCACCTCGAGGCGCTCGTCGCGGCGCGCACCGCCGAGCTCGGCCGGACGGCCGAGGAGCTGATGCGGTCGAACCGGGACCTCGAGCAGTTCGCCTACGTCGCGAGCCACGACCTCCAGCAGCCGCTCCGGATGGTCGCCTCCTTCGTGGAGCGCCTCGCGCAGGATTACCGCGGCAAGCTGGGAGAGGACGCCGACACCTACATCCGGATCGCCTCCGAGAACGCCCGGCAGATGCAGAGGCTCATCCAGGACCTCCTGTCGTTCGCCCGGGTGGGCGATGGCGGCCCGGGCTTCGCTCCCACCGACACCTCGAGGTGCCTCGACGAAGCTCTCGAGGAGCTCCAGGAGACGATCGCCCGCATCGGGGCGGAGGTCTCGCGCGAGCCGCTCCCGACGGTTCTCGGCGACGCGCGCCAGCTCGTCACGCTCTTCCGGCACCTCGTCGGCAACGCTCTCGAGTACCGCCGCGGCGTGCCGCCCCTCGTGCGGATCGCAGCCCGGCGCGAGGGCGGGGAGTGGCTCTTCTCCGTCGAGGACAACGGTGTCGGCATCGAACGGCGCTACTTCGACCGCATCTTCAGGATCTTCCAACGCCTCCACGCCCCGGCCGCGCACATCGGGACCGGCATCGGCCTCGCCGTCTGCAAGAAGATCGTGGAGGGGCACGGGGGACGGATCTGGATCGCGTCCGAGCCCGGTCAGGGAACGACGATCTACTTCACGCTTCTCGATCGAGAGGAGGGCGCCGCATGAAACCCGCACGCATCCTGATGGTCGAAGACAACGAGGGGGACGTCCTCCTGACCCGGCTCGCCCTGAAGGACAGCAAGGTCCTCGTGGAGCTCGACACCGTTGAGGACGGCGTCGAGGCGCTGGACTACCTCCGGCGGCGGGGGAAGCACGCATCGGCGTCGCGCCCCGACCTGATCCTCCTCGACCTGAACCTCCCGCGAATGGACGGACGGGAGGTCCTCGCGGAGCTCAAGTCGGACCCGGACCTGCGGAGGATCCCGGTCGTGATCCTGAGCGGCTCCAGCGCGGAGGAGGACCTCGTCCGCGCCTACGACCTCCATGCGAACTGCTACGTCGTCAAGCCCGTCGGCGCCGAGGAGTTCGCCAAGATCGTCAAGGCCATCCCGTCGTTCTGGCTCTCGGTCGTCGCGCTGCCGCCCGGCTGAACGGCGCCCGGGGCCTGCCCGGTGCCGGGACGGGCCGGGCGTCAGCTCCGTTCGGCCCGCTCCGGTTTTCCCCAGAACCACCCCTGCCCGTACTCGACGCCGAGGTCGCGGAGGATGTCGGCCACGGTCCCCCGCTCGACCATCTCGGCGACGACGGTCTTCCCGAGCGCGTGGGAGATCGCCACCATCGCGCCGACGAGGGCCCTGTTCGTGGGGTTCGCGTCGAGGTCGCGCACGAACGAGCCGTCGATCTTGACGAGGTCGACGGGGAGGGCCTGCAGGTAGGCGAACGAGGAGAAGCCGGTCCCGAAATCGTCGAGGGCGAAGCCGCAGCCGAGCTCCTTCAGGCGCCGGGCCCAGAGCTGGAGGCCCGCGATGTCGGCGATGGCCGCGGTCTCGGTGATCTCGAAGGTCAGGGCTCCGGGCGGCAGGGCGCTCGCGACGACGAGCGCCTCGATCTCGGCGAGGAGCGTCCGGTCGCCGAGGCTCGTCCCCGAGAGGTTCACGAAGAGGCACCGGCCCGGCGAGGCCGAAAGCAGGGCGATGGACCGGGTCACGACCCACCGGTCGAGCGCCGGCATCAGGCCGAACCTCTCTGCGGCGGTGAGAAAGGCCCCCGGCGCGATGAGCGCCCCGTTCTCGTCGACGAGCCGGACGAGGATCTCCTCGTGATCGACCCTGCCGGTCGCGAGCGAGACGATCTTCTGGGCGAGGAGCTGGAGCTTCCCGTTCCGAATGGCGTCCTTCACCCGGGCGGCCCACCGTCCGAGGTCGTCCATGGAGCGACGGCCAGCCGTGTCGTCGGCACAGGAGACCCAGCGGTTCCGCCCCGCTTCCTTGGCCATGTGGAGGGCGGCGTCGGCGAGCGAGAGGGTTGCCGCGGCCGGCCTCGACGGCTCGACGGGCGCGAGCCCCAGGCTCGCCGTCACGTCGAAAACGACCCCTTCGGACGTGAACCGCATCCCGTCGACCGACCGGCGGAGCGTCTCGGCAATCGCCTCCGCGTCGGGAAGCGCCACGTGCGGGAGGAGGACCGCGAACTCGTCGCCCCCGAACCGGTAGAGGGTCGCCTCGGCGGGAAGCACCGTGGAAAGCCGCTCGGCGAGCCCGACGAGGAGCCGGTCGCCGGCCGGGTGCCCGAGCGCGTCGTTGAGGAGCGCAAAACGGTCGACGTCGAGCATGATGACGGTCCCGGATGGAGCACCGGCCCCGGCCCCGACGATCCGCTCGATGTCCTCCCGGAGGACGGCCTGGTTGGGAAGCCCTGTGAGGACGTCTCGCGTCGCCAGGCTCTGGATGACCTCGTCCTGCTTCTTCCGCTGCGTGACGTCCTGCTTGATGGCGATGAAGTGGGTGATCGCCCCGCCATCACCCCTCACGGGGGTGATCGCCATCTCCTCGACATAGAGCGAGGCGTCCTTCCGCCGGTTGTAGAGCTCGCCCCGCCAGACCCCGCCGCCCTTGATCGTCTCCCACATGTGGCGGTAGAAGCCTTCGCGCTGTACTCCCGACCGGAGGACCCTCGGGTTCTGCCCACGCAGCTCCTCGAGGGAGTAGCCCGTCATCTCCGTGAAGGCCGGGTTCGCCCAGACGATCGCCCCCTCCGCATCGGTGATCACGATCCCGTCCGCCGCCGCCTCGAGCGCCGAGTTCCGCAGCCGCAGCTCCCGTTCCGCCTCGCGTCGGGCGACGCGCGTCGCCCAGGCTTCCCGGGCGGAGCGGACCGCGTGCGGAAGCCGCGAAAGGCGTTCCTTGAGGACGTAGTCGTCGGCCCCGGCCTTGATGCTGTCCGCGGCGGTCTCCTCGTCGATCGCCCCGGTGACGATGATGAACGGCAGCTCGGGCCGCTCCGTCCTGACGACCGCGAGGGCCGCCATCCCGTTCCAGCCCGGGAGCGAGAAGTCGGCCAGGACGATCTCGGGGTCCAGCCGGACGAGCTCCGAGCGAAATGCGGCCTCCGTCTCGACGCGCGTCCAGTCCGCGGTGATCCCCGAGCGGCGCAGCTCGCGGATCACGAGCTCGGCGTCGGAGGGGACGTCCTCGAGGACGAGGACGCGGAGGTGGAGCGGCTCGGGGGTACCGGCGGTCGTCATTCCGGCCTCACACCGCCGGCTGGTTCAGGACGAGCCAGTAGAGGCCCGCGTCGCCCACCACGGCCGCGAACTTCTCGAACTCCACCGGCTTGACGATGTAGCTGTTCACCCCGAGCTCGTAGGCCTTCTGGATGTCGGGCTCCTCCCTCGAGGAGGTGAGGACGACGACGGGCAGCCGCTTCGTCCGCTCGTTCGCCCGGATGCGCGCCAGGACCTCGAGCCCGTTCACCCTCGGGAGCTTCAGGTCGAGCAGGACGACGCGGGGGAGAATGGCGCGGGCCACTCCTTCCTCTGGAAAGAGGAAAGCGAGGGCCTCGACGCCGTCCCGCACGACGGTGACCGGATTCGCGAGGCGGGCCCGCTTGAACGCCCGGAGGGTCAGCTCGACGTCGTCGGGGTTGTCCTCGACGAGGAGAAGGTCGGGACTCTCGGTCGCCGTCATTCTGATCTCACTCCATCCGGGAGCGAGATCGTGAATCTCGCCCCCCTTTCCGGTTCCGCCTCGGCGCGGATCGTCCCGTCGTGTCGCGCGACGATCCGCTCGACGAGCGCCAGGCCGACGCCCGTCCCCTCGAACTCCCGCCCGTGCAGCCTCTGGAACACGCCGAAGAGCTTTCCCGCGTAGCGCATGTCGAAGCCGACTCCGTTGTCGGACACATCGTAGAACACCCGTCCCCCATCGCGACGCCCCGAGACCTCGATGCGGCGGCGAGACCGGGTTGCGGTGAACTTGACGGCGTTCGAGAGGAGATTGACGAAGACCTGCCGGAGGAGCGCGGGGTCGGCCTGGACGTCGGGCAGGTCTCCGATCGTCAGGTCACACGCCTCCATCTGTTCCCGTGGGAGAGCCTCTCCGAGGACCGACCGCACCAGGGAGCCCACGTCGACCCGGGTCTTTCGCAGCTCGTGCCGGCCCGCGCGGGAGAACGCGAGCAGGTCGTCGATGAGCCGCGCCATCCTCCGGGCGTTCTCGCGGACGACCCCGACGAGGCGCCGCCCCTCCGCGTCGAGCCTCTCTCCCTCTTCCTCCTCGATCATCCTCGAGAACCCGTCGATGGCCCTGAGGGGGGCCCGCAGGTCGTGGGAGACAGAGTAGGCGAAGGCCTCCAGCTCCTTCGTCTTGGCCACCAGCTCGGCGGTCCGGGTCTCGACCCTCTGCTCGAGCTCCGCATTCAGCCGGCGGACCTCTTCCTGGATCTTCCTGCGCTCGGTCTGGTCCAGGATGAAGGCCACCGATTCCTCGCGCGCCGCGCCGACGAGCGCGTAGCCGACGAGGACCGGGACGCGCGTCCCGTCCTTGCGGACGTACTCCTTTTCGTAGGGGCTGCAGACGCCGCGCGCCTTCGCCTCCGCGATCCCCTCCGCGTCGCGCGGGAGCCACTCGGGCGGCGTGATGTCGCTCCAGCGAAGGCGTCCGGTCTCGAGGTCCTCCCGCGTGTACCCGACGATCCGGAGGTACTCGTCGTTGGCGGCGAGGACGTTCCCGTGGACGTCGCCGAAGATCGCCCCGGCCATTCCCGAGTCGAAGAAGGCCCGCGTCTTCTCTTCGGCGTGCAACCGGTCCGTGACGTCGCTGGCGAGGACGAGCCGCGCCGCCCGGCCCTCGAACGAGACGTCGTGGCTGAGGATCTCGACCAGGAGCGAGGAACCGTCCTTCCTGAGGTGACGCCATGGACCGGACCGACTCGCACCGTCCCGGGGCACGAGGACGTCCCGCTCGAGGGCGGCGACGTCCTCGACCGGCCGGATGTCCCGGAGAGTCCTCGCGAGGAACTCCTCCCGCGAGAAGCCGTAGAGGCTGACCGCCGCGTCGTTGACCGCGAGGAAGCGAAGGCTCTCGACGTCGAAGACCCACATGGGGGCGGGGTTGTCCTCGAAGAGCTGCCGATAGCGGGCCTCGCTCGCGGCAAGGGCTCCTTCCGCCGCGCGCCGCTTCGCGTCGGCTTCGATCAGGCCCAGGGAGAGCCCGAGGTCTCCCGCGAGCTCCTCGAGGAGCAGGACCACGTCGGGCACGAAGGCACGCGGCTCGGCCGCGTAGAGCGCGAGCACACCGCAGATCGCCTCCCCGGAGCGGACCGGGCAGGCCGCGCTCGACCGGTAGCCCCGCCGCCTTCCCGCTTCCCGCCACGGCTCGAGCAGAGGGTCCGTCTCCCAGTCGTCCACGACGACGGTCCGCCCCTCGCGAAGGGCCGTGCCCACGGGCCCTCTCCCGAGAGGGGAGTCGTCTGTCCGGACCGTCACCTCCTCGAAATAGCCTTCGACCCTGCCCGCCGCGGCCGCCGGCATGACCACGCCGTGGTCTCCCTCGACACCGAACCAGGCGAACGCGAAACCTCCCGAGGCGACGATTTCCTCGCATGCCCGCTGCAGGAGGGCCTTCCGGTCGTGCTCTTCGACGAGGATCTGGTCGACGGCGCTGATGGTTCGGAGGATCCGGTTGAGGAACCGGATCCGATCGACGGCCGCTTCGCTCTCGGAGACGTCGCGGACGACCGACACGACGACCTCGTCGCCTTCGAGGACGAAACCGCGCGAGGAGACCTCGACCGGGAACAGCGAGCCGTCCTTCCTGCGGTGCCGGCCCCGGAAGAGGGCCCCACCCTGGCGGAGCATCGCCAGGCGCTGGCGCCCGGCCTCGAGGTCTTCTTCGGGCAGCAGGTCGAAGACCGACTTCGCGAGGAGCTCCGGGCGGGGGTAGCCCCACAGCTCCTCCGCGGCGCGGTTCGCCTCGAGGATCCGGCCGCTGCCGGGTTCGACCCAGAGGACGGCGTCGCGCACCTGCTGCAGCACCTCGCGGTGCCGTTCGTCCCTCTTCTGGAGCTGGGAGGCGACGCGCAGCCGCTCGGCCGACCGGACCGACCAGAGAACGGCGGCGAGGGCGAGGCCCAGGCACAGGACGGCGAACGCGCTCCACGCGCGTTCCTTCACGAGGCCGGAAAGGGCCTCTGCCCGGTCGACCTTGACGACGAGTCCCCATCCGGCCGCTTCGATCCGGCGAACCGCGGCGAAGACCCGCTCACCGCGGTAGTCGCGAAACTCCCCGAAGCCGTCCGGGCCGTCGAGCGCGTGCCGGGCGGCGAGCGCGTCCTCCCTCAGGAATGTCCGGCCCGGACGCTCACCTCCGCGAAGGTGCCGGAGCGGGGAGAGAAACGCGAGCTCGCCGCGCTCCCGTCCGACGAGCAGGGACTCGCGCGTCCGGGAGCCGGCCACCCCGCGGGAAAGGAGCTTCCAGAGGACCGCTTCCGGGTCCTCGACGAGAACGACCCAGCCGAGCGGCCCGCCGGCCCCGTGGCCTCGGACCGGCGATGCCACCACGATTCGCAGTCCGGCGGAGGACTCGACGAGACCGATCCGAGCCCGGGCCTCTCCCCGTGAAAGGAGCGCACTCAACCCGGCCGGGAGCTCCTCGCCCGTGTGGACGCGCGAGCCGAGATCGAATCCCAGGAGGGCGATCGAACGGCTCTTCCAGCCGAGGCGCCCCTTCTCGAGGACCGATTCGAGGTGCCCCGCGTCGACGGTCCCGCGCAGCTCGGGGTCCACGGCGCCGACCACGGACGGGAACGACGCGAAAACCGCCGCGTCGGCCGCCTTCTGCTCGAGGAAGGACCCGATCGCGGCCTCCTGCTCGTCCGCCGTCGCCGAGAGAAGAACCGACCACTCCTTCAGGGCCGCCCGCTCCTGCTTCGCCCAGAAGACCGCGAGGAGAATCGCCAGGAGGAGCAGGGCGAGGACGACGAACGCCACCTCGGACCGGGAAGGCCCCACGCCCGTAGCGGACGGCACCGGTGCGTCCCTCGTCTCTTGCTTCAACGCCATTCGTGAACCTCCGCCTGGCGCCGCGAGAGACGAGGATATTCCATGTCGTGCCAGCCGAGGCTCCGGACTGGCGGGGCCTGCATCGCGGCCTGCCCTAGAATCGCGACCTCGGAACGGACGAAAGGCAGGGGCTCGGATGGCGTCGACAGGGTCGGATGACAGGATTCCGCGCTTCATCGAGGCCGCGGAAGCGCTCCGCGACGGGCGGTTCGGCGTCCGCGTCCCCGAAGCGGGATCGGGCGACCAGGTCGCGCGGCTCGGGGCCGCCCTCAACGACCTCTCGTCGGCGCTCGAACGGCGCTGGCGCGAGGTCGCCGAGCTCGACGCCATCACGGCGCGAATCAATGCGGGCCTCCTCCTCGACGACGTCCTCGAAGACTTCTTCCGGGAAGCGAGAGAGATCTTTCCCTACGACCGGATCGGGTTCTCGCTTCTCGAGGAGAGCGGAACGATCGTTCGCGCACGGTGGGCCCGGAGCGACCTCGGTGGGCTCCGGCTCGGACGGGGCTACGCCGCGCCCCTCCAGGGGAGCAGCCTCCAGTCGATCCTCGAAACCGGCCGCCCGAGGATCCTCAACGACCTCGAGGCCTACCTCGAGTCGAAGCCCTCGTCGGAGTCGACGAGGCTGGTGGTGGCCGAGGGGGTTCGCTCGTCGCTGACCTGCCCGCTCGTCGCCAACGGGGTGCCCATCGGCTTCATGTTCTTCTCCTCGCGCCACCGGGACACGTACCGGGACGCCCACGTCGACGCGTATCAGAGGATTGCGGGCCAGCTCTCGGTCATCGTCGAGAAGGGGCGCCTCATCTCGGAGCTCTCGGAGCAGAAGGCGGCCCTGGAGATCCGGAACAACTTCATCACCCGGGTCTTCGGCCGCTACCTGTCGGATGCCGTCGTCGAGCAGCTCCTCGAGACGCCCGACGGACTCCGGCTCGGGGGTGAGAGACGGGTCGTGACGGTCGTCATGACGGACCTTCGGGGATTCACGGCGACGGCCGAACGGATTCCGCCGGAGAGCGTGGTGGCGCTGCTCAACCTGCACCTCGGCGCGATGTCGGAGATCGTCCTCAAGCACGGGGGGACGATCGACGAGTTCATCGGCGACGCCCTCCTGGCGCTCTTCGGGGCGCCGCTCTCCCGGGCGGACGACGCCCGGCGCGCGCTGGCGTGCGCCGTCGAGATGCAGCAGGCGATGGAGGGCGTGAACGCCCGCGCCCGCGAGCTCTCCCTGCCGGAGATGGGAATGGGCATCGGTATCCACACCGGCGAGGTCGTCGTCGGCAACATCGGGTCGGAGAGACGGGCGAAGTACGGCGTCGTCGGGGCCACCATCAACCTCGCCTCGCGCATCCAGGGCTTCACGCTCGGAGGGCAGATCCTCGCCTCGGAGGAGACCCTCCGCGCCGCGGGCGACGAGGTTTCCATCGGGGCCCGCTTCACCGTGCAGGCCAAGGGCGTCCGGGACCCCGTCTCCATCGTCGAGGTGCTCGGCGTGGGTGAGGCGCGCCTCGTCCCCGCGTCCGACACCCTCACGCTCCTCGACACACCGGTGGCCATCGAGATCGAGCGCCTCGCCGAGGAAGAACCGGCGCTTCGGATCACGGCCGGCCTCCTCAGGGCCGTCGGCCGGTGGGAGGCGGCCGTGGAGACGGCCGGCACGCTCGCCCCGCGCGACGAGGTCCGGCTGACGCTTCCCGGCGGTCTCGAGGTCCTCGCGCGGGTCCTCGGTCCGGCGGGCCGGGGCACGGGCGTGAGGATCCGCTTCGGCACTCTGTCGGACGAGGCGGCCCGCCGCCTCGGGATGATGGCGGGCCGGGTCCTCCCTCCCGCCGGCCCCTGAGACGGCGCTGCGCGCTGCGCGGCTGGCCGGTGCCGGGGGAGGGGCCGCGTCAGCCGGCGCCCGGGAGCCAGAGCGAACGCGCCGTCAGGACCCGGTGGTCGAGACCCGACGCCTTGTCGAGGAGGGCGAGCACCGGTGGGAGCGACGACGGGAAACGCCAGAGATCGTCCCTCCCGCCCGCCTCCACGAACGCTTTCGCCCAGTCCGCCCACCACGGGACGGGGCGTGCGGCGATCGGCTCCACGACGAGAACGCGTGCCCCGCGCGCCGCGGCGTCGAGAAGGCGCGCCCGGAGCTCCTCTCTCGCGGCGTCGGCGAGCTCGTTGACGGCCCAGCCCAGGACGATCCCGGCGCCGCTCCCCGGCAGTCGCTCGCGAAGAAGCTCTCCCGCGGTGGCCCGGCCGCGCAACCCGAGAGCCCGAAAGGTCTCGCGGGCCTCCTGCACGGCCCACCCGCTGCGCTCGACGCCGGAGACCTCGGGCAGGCCGCCCGCGGCGAGCGCCCACGCGGCGCCGGCGGGACCGGTCCCGCAGCCGAGGTCGAGGATCCGCGTGAGGGGCGACGCGGCGGCCCCCAGAGCGTCGACGATCTCCCGCACGACGAGGAAGTGGAGCGGCCCGAAGAAGAGCGCGAACGCGGCCCTCTTTCCCGCCCCGTCGAACGCGGCGCCGGTGCCGATACGCCCGCGCCGCTCGACGTAGAGGGACGAAAGCGCCTGGAGCCCCTTCCTCACCTCGGGAAACGAGAGCTCCGCGAGGTGCCGACGCTCCATGTCGGCGAGCCACTTCTGGGGGACGGCAACGCTCATGCGCCGGGGACCTCCCTGCGATGCCCGCCTCAGCGCGAGGCGGCCGCCTTCGCGGAAGGCCATCTTAGCCGGGCCGTGCCGGTCCGGGCCGGCCCGGACGCCGTTGCCGTTTGGCTCGACGCGCCCGCCCGTCCCGCTCCCGTCCGTGCCCCGTGCGTGGCAGAGTGCGCGCATGAAGGACCGTCCTCGCCGCGAGACCTTCCTCCCCTTCTCCCGCCCGATGATCGGCGAGGAGGAGATCGCCGAGGTCGTCGACACCCTCCGTTCCGGCTGGCTGACGACGGGGCCGAAGACGGCGCGCTTCGAGGAAGCCCTGAAGGTCTTCAACGCGGTGCCTCACTGCCTCGTCCTCCTCAACGCGACGACCGGTCTCGAGATGGCGCTCGGGGCGCTCGACATCGGGCCGGGCGACGAGGTGATCACGACCGCGCACACGTTCGTCTGCACGGTCTCGAACGTCGTCCTCAGAGGGGCCGTCCCGATCCTCGTCGACGTCGAGCCCGACACGATGAACCTCGACGCGGAGAGGATCGAGGAGCGGATCACGCCGCGCACGAAGGCCATCGTCCCGGTCCACTACGGCGGCCTCCCCTGCCGGATGGACCGGATCTGGGAGGTCGCCGCGCGCCACGGCCTGGCCGTGATCGAGGACGCCGCCCACACGATGGGCGCCCGATACGCCGGGCGGCGCATCGGCTCCGACCCACGCTCCGTCTTCTCGGTCTACAGCTTTCACCCGAACAAGAACATGACGACGATCGAGGGGGGAGCCGTCGCCTTCCACGATCCGCGGCACGCGGCCTACCTGAAGCTCCAGCGTTTCCACGGCATCGCCCGCGGCGAGGGGACGCCCTTCGCCGAGGGCTCGCCCCTCTACGACGTCCCGATGCCGGGCCGCAAGTCGAACTTCATGGACGTCCAGGCCGCCGTCGGCCTTCACCAGCTGAAGAAGCTGGACGGGTTTGCCGCCCGCCGCGGCTCGCTCGCCCGCCTCTACCTTTCGCTCCTCGTCGACGTCCCCGAGGTGCAGCTCCCGGCCGACGGCGACGCCGCGCGCGAGCACTGCTGGAACCTCTTCGTCCTGCGCAACCGGCCCGAGAAGACCGGGTTCACACGCGAGGAGCTGATGGCCGCGCTGAAGGCCGAAAACGTCGGAACGGGCCTCCACTGGCAAGGGCTCTTCGGCTTCTCCTTCTACCGCGACTACTTTGCGAAGCACCCGGAAGGGCTCCCGAAGGACGGCCTCCCCCACGCCACGCGCGCGACGGACAACCTCATGTCGCTCCCCCTCTGGCCCGGCATGACCGAGGACGACGTCCTCGACGTCGTCGCCGCGCTCCGGCGCGTCCTCGCCCGCCGCCGCTGAGAGGGGTCTCGCTCAAAGGGGGGTCTGGTCTACGTTCTACATTCTGCGCGGGCCGTCGCGCTCTCAGCCCGGCACGGGCGCGTCGGCCGGCGGCATGCGGCGCAGGATGCGGTAGAGCGAGGAGCGGCTGATCCCGAGGAGCCGGGCGGCCTCGAGACGGCTTCCCCCCGTTCGCTTCAGCGCTTCCTCGAGCCTCTCCGGCGTCGCGTCATCCACCGGGGTCCGGCCCGTCCTTGCGTCCTCCTTCGAGGGGATCATCTGGGCGCGAGCCCAGAGAGCCGAAAAATCCGTGGGCTCGAGCTCGGCACCGTCCGCAAAAACGGCCGCCTGCTCGACGGCGTGCTTGAGCTCCCGGACGTTGCCCGGGAACGGGTACCGCATCAGCAGCTCGAGAGCGCCTGCCGAGAGCTTCCGCGAAGGCCCGCCCTGCTCTTCCAGCCTCCTCAGAAAATGCGCCGCAAGGAGCGGGATGTCCTCGACGCGCTCGCGGAGCGGGGGCATGACCAGCTCGATCGCCGACAGCCGAAAATAGAGGTCCTCCCGGAACTCGCGCCGGGCGATGGCCGCCTCGAGGTCGAGGCTCGTGGCCGCGATGACCCTCACGTCCACGTCCGTGACACGGTTCTCCCCCACCCGGCGAACCCGTGCGTCCTCCAGGACTCGGAGGAGCTTGGCCTGCGCGGCGAGCGGGAGCGCACCGATCTCGTCGAGGAAGATCGTCCCCCGGTGCGCCTCTTCGAAGAGCCCGCGCCGGGCCTCCGTGGCCCCGCTGAACGACCCTCGCGAGTGTCCGAAGAGCTCGCTCTCGACGAGCGTATCGGGGAGGGCTGCGCAGTTGACGGCGACGAACGGGGCGTCCGCTCTCTTTCCGGTCGCCACGATGAGCTTGGCGGCGATCTCCTTGCCCGAACCTGTCTCTCCCCGGATCAGGACCGTGACCCCGAGCGGAGCGACGCGGGAGGCTCGCTCGACGAACTGACACCACGCGGGGGAGCGCCCGACCGCGAAGGCCGTCGCAGGTCCGGTCAAGGCCATCGCCGGCGAGTCTAGCCTCCTGCGGCGCGAGTCGCGCTATCGTGCTCCCGTGGCGTCGCCCAGGATCCTCCTTCTCGAGCCTGACGTGCAGCGCGCGGCGATGCTGGCCCTGGCGTTCGAGCGCCTTCGGATGCCCGTGATGGTGGCGGCGACGATCGCCGAGCTCGCCGAAGCGGCCGGCGGCTCCGGTTTGCACGTCGTCGCCGTGAGCGGCCTCGGCGGAGGCGGCGCGGCCCGCGTCCGGGCCGTGAAGGAGGACGCGAGAACGGCCGCGCTCGCGGTCGTCGCCGTCGTTGCGCCGGGACCGGCGGCCACGGCCGCCCTGAAGGCCGGAGCGGACGACGTCCTCTCCTGGCCGGCACCCGAAGCGCTCGTGCGCGCCCGCTTCCGCACGCTCCTCGCTGCGGCACGCAGCCGGGACGAGTCCCGCAAGACCACCGTGGCGCTCGCGGGGATCCTCGGGGCCGTCGAGGCCCGGGAGCCGCACCGGATCGAGCACTCGGCGCGTGTCGGCCGGCTGGGTGCCGACCTCGCCCGCCTCGCCGGACTGTCGGCCGCCGAGATCGAACGGATCCGCGTCGGCGGGATCCTGCACGACTTCGGAACGGTCGCCATCCCCGACGGAATCCTGTTCAAGCGCGAGCCGCTCACCGAGAGCGAGTTCGCCGTCATGAAATCGCATCCGGTCATCGGCTTCGCGCTCCTGCGCGAGGTCCCGGCTCTCGAGCCTTACCTCCCCTTCGTCCTCCGGCACCACGAACGGATCGACGGCTCGGGCTACCCGGACGGACTCCGGGGCGCGGAGCTGACGCTGCCCGTCCAGCTGGTCTCGATCGCCGACGCTTTCGACGCGATGACCTCTTCCCGGCCCTACCGCAGCGTCCGGGACGACCTCTCCGCGATCCAGGTCCTGGAGGAAGAGACCACCCGTGGACGCTGGGATCCGGCTGTCCTGTCCCTTCTCGTGGCCGCGACCACGGACCGGGACGAGCCCGGGGGCCCGGACTGACGCGCACGGGAGCCGAAAGCCGGACGCCCTTCCGATCGTCCCGGGAGAGGGACGTTTTGACATCGGGCACCATTGGTTGGGACACTTGAGGGTTGAACGTTCCGGCCGGCCATCCGGCCCGGCACGATTCCCGTAACACGAACGGCTGCCGGGATTGACGGAACCCTCCGCCCCGCAGCGGCCAAGGAGCAGCATGAGCACCGTCCTGGATCCCGCAATCGCAGCCCTCTCCGTCTCCCGCCCGGCCTTCAAGGTCGCCGACCTCTCGCTCGCCGAGGCCGGACGAAAGGAAATTCGCCTCGCCGAGCAGGAGATGCCCGGCCTGATGGCGCTCCGCGCCCGCTACAAGGCCGAGAAGCCGCTGGCCGGCGAGCGGGTCATGGGGAGCCTCCACATGACCATCCAGACGGCGGTCCTCATCGAGACGCTCGCCGACCTCGGCGCCGACGTCCGGTGGGTCTCCTGCAACATCTTCTCGACGCAGGACCACGCGGCCGCCGCGGTCGTCGTCGGCCGCCCGGAGGAGGGCGGGACGCCCGCGAGCCCGAAGGGGACGCCCGTCTTCGCCTGGAAGGGCGAGACGCTCGAGGAGTACTGGTGGTGCACGCGCGAGGCGATCGAGTGGCCCGACGGAAGCGGGCCGACCCTGATCGTCGACGACGGAGGCGACGCCACGATGCTCGTGCACAAGGGGCTCGAGTTCGAGCTCGCAGGCAAGGTGCCGGCCTTCGACCCGAAGAACGACCCCGAGGAGTGGGGCGTCATCCTCGACCTGATCCGCAAGGAGCTCGGCAAGGACGGGAAGGTCTTCTCGCGGATCGCGAAGGAGATTCGCGGCGTCTCCGAGGAGACGACGACCGGCGTCCACCGCCTCTACCAGATGGAGAAGGACGGGGCGCTCCTCTTCCCCGCCATCAACGTGAACGACTCCGTGACGAAGTCGAAGTTCGACAACGTCTACGGCTGCCGCCACTCCGTCGTCGACGGCCTGAACCGCGCCACGGACGTCATGCTCGGCGGCAAGGTCGCGGTCGTCCTGGGCTTCGGCGAGGTGGGCAAGGGGTGCGCCGAGGCGCTGCGCGGGCAGGGCTGCCGCGTCATCGTCACCGAGATCGACCCGATCTGCGCCCTCCAGGCCGCCATGCAGGGCTACGAGGTGAAGACGATCGAGGACGTCGTCGCGACCGCCGACGTCTTCATCACCGCGAGCGGGAACCTCGACGTCATCACGGTCGACCACATGGCGAAGATGAAGGACAAGGCGATCGTCGGCAACATCGGCCACTTCGACAACGAGATCGACATGGCCGGGCTGAAGAAGTTCCCCGGCGTCGAGCGGATCAACATCAAGCCGCAGTACGACGAGTTCCGCTTCCCCGACGGGCACTCCGTCATGATCCTGGCCGAGGGACGCCTCATGAACCTCGGCTGCGCCACGGGCCACCCGAGCTTCGTCATGTCGTCCTCCTTCACCAACCAGGTCATGGCCCAGATCGCCCTCGCGAAGAATGCCGGCGAGTACGGCAAGAAGGTCTACGTCCTCCCGAAGAAGCTCGACGAGGAGGTCGCCCGCCTTCACCTGGGCCACCTCGGCGTGAAGCTGACCCAGCTGACCCCGAAGCAGGCCACGTACCTCGGCGTTCCGGCCGAGGGGCCGTACAAGCCCGACCACTACCGGTACTGAGGCCGTCCGGGGACAGTGTCCCCGGAGCCACGTCGCGACGCTTCGAAGAAGGCCCGGGCCCGTGCCCGGGCCTTCCTTCGTCCCGGTGACGCGCCGTGGGCGCCCGGCTCTCAGCGCGCCGTGCGGATCGTGATCCGGCCGGCCGGCGGCGCAAGGACGGGACCTGCCGCCGAAAGACGTCCCAGGTGCTCCGCGAGCGCGTCTGCGTCGAGCCGTGAGGCGCGGCCCCCCGCGGAGCGGACTGCCGCCGCGATCTCGACGTGACCGTCGCCCCCGGAAGCGAGGTGGCTCGAGACGGCCACGCGGTACGACGCGTCGTCACGCAGCGGGGCGTCGCCGACGCGGGCCTCGACGAGCCTCGACCTCTCGGGAGCCGACAGGTCGACGACGAGGGCGAGCCCCGAGACCTGAAGCAGGCCCCCGGTGCGCCGACCCGCCGAAGCGAGTGCCCGTTCGAGCGCCGAGCGAAGCGACGCACCCGACAGCTCCACGGTGACGACGCGGTTTCCGAACGGCAGGACGGCCATCGCGTGCCGGCGCGTGAGGGGGCCGGAAGGGAGCGGCGCCCGGAGGCTCGAGCCGAGAACGAGCGCGGCGTCCGCGCCCGCCGTCTCGCGGAACGCGTCGGCGACGAGGTCACCGAGGCCCGTCTCCCGCTCGAGGCTCCCGAGGTTGTCGAGCGGCTCGGCGAGGCAGCCGATCGGGGCCGCGAGCAGCTCCTCGAGCTTCGCCATCCACACCTTCTCGTCACGCGCGAGATCCGGGTCGGGGGTGACGGAGGCGTCGACCGGGTGCGCGCCGACGCGCGCGGAGAGGTGCCCGCCCGTCCTCTCGAGAACGAGCTCGACGACGGAGCCGAGGTTTCCGCACGGCGCGGCGACCGGCCGGCCTCCGACCCAGCGGACGACCGACACCGTCTCCGACTCCTCCTCGGTCAGGACCGCGTCGACGCCGGGCACCTCGAGGAGGATCCGCCGGTTCGCTTCGAATCCCGCCTGCGTCAGCACGACGACGGCCTCGGCCCCCTCCCGCCGGAGCGCCGCCGTCTCGCGCGCGGCCGCCTCGACGAGGCCGGTCTGCTCGACGCTCCCCTCCTGCGTCGTCGTCCCGAAGTCGTCCGTCAGGCCGACGAATCCGACGGAGAGACCCCCGACCCTGAGGAGCTTCCGCGTCGGCAACCCTGCGAACGGCCGCCCCTCCCGGTCCACCAGGTTCGACGTGAGCCATGGGAATGCGGAACGCGCGACGAGCGCCCTCGCGTGGGCGGCGCCGAAGTCGAAGTCGTGCTGGCCGAACGACGCGAGGCCGACGCCGGCGCGGCCGAGGGCGTCGACCATCGGCTCGCCGCGGAAGACGCCGCCGAAGAGGGTCCCGCCTGCGAGGTCTCCACCGAAGACGAGAATCGCCCCGGGGCTCCCCTTCTTCAGGCGATCGACGGCCGTCTTCAGCCGGGCCACGCCGCCGCGATCGCCGCGCCGGTCGACGACCGGCGCGATCTCGTGGGCGTCCGTGACGTAGAGGACCGTCGCGCGCGGTGCGGAGCTGCAGGCGGCAAAGCCGAGGGAGAGGAGGAGCGCGGCGCGCGCGGTCAGCACTTCCTCGGCCAGTACTCCGTCGCGACGGCGTCCTTCACGACCGTCGTTCCGGCCTCGCCGCGGAGCATCCGGGCCGTGTCCTCGAGGGCGCCGATGCAGGCGTCCTTCCCGGTCGCCTCCGCGAACTCGCAGGCGGCCTGGACCTTCGGCCCCATCGAGCCGGCCGGGAAGGAGTAGTTCTTCAGCTCTGCCGCAGAGATCGTCTTCAGCGCCCGCGCCTCGGGGGTTCCCCAGCCGACGTAGACGGCATCGGCGTCGGTCGCCATGACGAACGCGTCGGCTTCGACCTCGCGGGCCAGGAGCGAGGAGGCGAGGTCCTTGTCGATGACGGCCTCGATACCGCAGAGCTTCCGGTCGGGCCCGTACATCGTCGGGATGCCGCCGCCGCCCGCGAAGATGACGACCGTCCCCTTCTCGAGGAGCCACTTCACCGGGCGGATCTCGAAGATCCGCTTCGGCCGCGGCGACGGGACGACGCGGCGGAAGCCGTCGCCGTCCGCCTTGAAGACCCAGCCCTTCTCGGACGACATCCGGTCGGCGTCGTCCTTGCCGTAGACGGGACCGATCGGCTTCGTCGGGTTCCGGAAGGCCGGGTCCGCGGGGTCGACCTCGGTCATCGAAAGGATCGTGGCGAAGGGACGCTCGAACGGGAGGAGGTTCCCCATCTCCTGCTCGATGACGTAGCCGATCATCCCCTCCGTCTGGGCGCCGAGGACGTCGAGCGGGTACGGCTCGACGCCCGCGTAGGCCGACTGCTGGAGGGCGATGAGCCCCACCTGCGGGCCGTTCCCGTGCGAGATGACGATCTCGTTGTCGTTGGCGACCGGCGCGAGCGCCTCGCAGGCCCGCTTCACGTTGGCCCGCTGGTTCTCCGCCGTCATCGGCTCCCCGCGCTTCAGGAGGGCGTTCCCGCCCAGGGCGACGACGACGCGCATTCTTCTCCCCTAGCCCGCGAGCGTCGCCACGAGGACGGCCTTGATGGTGTGGAGGCGGTTCTCGGCCTGGTCGAAGACGACGGAGGCCGGCGACTCGAAGACGTCGTCGGAGACCTCCATCGCCTCGATCCCGAACTTCCTGAAGATGTCTTCGCCGATCTTCGTCTCGCGGTTGTGGAAGGCCGGGAGGCAGTGGAGGAACTTCGCCTTCGGGTTCCCCGTCGCGGCCATCAGCGCCGCGTTGACCTGGTACGGCAGGAGGAGCTTGATCCGCTCGGCCCAGACCGAGTCGGGCTCGCCCATCGAGACCCAGACGTCCGTGTGGACGAAGTCGACGCCGCGAACGGCGGCCTTCGGGTCCTCGGTGAGCGTGACCTTTCCGCCGGAGGCGGCGGCCAGCTCGTTCGCCTTCGCGACGAGCTCGTCGACGGGCCAGAGGTGCTTCGGCGCGCCGAGACGCACGTCCATCCCCATGAGGGCGCCGCCGAGCATGAGGGTGTTCCCCATGTTGTTCCGCGCGTCGCCGAGGTAGGCGTAGGAGACCTGCGAGAGCGGCTTCTCGCTGTGCTCGCGCATCGTCAGGAGGTCCGCGAGGATCTGGGTCGGGTGGAACTCGTCGGTCAGGCCGTTGTAGACCGGGACGCCCGCCCACCTCGCCAGCTCCTCGACGATCGCCTGCCCGAAGCCGCGGTACTCGATGGCGTCGTACATCCGGCCGAGGACCCGCGCCGTGTCCCTCATCGACTCCTTCTTGCCGATCTGGGAGCCGGAGGGGCCGAGGTAGGTCACGCTCGCCCCCTGGTCGTGGCAGGCGACCTCGAACGCGCAGCGGGTGCGGGTCGAGTCCTTCTCGAAGATGAGGGCGACGTTCTTCCCGGAGAGGCGCCGCGTCTCGACCCCCGCGTACTTGGCGCGCTTCAGGTCCCGCGCCAGGTCGAGGAGGTAGAGGACTTCCTTCGGGGTGAAGTCGTGGATCGTCAGGAAGTGACGGTTCTTCAGGTTGAACGGCATGGGTCCTCCGGCGACAGCTTTCCCCTGGCGGCGGCGGGACCGCTCCGGGCACCTCCCGCGAGGCTCCTTCCGGACGTCCGTCGAGCGCGCGCCGCCCCTCCTCGGGGGCGAAACTTGGATTTTAGAACGGATCGGCGTTTGACCAGCCCCCCCCTCCGGAAATACGCTTACCGGTTATGAAGCGGGACTTTGCTTTCAAAGCGTCGACACTCCTCCTCGCCGGGACCCTCGGCGGCGTGCTCTTCACCCAGGCGGCCTGCAAGAAGAGCGGCCCCGACATCAAGATCGGTGTGATCGCCGAGCTGACCGGCGACATCCCCTGCCGTCGGCGACTCGTGCAAGAAGGCCGCGGAGCTCGCGGTCGCCGAGATCAACGACGCCGGCGGCGTCGAGGTCGCCGGGACCAAGCACCTCCTCCGCCTCGTGATCGAGGACAGCCAGGGAGCGGCCCAGCCGGCCGCCGAGGCCGCCAGGCGCCTCATCGAGCAGGAGAAGGTCCTCGCGATCGTCGGTCCGAACGCGAGCCTCGGCGCCGTTCCGGCCGCGCAGGTGGCGGAGGAGGCGAAGACGCTTCTCATCACGCCCTGGGGTTCGGCCCCGCGGGTCACGATGGACGACGCCGGCGCGCCGCGGAAGTGGGTCTACCGGGCCTGCTTCACCGACGCGTTCCAGGGCAAAGCCCTCGCGAAGTTCGCGTCCGGCTACATCAAGGCGACGAAGATCGCCATCCTCTTCAACTCCTCTTCAGAAGCACCGAAGAGCCAGGCCGAGCTGATGAAGAAGGAGATCGAGGCGCGCTCCGGGCAGGTCGTCGCCTTCGAGTCCTACGCCGCGGGGGAGAAGGACCTCTCCGGCCAGTGGAAGCGGATCGCCGAATCGGCGCCCGACCTCGTCTTCCTCCCGAGCTACTACAGCGAGGTGCCCGAGCAGGTCCGGCAGGCCCGCGCCGCCGGAGTGAAGGCGCCGTTCCTCGGGAGCGACACCTGGGGAAACCCCGAGCTCCTGAAGAACGCAGCCGAGCTCGAGGGCGCGTTCTTCGGCGCCCACTACAACCCCGACGCGATGGAGGACAAGGTCGGTATCTTCCGCGCCGCCTTCGAGCAGCGGTACGCCAAGGAGGTCCCGGACGACGGAGCCGCCCTCACCTACGACACGATGAGACTCCTCAAGCAGGCCCTGGAGACGGCCACGGGGAACGACCGCGAAGCCGTGCGGGACGCGTTCTCCAAGATCGTGTCGTTCGACGGCGTCACCGGGAAGACCGTCTTCAAGGGTGGTTCACACGACCCGCTCAAGGCCGTCACCCTGAAGCAGTTCCAGGGGGGCAAGGTCATCTTCGTAACCAATATCGACCCCGACTGAGGAGCGGCGCACTGCGCCCCTCCTCAGCCCCCACCCGGGCCTGCGGCCCTTCCCCGCATCGACCCCGATTGAGGAGCGCACCCTGAAGTACACGACCCTCGGCCGGACAGGCCTCGTCGTCTCGCGGCTGGCGCTCGGTTGCATGAGCTACGGCGACCCGAGGTGGCGGCCGTGGGTCCTGCCCGAGGAAGAGGCGCGCCCGTTCTTCCGGCGCGCCCTCGAGGCGGGGATCAACCTCTTCGACACGGCCGACATGTACTCGCTGGGCGTGAGCGAGGAGGTCACCGGCCGCCTGCTGGCCGAGATGGGCCGCCGCGAGGAGCTCGTCATCGCCACGAAGGTCCATTTCCCGATGGGCTCAGGTCCGAACATGGGAGGGCTCTCGAGGAAGCACGTCGTCCAGGCGTGCGAGGCGAGCCTGAAGAGGCTGGGCGTCGAGACGATCGACCTCTACCAGATCCATCGCTTCGACCCGTCGACGCCGCTGGCGGAAACGCTGGAAGCTCTCGATCTCCTCGTCCTGCAGGGCAAGGTCCGCTACCTCGGCGCCAGCTCGGGCGAGGCGTGGCGATTCCAGAAGGCGCTCGCGACGGCCGACCGGGCGGGCCTGACGCGTTTCGTCTCCATGCAGAACCACTACAACCTCCTCTACCGGGAGGAAGAGCGGGAGATGCTCCCCCTCTGCATCGAGGAGGGGATCGGCGTCCTTCCGTGGTCGCCGCTGGCCCGCGGTCTCCTCGCCGGGACGCGTGCGACGCCCGCCGACAGCGCGTCGACGCCCCGCGCCGCCTCGGACGACTATGCCCGGCAGCTGTACGACCATCCGAGGGACGCCGACGTCGTCGCGGCGACGCGTTCGGTGGCGGCCGCACGGGGCGTCCCGATGGCCCGCGTCGCCCTGGCGTGGCTCCTCGGCCGGCCCGGCGTGACGGCGCCGATCGTCGGAGCGACGAAGCTCGCGCACCTCGACGAGGCTCTCGCCGCGCTCGATCTCTCGCTGACCGCCGAGGAGACCGGCGCGCTCGAAGCCCCCTACAGCCCCCACGCGGTCCGCGGCTTCGCCGGCCCCGCCCCCTCCGCCCGCTGACGGGGGGCGCGGCCTATCATCCGGGGCGTTCCCCGGAGGAGGTCTCCATGAAAGTCTTCGTCACAGGAGCCACGGGCTTCATCGGTTCGGCGGTCGCCGCGGCCTTCGCCCGTGCGGGGCACGAAACGTACGGTCTCGTCCGGACCCCCGGAAAGGAACTCCTCCTCGAGGGCGCCGAGGTCGTTCCGGTTCACGGAACGATGGAAGAACCGGACGGCTGGCGCCCTGCCGCCGAGCGCTGTTCGGTTCTCGTCCACTGCGCGGTGGAGTATTCCGACCGGTCCTGGGACCTCCACCGCGCCGCCCTGGGCGCGCTCCGCGACGCCGGGCGGGACCGGGTCGGCAGGGTCCTCGTCTCCACGAGCGGCGTCTGGGTCTACGGCGACACCGGTGACGGCGCCATCGACGAGTCGGCGCCGCTCGACCCGCCCACGTTCGTGGCGCCCCGTCCCGCGGTCGACGCCGCTGTCCTCTCCTGGAACGGCGGCGGCTTCCGGACGGTCGTGATCCGCCCAGGATGCGTCTACGGCGGCGCGGGCAGCCTCACGTCCTCGTGGTTCGAGAGCGCCGCCAGGGGCGGCGCCGCACGGGTCGTAGGCGACGGGACGAACCGCTGGGCGATGGTTCACCGCGACGACCTGGCCGACCTCTACGTGCGGGCCGCCGAGGCCGGGCTCGGCGGCGAGGTGCTCAACGCCACCGACCGGAGCCGCGCCACCGTCAACGAGTGCGCCACGGCGGCCAGCCTCGCGGCCGGCGCCGAAGGGCGCGTCGAGCACGTACCGGTGGAGCAGGCCGTCGCGTCGATGGGCCCCTTCGCCACGTGCCTCGCGCTCAACCAGCACGTCGACTCCTGGAAGGCCGTCCACCGCCTGGGCTGGACCCCGCGACACGCGGGCTTCGTCGACGCGGCGCCGCAGCTCTACGCCGCGTGGAAGGCGGCGAGAGGCGGCGCCGCGTGAACGGCCGGGGGTGGTCGGCGGCCGGCGGCGGCGCCGCGCCCCGGCGCGCCGGCGCCGGCCCCGGCGGGGGGGCGCGGGGGGCGGCCGCGCGGGGGGGGGGGGGGGGGGGGGGGGGGGGGGGGGGGGGGGGGGGGGGGGGGGGGGGGGGGGGGGCCGTCCTCCGCGACCCGGCGGGCGCCGCCTTCGCCCTGTGGCAGAAGGGGGCCTGATCCGGGTGCCGGCCGAGAGGCGACGAGCACCGGCTCCGAACGCGATCCGCGGAGGGAGATAGCCCGTACAATGCGCGGAACGGTTCCGATTTGAGCGTTCTTCTCAGGCCCCCCGAGTTCGACCACTTCGTCATCTCCCGCGTCCTCGGCGAGGGAGGGATGGGCATCGTCTTCCTCGCGGAGGACCGCCGGACGCACCTGCCCGTCGCGGCAAAGGTGATGTCGAGGAGCCTCACGGACCCCGAGCTCCAGGCCCGGTTCATGAAAGAGAACCAGATCCTGGCGTCGCTCAATCACCGGAACATCGTCCGCTGCTACGAGATCACCCGCTCGCGCGAGGGGCTCCCGACGATCGTCATGGAGTACCTCAAGGGCGTCGACTTCGGCGCGTTCGAGGGGCGGCCGTTCCACGAGCTCATCCCGATGATGGTGCAGGCCGCGATGGGCCTCGCCTACCTGAAGGAACGGAACATCCTCCACCGCGACCTCTCGCCGAACAACATCTTCGTCACGATCCAGGACGACCGCCGCCTCGTGAAGATCCTCGACTTCGGCGTGGCGAAGGTCCTCCAGGAAGGGAGCGGCGGCGAGCTGACGCAGACGGGCGAGTTTCTCGGCAAGCTCGCGTACGCCTCCCACGAGCTCCTCACGTTCGGGCACATCGACTTCCGGAGCGACATCTACTCGCTCGGCGTCATCTTCTTCCGCCTCCTGACGAAGCGCCGGCCGATCAACGTACAGAACTCGCGGAACTACCTCGAGTGGGTCATGGCGCAGGAGAACCGCACCCCGGTCGACTTCTCCGTGCCCGAGGGAAACCCGCCGATCCCCGCGTCGCTCCAGGCGCTCATCGTGAAGATGCTCGCCAAGAAGTCCGACGACCGGCCGCAGGGCTACGAGGAGATCATCGACGCCCTCGTCGCGGCGCAGGCCGAGGCCGAGAAGGCCGGGCTCGTGCCAGATCCCGAGGTCGTGTCGACCCTCCCTTCGACGGAGACGAAGAAGTCGCTCTCGGGCTCCGCCGGCTCGCCGGGGGGCCTCGGCGGGACCCCCTCTCCCTCGGGCAACCGGCCCGGCGGAGCGACGGCCGCCACCGGCCTCTTCGACGACGGAGCGTACCCGTTCACGGAGGCCGAGACGAAGGCCCCTTCCTCCGCGTCGCGCGTCGGCGCCGACGGGAGGATCGGCGGGGCCGCCACGCCGCCCCCGGCGGCTGCTCCGGCCCGCGCCGCCGCTCCCGCCTCCCAGGTCCCCGACTGGCTGGAGCAGGCGGGGTACGACGAGCAGATCCAGGTCATGAGCGAGAGCCGGGGGATCTCCCGGTCACCGGTACACCCCGTTTTCGGGACCGAGAACCGCTCGCGGTCCGTGAAGCGCGATACGGAGTCGATCCGTACGAGGCAGCGCGCCGAGGCCAGGCGGAAACGCAACGTCGTGCTCATCACGCTCTTCGTCCTGGCGGTCCTCGGAACGGGGGCGTGGGCCGGGTGGGAGTTCTACGTCAAACCGAACATGCCGTCGACCTCTCCGGCCACGCTCGACCCCGTGCCTCCCGTCGCCTCCGGCCCGCTCCCGTCCGGGTCCGGGGCCGACGCCACGCTGCCCACCTCCGTCCCCGAACCGAGGAAGCCGGTCAGCCGCTCCGCCAAGCTCGGCGCCGAAGAGCGACGCCTCCTCGACGCGAACATCATCGGCTTTTTCCCGACCGGGGATGGACAGGGCCTGAACGTCGTCTTCAAATTCCGGAAACCCGTGAACGTCTCCGGCATCCCGGGCGCCCGGATCGTCACGGCGACCGACGCCTCGGGTCAGCCGCTGCCGGCTCTCGCAGGCGTCGAGGCCGAGATCCGCCTGACGGATGACCCGACCGGTGCCATGCGGCTCCGACTGTTCATTCGTGGAGGCGCCGCGGCCGACGCTTCGGGCTCGCTCCGGTCGATCGTCGCCCAGATCGGCCCCGCGACGATCCGCGCGAAGTACGACAAGGAGCTCCTCTCGAGATAGGGAGCGACCCGGACCATGCGCGTCTCCTTCCGCGCCGCGTCGATCTCGGACGAGGGCACCTTCCTCCCGATGATGGAGGCGCTGTGGGCCCACGAGCGGATACCGTTCGACACGGCCGCGATCCGCGCGGCGCTCGAGAGCCTCTTCGCCGACCCGGCCCTCGGACGCGTCTGGCTCGCCTCCGTCGAGGAGACCGTCGCCGGCTACGCGATGGGGACCTGGGGCTTCAGCACCGAGCAGGGAGGACGGTTTCTGCTGCTGGACGAGCTCTTCGTCCTGCCGGCCTTTCGCGGACGGGGCGTGGCGGCCGCAACCCTCGACTTCGTCGAAGGTGAGGCGGCCCGGGAGGGTGCGGGCGCCGTACGGATCGAGGTCTCGGTAGAGAACGGCGCCGCACGGGAGCTCTACCGTGCGGCCGGGTACACCGACCCTCGGCGCCTGTTCCTGGCCAAGCGGCTCGCATCGCACGACGCGAGGATCTGAAGACGCCGGCATCGTCCCGAGGCCCTACACTCCTTCGGAGGGACGTTCGAGACCGTGCCGCTCAGCCGCATCGAGATCGAGGGCTTCCGGGGGATCCGGCGCATGACGCTGGACCTGGACGACACCACGGCCCTCATCGGCGAGAACTCCTGCGGAAAGACGAGCGTCCTCGACGCGCTCGAGCTCGCCCTCGCGCACCGCGCGAACGTGCCGTTCTTCGGACCGCTCGATTTTCACGTCCCGAGCGGCCCCGGCGCCGCACCCGTGGAGAGGATCTCCCTGCGATTCGCCTTCCTCGAGAGCGGCGGGCGGGACGCGGTGGCCGAGATCTCCGCCCTGCGGACGGCCGACGGCTCTCCGTCCCCCGCGGTCGCGCGCCTGGTCGATCGCGAGGGCCGAAACCTCCACCCGGACGACCCCGGGGCCTTCGAGGCATTCCGGCGCCGGCACCCCGTCCTGCGCGTCCGCTTCGGGCGGCCGGCGCGGCCCGCATCGGCTGAGTCGCCGGAGGCCTCCGGCGCCGGCCCGGCGTCCGGGGTGTCCGAGCCCGGGCGCGTCGCCGAGGCGGCGGAGGGCGAGGTCACGCGGAAGCTGCGGCGAACCGTCGAGACCGCGTACCGGAAGTTCTCGGGCTCGTGGCGGCCGCACCCCGACGAGCTGCGCGAGCCGCTCGAGGCCGCTCGCGCCCTCGCGGGACGCTGGAGCGAGCGGCTCATGCTCCCGGCCCGTGCGCCAGGGAGCGCGACCGAGCTGCGCGCGGCGACGCCCGTGGGGCTCGGTGCGGCCGATCCCCTTCGCGCCGAGGCGCGGGAGGGAACGGGGATGCAGAGCCTGGCCCTGCTGATGCTCCTGGGGGCGGTCCTCGACGCCGAGAACGGTTCACCGGTCGAGAGCGGCGCCGAGCCTCTCGTCCTGATCGAAGAGGCCGAAGCGCACCTTCACCCCATCCTGGCCGCGCGGATCTTCCGGCTCATCGACCGCGTGCCCGGCCAGAAGGTCCTGACCACGAACTCGGGCGACCTCCTGGCGTCGGTGCCGCTCCACGCGATCCGCCGGCTCGTGCGCAGCGCCGGCGGAGTCGCCGTCCACGGCGTCCCCGACGGAGCGCTCACCGTCGACGAGATGCGGCGCGTGGGCTACCACATACGCGTCAACCGGGCCTCGTCCGTCTTCGCCCGCTGCTGGCTCCTCGTGGAGGGGGAGACCGAGTCGTGGCTTCTTCCCGAGGTGGCCCGGCTCGTCGGGCTCGACTTTCCCGCCGAGGGGGTCCGGTGCGTGGAGTTCGCGCAGTGCGGTATCGCGCCTCTCGTGAAGATGGCCCGCGGGCTGGGAATCCAGTGGCACCTCCTCGCCGACGGGGACGACGCCGGACGGCACTACGTGCGCGCCGCCCGCTCGTTCCTCGCCGGGGAGCCCGACCGCGAGCGCGTCACCGGCTTTCGCGAGCGGGACGTGGAGCACCACCTCTGGGGCTCCGGCTACGCGCACGTCTACCGGTCTGCCGCGGCACGGGCCGGAGTCCTGCCTTCCCTCTTCGGACGGCGGCGGATTCCCCCCGGCGCCATCATCGAGCGCGCCCTGAAGGCCCACGGCAAGCCGCGGATGGCGCTCGAGGTCGCCGAGGCGATGTCGGCGCCCGGGTCTCCCGGGGTGCCCCGCCTCCTCGCGTCCGTCGTGGAGAAGGTGGTTCGCCTGGCGCGCTTCGGGAACTGAGCCGCGTGCGCTACGCCAGGAGCGGGATGGCGTCCGTGAGGCGCGCGACGTGGAGGACCGGACCGGGAAGAGGGGAGCGGCCGGGGTTGTAGAGCACCGGAAACCAGCCGGCACGCCGGGCACCCACGACGTCCGCCTCGAAGTGATCCCCGAGGTAGAGCTTCCGGCGGCCGTCCGCGGCCCCCTCGCCGCAGGCCGCGCGAACGGCAGCGTCGAAGATCGCCCGCGCCGGCTTCATCGCACCGACCTCCTCGGAGAGGACGACGTGACGGACCCATCGCTCGAGGCCGAAGCGGGCGATCTTGGCGCGCTGCAGCTCGCGGAAGCCGTTCGACAGGATCCCCGCCTCGCCCTGATCCGCCGCGGCGGCGAGGAGCTCCTCGGCTCCGTCGTTCAGCCGCCACGCCCGACGGTACCGTTCGAGGTAGGCGGCGCCCACCTCCTCCGCCGCGGTTCGGTCGAGGCCGAACGCCGCGAGCGGGTCGGCGAACCGCCGGCGGTGCAGCTCCTCGCGGCCGATCTCCGCCCGCCCGTACGCCGCCCAGAGGCGCGCGTTCGCCCCCCGGTACGCCGCGAGCCACTCCGCGAACGCCACGCCGCCGAAGAGCATTCCGAACGCCGAGAACGTCTCGCGCTGGGCCTCTGCCTCGGCCCCCGTGTGGTCGAGCAGCGTGTCGTCCAGATCGAAGAACAGCAGGCTCCGCACCTGCCGATCCTCTCACACCCCCCGCGTCCGTCTCCCCGTCCCCCCGTCCGGTGCCAGGCGTGAAATCGTGTATTGTTGAGAGTGGAAAGGTTATCGCCCTTCGTCTTCAGGCCGTCAGCTGTCCCCGCACTTCGTCGTAGCGCCGCGCTTCCTCGGGGTCCTCGGCGAGGCGGCGCTCGAAGCGGGCCACGTCGCGCGACATGGTCGACGGATCGCGCCGGAAAAAACGGGCCGTCCTCGCGAGGGAGATCTGGCCCGCGTCCCGACCGAGCAGGGCGCAGAGGCTCCGGATCCGTGAGTGCGACCTCGACCGTCCTGGCCCGGACAGCTCGTTCACATCCACGCCCTCCCGGGCGGCGACCGCCTGCGCGATCGCCTCCACGGTGAGCGTCCGCCTCACGAGATCGGACCTCCCCGCCACCGCGAGCGCTGCGCGAACGAAGTCGTCGCCCCCCACGACGGCGCCGAGGCGCGCGTCGTCGGGGTCGTAACGACCGGCAGCGGTGCCCGCGACGAACTCCTGGAAGAGGCGCCGCGCCTTCGGGCGACCTCCTGCGAGCAGCGAGAGCGCCTCCCCCACCGCCAGCCACGGCGGCGTCGAACCACCGAGGTACGCCTTGTGGCTCGACCAGGCGAAGTCCTCCGGTCGCCCTGCGAGCCGCGCCTTCACCGGGTTCCGGTGAATGTAGCGGACGACCTCGAGCAGGTAGGTGTCCTTCTCGACGAGCAGGCCCTGGAACCGCCCCTGGAAGAGGTGCCCCGAGCGGTCGTGGCGGCGATTGAAGTAGAGGGCGTACCGCGAGTGGACGTCGTGCACGACGCGAGAGACGGGCACGGATCCGGTTTGCATCGCGAGGTGCACGTGATTCGGCATGAGGCAGTACGCGAGCACGCGGGCGGCGTGCTTGCCGCAGGCCTCGGCGAGGAGGTCGAGGTACCTCTCGCGGTCGGCGTCGTCGCGGAAGAGGGGGCGCCGCTCGTTCCCGCGAGCGACGACGTGCGTCACGGTTCCGGCGGCGTCGAGGCGCGGTGGGCGTGTCATGGACCAACAATACACGATTTCACGCCTGGCACCGTTCGGGGGTGGCACCGTTCGGGGGCGACGTCGATCGGGCGAGGCGAGGGGTCAGGCCGGGGGGCGGCCGAACCAGGCGCGAAGGTCGGGTTTCAGCCAGGCGACGAGGAGGGGGACGGACGCCGGGATCGTGCAGCAGCTCGTGAGGCCGATGGCGATGAGGACGAGGTGGGCGATCCAGGCCCACGGCTGCCTCGGCAGGAAGAAAGCCGCCACGTAGGCCGCGAGGAGGATCGACCCGATGACGAGGAGGACGACGCCGTAGACGAGGATCGTCCACGGCTCGTCCTTCGGCGGCCAGTCCGCGATCTCCTCGTGGAAGCTCAGGAGGAGGATGCCGCCGACGACGCACGCGAGGTAGATCGCCGCCATGGCGCCGAGGTAGACGCGGTACCAGCGGAGGACGGCAGGCTCCGAGACGGGATGCGCGACGGGCATGGGCGGAGCGATCGGCGCCGGAGGCGGGGGCGGGGGCGGCGGGAGAACCGGCGGGATGGGCGGGACGCGGTCCACGTCAGGCGAGGTCGACGCGGTCGAGGTACCCGACGATGACCGTCCGGACGGGAGCGGTCGGCACACCGACGACCTGCCGCGCGCCGGTCCCCTCGTCGAGGACGAGGACCGGGTCTCCGGGGCCGACGCCGATCGCGTCGAGGGCGATGACGTAGTCACCTGTCTCGGCGCCGTCCGCTCCGGTGCGCGCCACCACGAGCAGTCTCTTCCCCTCGTAGAAGGGATGCCGGATCGTCGCCGTGATGTCGCCGAGGACGCGGCCGGTGATCACGACTCTTCCTCCGACGTCAGGTGGAGCGCGTCGACGATGGCGACGACCGCGTGATCGACCGGCACGAACGAGGGATCGAGGAGGAGCGCCGCTTCGCGGCCCCCTTCGTAGGCCACGAGCTCGCCCTCGCCCGCCATCCGGGTCGGGTCGGCGGCGACGAGGGTCTTCCCCTTCGGCGCGCCGTCCTTGCCGAGCGGCTGGAGGAGGAGCATCGGAACGCCTTCCAGTCCGGGCGTGACGACGCAGGGGACGACGCGGCCGATCACCCGACCGAGGAGCATCAGGAAGCCTCCTCGCCGCCGAGGTCGACGAAACGGCTCGACGCGAAGGCGGTTCCCAGCGCGTTCTCGCGCGCGAGCGCGTCGTGAGGCCGCGCGAGGATGCGGTGCGAGAGTCCCGCCGCCGGCGGAAGGACGGCCCTCACGAGGTCGATCGCCGCGTCGAGCTCGTGCAGGTCGCCGCGAAAGAGGGCGAGCCCCTTGCCGGCGAGGCCGGCGTCGGCGAGGCGGACCTCGACGAGGTCGACGAGCGTCCCCTTCAGCGCCTTTTCGCAGGCGAGGACGACCGACGAGGCGGTTGCCGTCTCGAGGACGAGGAGCGCGCCCGTCCCGTCGTCGCCGTGCCGCCCCTCGAGCGCGTCGAGGAGGCGCGGGTGGACGTCGGCGAGGAACAGGTGGTCGAGAACGTGCCCTCCGGCGCGCGCGAGCCCTTCGGCGAGCGCCTCCTCGACGGAGGCGGGCGTACCGCCGAGGAGCGTGAGGTAGCGCCCGCGCGTGACCGTTCCCGAGCGGAAGAACGCGACGGGGGCCTTCTTGAGCATCGCGTCGGTCGCGTCGAGGCCCGCGGGAACCTGGGCGAAGTCGACGACGGCGAGGGCGGGGGCGCGCTTCATCGTCCCCGTGGAAAGGTCGCGGGACGCGACCTTCGAGCTTCATGGTGCACGGAGTGCATGGCCATCTACGTGATCCGGAAGTTGTCGACGAGGACGCAGCGGCGCCAGCGCGAGAAGCTGCGGGGGCCGGTGAGCCCCTCGCCCGTCGGGCTCGCGATCGTGAAGGAGCAGGACCCCTCGCCGTCGAGGCCGAGGCCGGCCTGCGACCGGCCGTTCTTGACGAAGATCGACGCGTCGCACTCCTTTGCCATCCGCGAGAGCGCGTCGAGGTTCTTCGAGTGCATCACGAACGTGTGCCGGTTGTGCCCCTCGACGGGGACCGCGAGGTCGATCGCGGCGTCGACGCTCGGGACGCGGCAGACCGGCATCACCGGCATCATCTGCTCCGTCCAGAGGAGCGGGTGGTCCTGGTCGACCTCGACGACGACCATGCGAACGGAATCGGGCGCCGAGATTCCCATCTTCGAGAGGATGACGTTCGCGTTCTTGCCGATGAGGTCCTTGTCGACGTGCGCATGCTCCCGCGGCCCGGCCATCTTCGTGAAGATGGCCTTCTCGAGGTCGCGGAGCCGGTCCTTCCCGATCAGGACGGCGCCTGCGGCGACCATCGAGCGGATCAGCTCGTCGGCCACCTTCGCCACGACGAGGACTTCCTTCTCGTCGACGCAGATGACGTTGTTGTCGGTCGAGCCGCCGAGGACGATGTCGCGCCCCGCCTTGCCGAGGTCGGCCGTCTCGTCGACGACGACCGGCGGATTCCCCGGCCCGGCGCAGATGGCGCGCTTGCCGCTCGCCATCGCCGCCTTGACGACCGCGCCGCCACCCGTCACGACGAGGAGGCGGATGCCCGGGTGCTTCATCACCTCCTGCGCCGACTCGATGGACGGCGTGGAGATGCCCGTGACGACGTCGGGCGGCCCGCCCGCCGAGACGATCGCCTTGTTGATGAGAGCGATCGTCTGCATCGAGCACGACTTCGCGAGCGGGTGGACCGAGAAGACGACCGCGTTGCCCGCCGCGAGCATCCCGATCGCGTTGCAGATGATCGTCGAGGTCGGGTTCGTGCACGGCGTGATGGCGCCGATGACGCCGAACGGCGCCGGCTCCACGAGCGCGAGTCCGTGGTCGCCCGTCACGGCCGACGGGGCGAGGTCCTCGAGGCCGGGAGTCCGCTCGGTGACGAGGGCGTTCTTGACGACCTTGTCCTCGGTGCGGCCCAGGCCGGTCTCCTCCCGGGCCGCCTTTGCGAGGGCCGCGCCGTTCTCGCGCATCGTGGCCCGGATCGCCTCGATGACCCTCGCGCGCACCTTCAGGGGGAGGGCGGCGAAGCGAGGCTGAGCCTTGCGCGCCGCCTCGACGGCGGCGTTCACCGTGGGGTGGATCCCCATCGTTCCGGAGGTTCCGGCGGCTCCGGCGGCGGACGCCGCGGTCGCCCCAGCGCCGCCCGGTCCCGCGCCGTCCCCCGGCTTCCCGTCGAGGTCCGACACGATGCGCCGGGCGATCGCCTCGATCTCGGCTTCCGTCAGACGCTGGGCCACGTCACTTCCTGTACTTCACGGCGCCGCCGACGTCCCACGAGTCGACGATGGCCATGACGACGGCGTCCACGGGCCGCTTGTCGGTGGCGATCGTCTGCCGGGCGGAGCTGCCGGAGGCGATGAGGACGAGCTCTTCCGGTCCCGCGCCGACCGCGTCGGCGGCGACGAGGACGGTCGGCCCCTCGCGCCCCTCCTCGTCCACCGGGCGGACGAGAAGGAGCTTCAGCCCGGAGAGGCTCTCTTCCTTCCGCGTCGCCACGACGCTCCCGACGACCTTCGCGAGCTGCATGGCTCTCGCGTGTCCGAGGGGCTACTTCGCGTCTGCGGCGGGCTTGCGGCCCAGCGGCAGGACGGCGTCGACGTTCGCATGCGGGCGGGCGATGACGTGGACGGCGACCATCTCGCCGACCCGGCCGCCGGCCAGCTGCGCCGCGTCGCAGGCGGCCTTCACGGCCGCGACGTCGCCGCGGACGACGACGGTCACGTAGCCGCCGCCCGTCTTCTCGTACGCCACCAGCTCCACCTTGGCGGCCTTGACGGCGGCATCGGCGGCCTCGACGACCGCGGGGAAGGACCTCGTCTCGATCATCCCGAGGGCTTCGGTCATGGCTCTTTCCTCTCCTCGGATCGTCGCACGGCGGCGATCCGTCGCGTTACCGCGTTTCGTTCCAGCGTTGGTCCCGTGTTACTCCCGGCCCCGCTTCGGCACGCGGCCGGAGATCGTCCGGAGGGCTTCCTCGGCGGCGCGCCAGGCGACGTCGACGTCCTTCTCCTCGCCGCCGAGGTAGACGCGCCCGAAGCTCCCGAACGCGCGCACCTCGAGGACCTTGATGTTGGCCGCCTTCTCCGCCTCGTTCGCGGCGATGGCGGCGTAGCCGGCCGGCGCGCACTCGAGGACGTAGAGCGTCTCCCCCGGCACGATCATGTCACCGTGCCGCGTCCGGTTGATGAGCTGGGAGTGGTAGTCGGAGATGTTCCGGATCACCTGGCTCGAGGTGATCTCGGGCTTGATCCGGTCCTCCTCCTTCAGGTCGAGCGCCGCGAGGATCGCCGCCCCGGCCTGCCTCACGTCGGCCTGCGAGTCGGAGTGGACCTCGAGCATTCCGTAGAGCCGCTCGATGATCATCATGCCGGGCTTGACGTCGGTCGCCTTCAGGGCGACGTCGGTCACCTTCATGATGTCCATTCCGGGGGCGACCTCCACGAAGAGCGCCGCCTGCCCCGGCACCGGCAGGAACCCCTGCGCGACCGTGCCGAGGAAGGAGGCGAACTGCGGCTGGAGTTTGTCGATGAAGCAGTAGCAGCGGAGCTCTCCCATCCCTCTCCTCACTTCCCCGCGGCCGCGCGGGCCTCTTCCAGGATCTTCACGCTGGCGGAGGCGCCGACGCGCGTCGCCCCGGCTTTCACCATCTTCAGGAGGTCGGCCAGCGTCCGGACGCCGCCGGAGGCCTTCACGCCGAGCCTCTTCGGCGCGACGGTCCGGGCCATGAGCGCGACGTCCTCGGCGGTCGCTCCGCCCGACGAGAAGCCGGTCGACGTCTTCACGTAGTCGGCTCCCGCCTTCATCGAGAGCTCGCAGGCCCTCACCTTCTCCTCGTCCGTCAGGAGGGAGGTCTCGAGGATGACCTTCGAGAGGGCCCGGCCGTCCTTGCACGCCTCGACGACGCCCCGGATGTCCTTCAGGACGAGCGCGTCGTTACGCCCCTTGAGGGCGCCGACGTTGATGACCATGTCGACTTCCTGGGCCCCTTCGCGGATCGCCTTGCGGGCCTCGAGGAGCTTGATCTGCGAGTCCTGCGCCCCCAGGGGGAATCCGACGACGCAGCAGACCTTCACGGCGCAGCCCTGCAGGAGCCGCTTCACCTGCGGAACGAAAACCGGGTTCACGCAGACCGAGAAGAAGCCGTGCTGCCGCGCCTCGGCGCAGAGCTTCTCGACGTCGGTGGCCATGGCGTCGGGCTTCAGGAGCGTGTGGTCGATCAGCTGCGCCACCTGCTCCGGCGTCAGGGGCGCCGCCGCGGCGGGCGACGCCGGGCCGCCCTTGCCGAGCATCTCCTTCACCTTCGCGGCGATCCGCTCGATGTCCTCCGCGGACAGGTCCGTCATTCCCTTCTCCTTCTCCATCTCGCGGATCATCGCGACCCTCTTCAGGTGCCGCTCGGCCGTGCACGCCGTCGTCAGGAAGACGTCGACGATCCGCTGCGCCGTCTCCGCGTCGACCTGTCCCGCCCCGAGGGCGAGGAGGCTCGCGTCATTGTGCTCGCGGGCGTTCCTGGCGAGCGTCTCGGTGTTGCACGTCGCGGCCAGGATGCCGGGCACCTTGTTCGCCGCCATCGCGGAGCCGATCCCGGCCCCGTCGACGACGATTCCGAAGTCGGCCTCTCCCTGCGCCACGCGGAGCGCGGCCGCCCGCGCGAAGACGGGGTAGTCGACCGGGTCCTTCCCGGTCGTCCCGAGATCGGCGACGTCGTGCCCCTGCGATCGCAGGTGCTCCTTCAGCCGCTCCTTGAGGTCGAAGCCGCCGTGGTCTGCGGCGAGGGCGATCCGAAGCGGAGGCATGGGCCGGTCATTCTAAGCGTACGGGGCGGGCGCGAGCGTTTCCAGCCGACCAGGGGCGCGCCCGGGCGGCCGGAAGAGCAACGCCCCCGGGCAGGGTGCCCGGGGGCGCTTCGACGACGGAGCGTCGTCCGCTGCTTACTTGGCGGCCGGGGCCGGGACCTTCGTCCAGTCGATCTTGCCGTCGGCGCCCTTGGCGTCCTTGACCTTCTTGCCGAGGTCGTTCAGGTCGGCCTTGTCTTTCTTCGGCATCTTCTCGGTGTGGCAGGAGGCGCAGTTGGCCTTCGCGTCCTTGGCCTTGTACTCCTTCTGGAGCTCCATCGTGGCGAGGGCGGAGCTGCCGAGGGCGAGGGCGGCGAGGGTGGCGACGATCGCGGTCGTGGTCTTCTTCATGTCTTCTTCCTCCTGATCGAACTCAGTCGAGCCATGTAGTTTACTCCACCACGGCGAGGGCGGGCCGCCGGCCCTAGAATCCGCCGGTGACGAAGCTCGTCCGTGCGGCGGCCCTCCTGGCCGCCGTCGTCGTTCTTCCACCCCACCTCGTCGTCGCCGAAGGCTTCACGCTCGGCGAGCCCGGGGAGGTCTTCTCCGGGGAGCCCGCGCCTCCACCGCTCATCGCCCCCCCCCTCACCGGCCTCTCTTCGACGCGAAGAGCGCCTGGATCACGACGGGTGTCCTCGTCGTGACGCCTCTCCTCGGCTACTTCGCCTGGTGGCGCGACGAGCCTTCGAGCCGCTTCGTCTTCACCCGCGAGCGCTGGTTCGGGCCGACGACGTACGCGGGCGGGGCGGACAAGGCCTCGCACATCTTCGGCGGCTGGGCGTCGCAGCACCTGCTCGAGAGCGCCTACCGCGGGGTCGGACGGACCGGCTCCGAGGCCCGCCTGCTGTCCGTCTCCGTCGCATCGCTGGCGGGCGCCCTCGTCGAGGCCGGCGACGGCTTCTCGCAGTACGGCGCATCCTGGGAGGACGCCGCGATGAACGTCGTCGGCGCCGTGGCGAGCAGCCAGGTGAGCCGCCTCGGGTTGCGCGACACGGTCGGGATGAGGATCGGTTTCGTGCCTTCGACGATTCCGCCCCCCTGCTGCCGCTACGGGGGATACGGGACCGACTACGCCAGGGAGATCTACACGCTCGACCTGAAGCTGGCTGGCCTCCTGCCCCGCGTCCAGGCGAAGCCGGGCCCCGCCCGCTTCCTTCTCGTATCGCTCGCTTACGGCGCGCGCGGCTATCGCTACTCCCCCGAATGGGCCCGGGAACGGAACATCGGACTCGAGGTCGGCCTCGACCTCGCCGAGATCCTGCGGGCCGCCGGCGTGCCCGACGACCGCTGGTGGGGCTCCGCCCTGCTCGGCGTCCTCTCCTACGTCCGCCTCCCCTACACCTCGCTCGGGGTCTACTACGAGATGAACCAGTCGCGCTGGTGGGCCGGCGTCTACGGGCCAGGCTGGGACCCGGGTTTCATCATCTACGACTGACGCGCGATCCCGACGCGCCGCACTCCGCCGTCGTGTCACAGGGTTGCGGCCGGGCCGACGCCCCGGACCCGTGTGTTCACTCCCACGGTGCCAACCCCCACGGTGCCAGGCGTGCAATCGTGTATTGTTTTCAACAATACACGATTGCACGCCTGGCACCGAGCTCCGGTGGCACCGAGCTCCGGGCTCGGCGACGCTCGTCCCCGTCCGCGGACTACTTGGCGGCCGGGACCTTCGCCCAGTCGATCTTCCCGTCCTTGCCCTTGGCTTCGAGGACCTTCTTGCCGAAGTCGTTCATTTCGTGCTTGTCCTTCTTCGGCATCTTGTCGACGTGGCAGGAGGCGCAGCTGGCCTTCGCGTCCTTCGCCTTGTATTCCTTCTGGATCTCCATCGTCGCGAGGGCGGAGCTGCCCAGGGCCAGGGCCGCGACGGCGGCGATGACGGTACCCGTGGTCTTCCTCATTTCGTCTTCTCCTTCTCGGTTTTCGACCGGTTCAGATGCTACGGCAGCACGACTGAACAGGACCCTAACGAGCAACAGCCGTGCCACGACGAGCCGTCACCGTCCGTGGCCGGTCCCCTACTCGTAGCGGAGGGCGTCGGCAGGGGCGAGGCGGGAGGCGCGGCGGGCCGGGAAGGCCGCGGCGGCCAGGACGAGGAGGAGGCCGGTGACGGCGATGGCGAGGACGTCGCGCGGCTCGGGCCGGAACGGCATCCAGGAGATGTAGTAGACGCGGGCGATCTCGGCCGGGAAACGGACGGCCTTCGTCGCCGTCAGGAGTGCGCAGGCCGCGACCCCCGTGAGGGTCCCGAGGAGGACCCCTGCGCCCCCGACGGCGAGCCCCGCGAGGCGGAACGTCCGCGACACCGTCCGCGGGCCGGCTCCGATGGCCGCGAGGACCCCGATCTCGCGCGTCTTCTGCGCGACGAGGACGACGACCGAGGAAACGACCGTTCCCGCCGCCACAGCGACGATGAGGGCGAGGACGACGAAGAGCAGCGTCTGCTGGACGAGGAGCGCGCGGAAGAGGTCGCCGTTGAGCGTTTTCCAGTCGAGGACGGTGGCCCCGGCGCCCATCGCCTCGCGTGCCGCCGCGACGGCCGCGTCGGGCCGGCCCGGGTCGGTGAGCTTCAGCTCCCAGACGCCGTTGCGCGCGTCGGGCGGCGCGAACCGGTCGAAGGCGGCGATCGGGACGACCGCCCACCCTTCGTCCACTTCCGAGAATCCCGTCGTCACGATCCCCGCCACGACGAGCGGCGTCCGTCGGGGAGGCGCGAGGCCGCGGGCCAGCGAGAGCGAGGCCGTCTCCAGGACGATTCTCTCCCCTTCCAGCGCCCCGAGCCGCGCGGCGAGCCCGGAGCCGAGAAGGACGGGCACCGGCTGCCCGGCGGCGGGAGGGGCCATCTTCGTGGCGAGCGAGGGATCCCTCCCGAGGAGGCGCGTGGTGGCGAGTCCCGCCGGGACGTCGAGTCCCTTCACGACGGCATCGACGCCCCCGGGCACTTTCGCGCCCAGGAGGAGTCCCGGAGCGAAGGCCGTCCGGGCGACCGAAGTGACTCCGGGGACCTTCTCCAGCGCCGCGCGCGTGGCCGCGTCCTCGGCGTCGGCTCCCGGCAGGACGAGGACCTCGGCGTTCGTCCCGGCGAGCTTCTCGATCAGCTCGCCCCGGTAGCCCGACATCAGCCCCATCGCGACGACGAGGGCGGCCGTGCCGAGCGCGACGCCGGCCAGCGCCAGGGAGGACACCGTTCCGAGGAGGCCGCCCCGCCGCCCCGAGAGGAACCTGCGGGCGAGGAAGAGGGGAACGTTCACGCCGCCCGGGCGGCTCCGAGAGCGCGCGCGAATTCGTCGAACAGAGGGTCGGAGTCGTGCGGGCCGGGGGCCGACTCCGGGTGGTACTGCACCGCGAAGACCGGGCGCCCCTCGAGCCGGAAGCCCTCGCACGTCCCGTCGTTGAGGTTGACGTGGGTCAGCTGGAGGCCGGCCGGGAGCGAGAGGGGGTCGACCGCGAAGCCGTGGTTCTGCGACGTGATGGAGACCGCCCCGGTCGCGACGTCCTTCACCGGGTGGTTCACGCCCCGGTGGCCGAACTTCAGCTTGAACGTCCGCGCCCCGAGGGCGAGGCCGAGGAGCTGGTGCCCGAGGCAAATGCCGAAGAGCGGCTTCCCCGTCTCGACGAGCGTCCGGATCGTCGAGACGCACGCGGGGAGCGCCGCCGGGTCGCCCGGGCCGTTGGAGAGGAAGTAACCGTCGAAGCCGGTGAGCTCCGCGGCGGGCGTCGTCGCCGGGAAGACGGTGACGTCGAGGCCGCGGCGTGCGAGGTTCCTGAGGATGTTCCGCTTGATGCCGTAGTCGAGGGCCGCGACGCGCGGCCGGCCCGATGCGTGAGCGGCCCAGGCGTACGGCGCCCGCGTCCCGACCTCGAGCGCGAGGGCCGCCCCGGTCATCGGGGGCTGCTCGAGGACCCTGGCGAGAAGCCGCGCCCGGCCTGCCGCGTCGAGGTGCTCCGTCGAGACGCCTCCGCGCATCGCCCCGAGCGAACGCAGGTGCCTCACGAGGGCCCGCGTGTCGAGACCCTGGATGGAGACCGTCCCCGCCTCGCGAAGCGCCTCGCCGAGCGACTGCTTCCCGCGCTGGTTCGAGAAACGCTCCGGGAAGTGGCGGGCCGCGAACCCCGCGACCTGGATCCGGTCCGACTCGGCGTCTTCGCCGTTCATGCCGGTGTTCCCGATGTGAGAACCCGTCATGACGACGATCTGGCCCCGGTAAGAGGGGTCCGTCAGCGTCTCCTCGTACCCGGACATCGCCGTGTTGAAGACGACCTCCCCGAACGCCGTCCCCGGGGCGCCGAACGCTTCGCCCTCGAAGGTGCGGCCGTCCTCCAGGACGAGGACCGCGGGAACGTCCGTCACAGCGTCCGGCCCACCGCAGCCGCGATCGGCGCGAGGCGCGCCATGAGGTCGGAGAACATCGGCGGCGTCAGCGCCTGGGGGCCGTCGGAGAGCGCCCGCTCGGGCTGGTGGTGGACCTCGATGGCGACTCCGTCCGCGCCCGCCGCGATCGACGCGAGCGACATCGGGGCAACCTTGTGCCGCCGCCCCGTACCGTGCGACGGGTCGACGAGGATCGGCAGGTGAGAGAGCCGCTCGACGGCCGGGACGATCGAGAGATCGAGCGTGTTCCGCGTGAAGTCGCTGAAGGTCCTCACGCCCCGCTCGCAGAGGACGACGTTCGGGTTCCCCTCGGAGAGGACGTACTCGGCGGCGAGGAGGAACTCCTCGAGCGTCGCCGACATGCCGCGCTTCAGGAGAACCGGCTTGCCGATCCGCCCCGCCGCCTTCAGCAGCTCGAAGTTCTGCATGTTCCGGGCGCCGATCTGCAGGCAGTCGGCGTATTTCGCCACGATGTCGATCGAGGAGGTGTCGAGCGCCTCGGTGACGACGGGGAGCCCCGTCTCCTCGCGGGCCGCCGCGAGGATCTTCAGCCCCTCCTCGCCGAGCCCCTGGAAGGCGTAAGGGGGAGGTTCGCGGCTTGTAAGCCCCGCCCCGCAGCAGATGGGCGCCGCGCGCCTTGACCTCCCGGGCGATCGTCACCGTCTGCTCGAGCGACTCGACGGCACACGGTCCGGCGATGATCGCGAGCCGGGTCCCCCCGACCGGGACACCCCCGATCGAGACGATCGTGTCGTCGGGGTGGAACTCGCGGGAGACGAGCTTGTAGGGATGCGAGACCTTGATGACCTCGAGGACCCCGGGAAGGTCCTCGAAAGCGGTCGGCTCGACCGTTCCCCGGTTCCCGGTGATCCCGACGGCGGTCCGCTGCTCACCCGGTATCGGGTGGGCCTTCAGCCCCATCCTCCCGGCGGTTTCGACCACCCGGTCGACGTCGGCCGGGGTGGCGCTCCTGTCCATGACGATCAACACGGTGTCTCGTCCTCCGCAGCCGCTGTTTATACTTCATCGTGGCGTACCGGGACTCCCCGGCACGGCAAGGAGGCTCCCATGGCGATCCGGCGCACCTTTTCCCTCTCGGGCCTGGCCCTCGCGGGGGCGCTCCTGGCGGCACTCCCCGCCCCGGCGTACCTGATCATCCTGAAGGACGGCACGCGCATCGAGGCGGCCGAGAAGCCGGTCGAGCAGGGCCGGAACTTCATCTTCAAGGACAAGCTCGGCGCCCGGAAGATGATCGCGGTCGCCGAAGTGGACCCGGCGAAGACCGAGCAGGCGAACAAGGAGAACTACCGGGACGCCTACATCCTCGGCGATCCCGCTCCGATGAAAAAGGAATCGGAGGAGAGCGCCAAGTCCCCCTCCCTGTCGGAGTTCATCCGGCAGACCAAGAGGTCGGACATCCCGGTCCCCACGCCCGTCCCCGCCGTCAATCCGGGCGACCCCTCGAGCCCGCAGAGCCCCGCGCGCTCGGCCCAGAGGGATTCCGAGCGCGCGATGAATCCCGTTCCGGGAAACGTCCTCGACCCCGTGACCCAGGACGCCTTCCTGCGGGCCTACCAGTCGGCCGCGGTCCGCGGCGCGCGCATCACGCAGGCCGGAGCAGGGACGATCCGTGTCCAGGCCGTCACCGACAACGAGACGGTCGTCTTCGGAGCGCTCGTCGGAACGGCCCGCGGCCTGAAGGAGGCGCGGACGGCCGGCAGGCTCGTCGAGCAGGTGGAGCTCTTCATGGCGACGAGCGCCGGCGAGAACGCCGGGCGGTTCCTCATCACTCCCGAGGCGGCCGACAGCCTCCTGAACGGCACCGTTCCCCCGGCGAGGTTCTTCGTCGCGAACGTGCAGCTCTGAGCCCACCGTGAGCCTGACGCGACACGAGCCGGGGAAGCCGCCCTCCGCGGCTCTCTCCTGAGGAGCGACGTGGAGGCCGGCACGCTCGTCCTGGTCCACCTGCACTCGCCGAAGGAGAAGTACTGGGGCCTCCTGCGAGCGCTCGGACCGGCCGGCGTGACGGTCCGCGGAATCGACGTCACCCTCTTCGACGACTGGGCACGCCAGTGCCGGGCGGGCTCGGAGGCGGAGCTCGGGCCCGCGACGCTCTTCCTCCCGCTCCACCGCGTCGAGAAGGTGTTCGAGGACGCCCGGATCGGGACGGTCGCCGCGTATCACGAGAGGTTCTTCGAAATGGTGGGGAAAGACGTCCGCGACGTCCTTCTCCTCGAGACGGGACGGCCCGAGGGGCCGCTCCAGTAGGAGGTTTCGTGGCCGAGCTCGTCTGGCAGCTGAGGAAGGGACCGGAGGGGGCGCCCTACGCGTTCGCGGCCTTCAACAAGGCCGAGAAGCGGACGAATTTCTTCGACAACGCCGAGGCCCTCCGCGGGTTCCTGATGAAACGCGGCTCCGCCGCCGAGGACGCCGTGACGCTCACGGCGCGCGTCGAAGCGGGCGAGACGGTCTCGGTCACCCTCTCGAAGTAGGCGTTTCGCCCGGGCAGGGGACAATCCCGGCATGGACCTCTCCCGGGCACTCGCGTGCCTCGCCCTCGCGGGGTTTCTCACCGCGTCGCATTGCGCACGCGCCGAAGGACCCACGCCCCCCCCGAACCCGTTCCTGGCGGCGGACGAGCTCTCGGTGGGGTCCGCGAGCCACCCCGTCCGGGACTTCAGGCTCTCGATCGGCGCCGGCACCGCCCTCGTCGCCGAGGGCTCGGCCGCCCTCGTCACCGGCGCGGACGGAACCCCGGCCGGAATCTTCGTCACCGGAAAGGGGACGTTGGAGTACGTCGCCCGCGACCCGCGCGAGCACCCGGCCGTCCGGTACGCGGTGAAGAAGAACACCGGGCTCTCGCCGTCGAACGGCGACGCGGGCCTCGTCGTGAAGGACTCCTTCCAGACGCTTCTCTGGCTCGCCCCGGGGGCCGAGCTCCCTCCGATCCCTGGCGAGGCGACGGGACCCTCTCTCGCCGCCGCGCTCGACAGGCACCGGGTGCGCTTCGAGAAGATCGAGGAGCCCCCGTTCGCCCATCTCCTCGCCGCGCAGCGGCGCGACGCGCCGTCCCGCCCGCTCGTGAGAGCCGAGGCGAGCGGCGGCAAGGAAGACCTCGTCTTCGTCCACGACGCCCTCGAAGCCGGGAGCGAGCGCCTCTCGACGAGCGGCCGCATCCCGAGCCGCGTCCGCCTCGGAGACGACAGCTCCTGGCCCATCGTCCTCGCCGAGCAGCCCGTCGCGGGCGACCTCTTCGATCCGCCCGCCCCGCGCGCCGTCCTGACGCACGTCGACCTCACCCTCACCGCCTCCGACCGGACCGACGCGGCCATCTCGGTGACGGAGTCGTTCGAGGCCCGGCGGGGAGCCCTCGGCACCCTGCTGCTCGACCTCCTCGACGCCGCCGAGGTCCGGACCGGGGCGAGCGTCATCGAGACGGAGATGTCCTGGAGCTCCCGGCGGCGACGCCAGCGGATACAGGAACGTCCGGTCCGGGTCACGGGGGTCTTCGGCGAGGACGGCCGACCCCTCCACTTCGACCATCGGGGCGACCAGATCGCCGTCGCCCTCGCCGAGCCCGTGCCGGAGGGCAAGGTCGTCCGGGTGCGGTTCGAGATCGAGGGGGGGCTCCTCGTCCGCCCCCTCGACAACAACTACTGGGTCCTCGGAACGGCACCGTGGTTTCCGCTCCCCGGCCTCGCCGCGCAGGCGTTCACCGCGCGGATGACGGTGAAGGTGAAGAAGCCGTTCAAGCCGATGGCACCGGGAGTGACCGTCCGCCGCGCCGTTGAGGGAGACTTTCACGTCCTCGAGACGCGGCTCGACAGGCCCGTCCAGTTCCTGACGATCCTCGCGGGCGCCTACGACTGGGAGGAGGAGACGAAGGACGGCGTGACGCTCCGCGTCGCCTCGCACGGCGGGCGAAACCCCACGGCCTTCCGGAGCCTCCTCGACCTCGGCTTCGCCACGACCGGCTTCTACGAGGTCTTCCTCGGGAAGATGCCGGTGAGGGAGCTGACGATCGTCGAGCTGGCGTCGTGGGGAATGGGACAGGCGCCGGCCGGCCTCCTCCTCATCACCGGAGAGGCCTTCAACCCGATGGGAAAAGGAGCCTACCGGCGCTCCGCCGCCGGCGTGAACGAGCGCTTCGCCCACGAGCTCGCCCACCAGTGGTGGGGCCACGGAGTGAGGATGCCCTCCCTCTCGGAACAGTGGCTCTCGGAGTCGTTCGCCGAGTACTGCTCGGCGTTCTTCATCCGCAGGGCGGCCGGGATGCAGGCCTACGACCTCTACCTCAATCTCTGGCGGACCCGCGCGGGCGAGACCAGGGACTCGGTCCCGATCCTCCTCGCCCACCGTTTGCGGGCGAAGAACGACCAGATCCAGGCCGAGCGCCTCCGGTCGGCGCTCCTCTACGCCAAGGGCCCGCTCGTCCTGGCGGCGATCCACCGGGAGATCGGCGACGAGGCGTTCCTCACCTTCCTCGCCACGGTCCAGTCAACTCTCGGGGGACAGGTCGGCACGACCCGGCGCGTCGAGGAGGTCCTCGAGGCGGTGACGGGGAAGGACTGGACTCCGTTCTTCGACCGCTACGTCCGCGGCACGGAGATCCCCGAGGTCCCCGCGACGAAGTGAAGGGGGCGGCCCGCCCCTCCCGGTCAGTGCCCGGGCTGCGACAGCTCGAGGAGAACGCCGCCGGTCGACGCCGGGTGGACGAACGCCACGAGGCAGCCGTGCGCCCCTTCGAACGGGGTCTCGTTGACGAGCCTCACCCCCGCGGCCTTCAGCTTCGCGAGCGCCGCCGCGACGTCGGGGACCTCGAGGCAGAGGTGGTGGATGCCGGGCCCCTTCTTCTCGAGGAACTTCGCGATGGGGCTTTCCGGCGACGTCGGCTCGAGGAGCTCGAGGGCCGACTCGCCGACGGGCCGGAACGAGGTGATCACCTTCTGCGAGGCGACCTCCTCGCGGTGCTCTTCGAGGAGCCCGACGATGTCCCAGAACGCGCCGCCGCCGTCGACGGACGACACGGCGAGGCCGATGTGCGAGATCTTCATCTTTCCCCCGGTCGGCGCGAGCGCCGCGCCGTTCTTCCGCAGAGTCTCGAGGAGGGCCTGCGCGGCCCGGAACGGGTCCTCGCTCCGCGCCTCGATCCGGCCCGCCCACGAGGACATGGAGGCCTCGCTCCCGGAGAGGCCGTGCAGCTCTGCGAGAAGCCTCTCCTGGACGATCGTCTCGATCCGCCGGACGGTCCTGCCCCGGCGGCGGGAGGCCCCCTCAGGGCCGGAGAGGAACTCCCTGTGCCTGTCCAGCTCGGCGCGCAGCCCGGCGACGCCGTCGCCCGTCCGCGCGACCGTCTTGACCACCGGCGGGATCCACGCCCCGTGCTCGCCCAGCTCGAGCATCTGGAGGACCTCCCCGACGGTCCGGTCGGCGCCGTCGCGGTCGGCCTTGTTGACCACGAAGACGTCGGCGACCTCCATCAGGCCCGCCTTGATCGCCTGGATGTCGTCCCCCATGCCCGGCGTCAGGAGAACGACGCAGGTCTCGGCGAGCCGGAAGACCTCCACCTCGTCCTGCCCGACGCCCACCGTCTCGACGAGGACGTCGTCGAAGCCGGCCGCGTCGAGGACGTCGACGGCGTCGGCGGTGGCGCGCGAGAGGCCGCCGAGGTGGCCGCGGGTGGCCATCGACCGGATCATCACTCCGGGGTCGGTGTAGAGGTCCTGCATCCGGATCCGGTCGCCCAGGATCGCGCCCCCGGTGAAGGGCGAGGAGGGGTCGACGGCGACGATGCCGACCTTGCGGCCCTCGGCGCGGGCCGCCTTGGCGAGAACCGCGGTCAGGGTCGACTTGCCGGCGCCGGGAGAGCCTGTCAGGCCGATGACCCGGGCGCGGCCCGTGCGGGGCCAGAGTATGGAGAGGAGTTCGGGAAATCGCGGGTCCGCGGTCTCGGCCCAGGTGATCGCCCGGGCGATGGCCGGCGGGGTCCCCGCGAGGACGCGCTCTGCGAGCTCGCGAACGGGATTCATGGCTCCGGGAGTCTAAGGGAGTCGCCCGTTAGAATCCCCCTTCCGTGCCGAACAGTCCCTCTTCCGCCGCGCGCGCGGCCGACCCGCTCGTCGGTGTCCTGACCGAGATCGCGCGGATCGTCGCAGAGACGCTCTCCCTGCCCGACGTTTTCGTGCGCGTCGCAGGCGCGGCGCGCCGCGTCCTGCCGTTCGACGCGGCGGGCGTCGTGAGGATCGTCGACGGTCCAGCGCTCCTGTCGTGGGGGACGGCGACCCCCGGGGTCCCGGAAGGCCGCCCATGGCGCTACGAGAGGAGCGAGATCTCGGACCACCTCTGGCCTTCGGCCGCGGGAGCGCGGAGGATCGACGACGCCCGCGCCGTCCTCGACCCGTACCTGCGCGCCGACCGGGACGCGCTCGACTCCGGCACGCGCTCACTTCTCGTGGCGCCGATCGTCCGCGGCTGCGTCCCGATCGGCAGTCTCTGGCTCTCGGCGAAGACGGCGTCACGGTTCTCGAGCGCCGACGAGGAGACCGCGGGCGCGATCGCCGACATCCTCTCCGCCGCGCTCGAGCACGAGCGACTCGCCGACGAGGAGAGGGAACGGCTGCGCCGGCATCGCGAGCTCGAGGCTCTCGGCCCCGCACTCGCGCGCGCGCTCGACGTCCGCGAGGTCTTCGACCAGGTCTCGGCAATCGCCCTTCGCGTCGTGCCCCACGACAAGATGACCCTCGGCCTCCTCTCCGACGACAGGACCGAGAACCGGCTCTGGGCCGTCGCGGGCGACCGCTCCTGGGCCCCCGAGAGCTATCCGATCCCGGAGTCCGAGCGGGCGCAGATGGAGCTCGGGTTCCAGATCGTGAGGGACGCCGAGACCGATCTCCCTCCCGATTCGGCGCGCCGGGCCATCCTGCTCGGCGCCGGACTCCGCTCGAGCCTGAGGGTCCCCGTGCGGCTCGAGGGGAAAGTCGTCGGGGCCCTCTCCTTCCACGCGACGGCGACGGGGCGGTACGGCGACGACGACGTGGAGCTGGCCGCGCGCGTCGCCGACCAGGTCGCGCTCGCCTTCTCCCACCAGAGGCTCGTCGAGTCCGCGAAAAGGGAGGAGGAAGCCCGGCGGGAGGCGTCCCGGCTCGAAGCCCGCGTCCAGGCGCTCTCCGACGAGCTGGAGTCTCGAGACGGGTTCGGCCGGATCGTCGGTGCGTCGCCCGCCTGGCGGGCCATCCTGGTCCACGCCTCCAAGGTCGCGCCGACGGAGACGACCGTCCTCCTGACGGGCGAGTCGGGAACCGGGAAGGAAGTGGTCGCGCGCGCCATCCACCGGGCGTCGGCGAGGAGCGCCGGCCCGTTCGTCGCGCTGAACTGCGCGGCCCTTCCGGAGCAGCTTCTCGAATCGGAGCTGTTCGGATACGAGAAGGGCGCCTTCACCGGGGCCTACGCTTCGCGCCCGGGCCGGCTCGAGCAGGCCGCGGGCGGAACGCTCTTCCTCGACGAAGCGGGCGAGACGAGCCCGCTCGTCCAGGCCAAGCTCCTCCGGGTCCTCGAGGCGAGGGAGTTCCAGCGTCTCGGCGGGGCGAAGGTGCTGAAGGCCGACGTGAGGCTCGTCGCCGCCACGAACCGCGACCTCCACGCCGCCATCGCGCGCGGCGACTTCCGGGAGGACCTCTTCTACCGGCTCTCGGTCTTCGAGATCCACCTCCCTCCGCTCAGGGAGAGGCCCGAGGACGTCCTCCTGCTGACCGAGCGCTTCCTCGAGGACCTCTCGAAGAACGTCGGCAGGCCGGCGCCGGGCGTCTCGCGGGACGCCCGGGAGCTCCTGCTCGGCTACTCCTGGCCCGGAAACGTCCGGGAGCTGCGCAACGCCCTGGAACGGGCCGTGATCCTCTCCGAGGGCGGTCTCGTCCAGGCGGAGCACCTCCCGATCGCCGTTGCCCGCAACGACGCGTCGCGCGTCGCCTCGGCGGCGGCCGTGGAGCTGCCGCCCGGCGGCCTCGACCTCGACGCGCTGGAGAAGACGCTCGTGGCCCAGGCGCTCGAGCAGTCGAAGAACAACCGGAGTCGCGCGGCGAAGCTCCTCGGCCTCACCCGCGCGCAGCTCTACACCCGCCTCGAGCGGTACGGGCTGGCGTGACGCCCGGCGACGGGATCGGCCTGGGGGGCGAACCGGCGGAGGGGTCGTTCCCTCGAAGCCCCTTCGCGGCGCTCTGGCCTCTCGACCCCGCCGTCGCGTACCTCAACCACGGTTCGTTCGGTGCATGCCCTGTGGCCGTCCTCGAGCGGCAGGCTGAGCTGCGGGCAGAGATGGAGCGGGAGCCGGTCGACTTTCTCTGGAGGCGGCTCCCGGCCCGGCTCGCCGAGGCGCGGGGCACGCTCGGTTCCTTCCTCAACGCCGACCCGGACGACCTCGCGTTCGTCCCGAACGCCACGGCAGGCGTCAACGCGGTCCTGCGCTCGCTCGAGTTTCGAGCAGGCGACGAGCTCCTCACCACGTCTCACGTCTATCCCGCCTGCCGCAGGGCGATGGAATACGTCGCGTCGCGGACCGGGGCCTGCGTCGTCGAGGCCACCGTCCCGTTCCCCGTCGCGGGGGAGGACGACGTCGTCGCCGCGGTGCTCGACGCGGTGACGCCCCGGACGCGCCTGGCCCTCTTCGATCACGTCACGAGCCCGACAGCGATCGTCTTTCCGGTCGGGCGCCTCGTCGCCCGGCTGAGGGAGCGGGGCATCGAGACGCTCGTCGACGGGGCGCACGCCCCCGGCATGGTCCCCCTCGATCTCGACCGTCTCGGCGCGGCTTTCTACACGGGGAATGCCCACAAATGGCTCTGCGCGCCGAAAGGGTCCGCGTTCCTCCACGTCCGGCGCGACCTTCAGGCCTCGGTCCATCCGACGACGATCAGCCACGGATACTCGGCGGCCGACGCCGGTGCGCGCTTCCGGGCCGAGTTCGACTGGACCGGTACCTGCGACCCGACGCCCTGGCTCTCGATTCCGGCAGCGATCGCCTTCCTCGGAACGCTCCTGCCGGGCGGCTGGCCCGAGGTGATGTCGAGAAACCACGCTCTCGCGCTCGAGGCGCGCGAGATCCTCTGCGCGGCCCTGGGCGTCGCGACGCCCGTACCCGGTTCGATGATCGGGTCGATCGCGTCCGTCCCGCTGCCGGTCCCGGCGCCCGGCTCCCCTGCCGGACGCTCGTCCCACGAAGGCCTCATGAACGCGTTCCGCGCGCGCGGCGTCGAGACGTGGCTGTTTCCCTGGCCCTGCCCCGGAGGAAAGCTCATCCGCGTCTCGGCCCAGCTCTACAACACCCGCTCGGAGTACGACGCCCTCGCCGCCCTCCTCCAGGAGGCGCTCGCCTGAAACCGGGCCTCGCCGGCTTCTTCAGCCGCCGAGGAGGATGGCGGAGCCCGCCAGGAGGGCCGCGAGGATGCACCGGAAGAGCCGACCGAAGAGAAGACGCGGGAAAGGCCCCGCGGAGAGCTCCGGACCGGGTGCGACGCTCATCAGACCGTAGTGAGCCGAGCCGGCCGCGTCCCACGCTGCCCCGGATGTCATCATCTCGCGCATGTCCGAGAGCCTCCGATGCCCCTGGGCGGGAACCGATCCGCTCTCTGTCGCCTACCACGACGAGGAATGGGGAGTCCCTTCTCACGACGACCGGCACCTCTTCGAGATGCTCGTTCTCGAGGGTGCGCAGGCCGGCCTCTCCTGGATCACGATCCTGAGGAAGCGGGAAGGCTACCGGAAGTCTTTTGCCGGCTTCGACCCGGCGAAGGTGGCAGGTTTCGGCCCCGGGGACGTCGAGCTCCTCCTCGGGAACCCGGGCATCGTCCGCAACCGGCTCAAGGTCGGATCGGCGATCGGCAACGCGAAGGCGTTCCTCGCCCTGCAGTCCGAGGAAGGGAGCTTTTCCAGCTGGCTGTGGCGGTACGTGGACGGCAAGCCGGTCCAGGGCACCTTTCGGGAGATGCGGGAGGTCCCGGCAAGGACGCCCCTGGCCGAGCGGATCTCGAAGGACCTCCTGAAGCGCGGTTTCCGTTTCGTCGGACCGACGATCGTCTATGCGTACCTGCAGGCCGTGGGCGTCGTGAACGACCACCTCGTCGCCTGCCCGCGACGCCGCGAGGTGTCATCGCGCTGACCGATGGCAGGGCGGGCGACGGGCCTCGCTGCTTTCACTTCGCGGGTTTCGTCCCGCCGCGAGGCCGCGCCGGGGCTTTCGCGTTCCCCCGCCCCTTCGGCACGACCTCGGCCTTCAGGGCCACGAGGTGCCGAACGGCGTCGAGGTCGTCCCCGGGCTCGATCGTGAGGCGGATTCCCCGCCCCTCCGCGTAGCGTGGCGCCGCGTCGAGAAGCGCGAGGACGGCGGGTGGGAGGCCTTTCTCCGATGCCGCGGCGACCGCGTTCTCCCCGAGAACGAGACCGACGAGGAAACGCCCGTCCTGGGGCGTCAGATAGACGAGGACGCGCTCGGCTCTCTTCAGGCGAAGCGACCATCCAAACTTCGCGCCCGCGAAGCTCCACACTTCCTCGAGCGGCGGACAGGTTCCTGCGACGTGCGCGACGAGGTCAGCCCAGAGAGGGGCGGCCCCGCCCAGGCAGCGGCGGACCCCGGCAGGCCCGGGGGCGTGGACAGGATCGTCGAACGCGCTCAATGCCATGGGGCCGAGGGTACGGCGGCCGGGATCAGGCGCCCGGACCCGCGGGGCCATACTCGAGGAGGCCCGTGTGCAGGATGAGGAACCACCGCTCGCCGACCTTCGAGTATCCCTTGCACGCGCGCCCCTTCCACGGGAACGGCTCACGTGTCACGCGGTGCCGCCAGAGGGTGTCGACGTCGACCACGGCGAACCCGCCGTCCCCTTCCTCGGAGACGGCGATCCGGACGGTCGTTCGCCGGTTGTGGACGAGCTCGTAGTCGCGGAAGAGCTCCTCCCACCCTCTCTTCCAGCGGTCCCGGTCGAACCGCCCCAGCGGGAAGACCCAGAGCGCCGGGTCGTGCGCCGTCGCGTCCGGCGGCCAGGGCCAGACCATGTCGGGGTGGAAAAGGGAGACGAGGGCTTCCGCATCCTGGCGGTTCCAGGCGTCCGTCTCGCGATCGACGAGCCCCTGGATGGCGATCTCGGGCTTCGGATCCGTCATGGGCGGGATTGTCCCGCCTCCGGGATCTCGGACTCCAGTCGCCGGCAGTGCGATCCCCGTCAGCCGGCGATTCGTGATTCCGGACCTGACCCCGACTCCGAGCGGAAGGACCCGAAACTACACGTATTCATGCCTGGCACGGATACGTGTATTAGACTCGGAAGAGACGGGGAGCGGGCGCGCGTTCCAGGCCGAGCCGGGGTTACACGACCTCGTCGAGCGGTTCCGTCGGGAGGCCGGCCTCGATCCACGCGTCGAAGCCGCCCTCGAGGGGACGCACGTTCCGGTACCCGCGGTCGAGGAGGAGGCGTGCCACACGGGCCGCCGACGCTTCACTCCGTCACGTGCAGTAGAGAGCGACGTCCTTCCCGACGGGAATGTCGCTCAGCTTCGCGTCGAGCTCGCCGAGATCGGCGACGAGAGCTCCCGGGACCTTGCGCGGGTCGTCCCTGCGGGAGAGACGGTGCCGAACGTCCACGACGACGAGGGACTCGTCTCCCGCGAGGAGGCGGGCGGCGAGCGTCTGCGGTGTCAGGCGCGCCATCCGGAGCGCCGCGAGCGTCTGCTGCCGGCGCCAGAGTCGGATGGCGAGGTAGAGCGCGAGGCCGGCGGCGAGGAGGCCGACCGCCCCGCTTCCGAAGCGCCGGAGCAGGTCGAGGACGGCGTCGACCTGCGCGTGGAAGACGACCCCGAGGCCGATTCCGGTCCCGGCCCAGATGAGGGTTCCCGCCGCGTCGTAGCCGAGGAAGCGGAGAAAAGGGGCCTTGAGCGCGCCGGCCACGGGCACGGAGACGGCCGAGAGCCCGGGGACGAACTTCGCGAAGAGGAGGGCCCTGAGGCCGAAGCGGTCGTAAGCCGAGGAGGTCTTCCTCACGCAGGTGTCGGCCGAGAGGGAGAGGCCGCAGAGAAACCGGAGGATGTGCCAGCCGTACTTCCGCCCGAGGAAGAACCAGAGGGTGTCGGCGAGGAGGGCCGCCCCGATGACGGCGAAGAGGAGCGTCGGCCCCGAAAGCCGCCCCTGGGCGACGAGCGCCCCGGCGACGATGAAGAGGGGCATCGCGGGAATCGGCAGGCCGAGCTGCTCCAGGAACACGTTCCCCGCGACGAGGAGGACGCCGTAGCGGACGAGCTGCTGGGCGAGACCGTTCACGTTCCCCCTCGCGGCGACGGGGCGGCCGGAGCAAACCCCGGCCGCCCGCCGTCGTCAAATCTCCGCGAAGGCCTCCTTCAGCGCCTCGCGGTGCGCCACGAGGGTCCTTTCCAGGTCCTTTTCCGTGTGCGCCGTCGAGACGAACATCGCCTCGAACGCCGCCGGCGCGATGAAGACGCCGCGCTTGAGGAGGCCGTGGAACCAGCGCGTGAACGCGGGGCCGTCGCTCTTCTTCACGTCCTCGAAGTTCGCGATGGGACCCGCGTTGAAGAAGAGGGTCAGGATGGAGCCGATCCGGTTCAGCGTGAGGCGATCGGCGACGCCGAGGTCTTTCGCGACCTTCCACATCCCCTTCTCGAGCCTCGCCGCGGTCTTCTCGAGCTTCGCGTAGGCCGCGGGCGTGAGGGAGTCGAGCATGGCGATTCCGGCCGCCATGGCGAGCGGGTTCCCGGAGAGGGTCCCCGCCTGGTAGACGGGGCCGTCGGGGGCGACGTAGGCCATCAGGTCGGCCCGGCCGCCGTAGGCGCCGACCGGGAGGCCGCCGCCGAGGATCTTCCCGAGACAGGTCAGGTCGGGCTTGACGCCGAAGATCTCCTGCGCGCCGCCCCGGGCGAGCCGGAAGCCGCTGATGACCTCGTCGAAGAGGAGCATCGCCTTCTCGCGGTCGGCGATCTTGCGCAGCCCTTCGAGGAAGCCGGGCTGCGGAAGGACGACGCCCATGTTCGCGGCGACGGGCTCGACGGCGATCACGGCGATCTGACCCGGGTACTTCTCGAACAGCGCCTCGACCGACGCGAGGTCGTTGTAGGTCGCCGTGAGCGTCGCTTTCGCGAGGTCGGCCGGGACGCCCGGCGAGCCGGGAATGCCGAGCGTGGCGACGCCCGACCCGGCGGCGACGAGGAAGGAGTCCGCGTGGCCGTGGTAGCAGCCCGCGAACTTCAGGACGAGGTCGCGCCCCGTGATCGCCCGCGCGAGGCGGACCGCGCTCATCGCGGCCTCGGTCCCCGAGGAGACGAAGCGGACCTTCTCCATCGACGGGACGAGGCGGCTGACGCGCTCGGCGAGCTCCACCTCGGCGCGGCACGGTGCGCCGTAGGAGGTGCCGCGGGGGAGCGCCTTGCGGATCGCGGAGAGCACCGCCTTCGGCATGTGCCCGAAGAGGTGCGGGCCGTACGACATGACGTAGTCGACGTAGCGGTTGCCGTCGGCGTCGACGATGACCGACCCCTTCGCCTTCTTCACGAAGAACGGCGTCGCGCCGACCGACTTGAACGAGCGGACGGGCGAGCTGACGCCGCCCGGCATCTTCGCCTTCGCGCGGGCGTAGAGCCGGTCCGACTCGGTCGTCCGGCGGACACGGCGGCGGCGGGGGGCGGCGGGCTTCTTCGGCGTCTTCTTTTTCGGGGGGGGCGGCGCGGCCGCCTTCCGCCTCAGTTTCCTTGCAGCCACTCGGCAGCCTCCTTCGCGTGGTAGGTCAGGATCAGGTCGGCGCCCGCGCGCTTCATCGAGGTGAGGATCTCGAGGGTCACGCGCTTGCCGTCGATCCAGCCCCGCTCGGCGGCGGCCTTCACCATCGCGTACTCGCCCGAGACGTTGTAGGTGGCGAGCGGGACGTTCGTGGCTTCCTTCGCCGCGCGGACGACGTCGAGGTAGGAGAGGGCCGGCTTGACCATGACCATGTCGGCGCCTTCCGCGACGTCGGAGAGGATCTCCTTCACCGCCTCGCGGACGTTCGCGGGGTCCATCTGGTAGGCGCGCCGGTCGCCGAACGCGGGCGTCGATTCGGCCGCGTCGCGGAACGGGCCGTAGAAGCCGCTCGCGTACTTGGCCGCGTAGGCGAGGACCGGGACGCTCTTGAACCCGTTCCCGTCGAGCGCGTCGCGGATCGCCCGCACGCGGCCGTCCATCATGTCGCTCGGTGCGACGATGTCGGCGCCGGCCTTCGCGTGGGCGAGCGCTTCCGCGGCGAGGATCGGGAGGGTCCCGTCGTTGTCGACCCCCTCGTTCACGATGACGCCGCAGTGCCCGTGGTCGGTGTACTCGCAGAGGCAGACGTCGGTGATGACGACCGTCTTCGGGCTCGCCTTCTTGATCTCCCCGACGGCCCGGCAGACCGGCCCGAGGAGGTCGGCCGAGGAGGAGCCGACGGCGTCCTTGTGGTCGGGAATGCCGAAGAGGATGACCGAGAGGACGCCGCGCGCGGCGAGCTCGGCGGCGTCCTTCGCCGCGAGGTCGGGCGAGACGCGGTCGATGCCCGGCATCGACGGGATCGGCTGGCGGATCCCCTCGCCCGGGACGACGAACATCGGGGCGATGAAGTCGGCCGGGTCGAGGGTCGTCTCGCGGACCATCGCCCGGAGCGACTCGGTCAGGCGCAGGCGGCGGTAGCGGTGGAGGGGGAACGCCATGGTCAGGCCTCCTTGGGGAGCGCGAGGAGCGCGATCAGGTCGGTGAGGAGGGGCCTCCTCGGGACGGCGGGCGCGGGGAAGCCGCGCGCGACGAGAAGCCGTGCGGTCTCCGGGCCGACGACGCCGAATCTTACCGGCGGAAGGTCCGCCGGGCCCTCGGCGCCGAGGGCGTCGAGAAAGACGTCGAGCGCGGCGAGGGAGCCGATGGCGAGGGCGTCGTATTCCCCGGCCCGGAAGGCGCGCAGGCGCTCCCCGTCGAGCGCGGTGAGCGGCTCTTTCAGGTAGACGACGGGGGCGGTGACGTCGAAGCCGCGGCCGAGAAGCTCGTCCACCGCGGCGTCGTCGGCGTCGGAACCGCGGGGCCAGAGGAGGCGGCCGCTCTCGCCGCGGCGCGCGAGCTCCGCGAGGATGCCGACGGCCCCGGGAGGGACCGGCGTGACGGGGTCCCTCACACCCGCTTCCTCGAGGGCCGTCGCCGTTCCGGCGCCGGCCGTCAGGACGAGGCGGAACGACCGGAGCCGCTCGGCAGCCCCCGCACCGGCCAGGACGTCGACGGCCGCTCGCGAGGAGACGACGAGGATCGCGCCGTCGGGGTCGAAGGTGCGCGTCGCCGCGATCCCGAACGGGGCCGGGACGATCCGGTGCGTGACGAGGAGATCGGCGCCCGGCACCGGCTCGCCGGCGGGCCGCAGGAGGAGCACCCTGCTCATCTCGCCGCCGCGCGGGCCTCCGTGACGAGACGCTGGGCCCCGCGGGAGAGAAGCCGGTCGGCGAGGAGGCGTCCCAGCCCTCCGGGGTCCGTGGCCGGCCCCGTCGCCTCGTCCTCGAGCATCTCCGAACCGTCGAGAGCGAGGACCCGGGCACGGAGGACGAGCGTCCCCTCCTCGCCCGGGGTCGCGAGCGCGGCGACGGGAGCGCGGCACCCGGCGCGCAGGGCGTGGAGGAGGCTCCGCTCGGCGGCCGCGGCAGCGCTCGCGAGCGGGTCGTCGAGCGTCGCGATCGCGGCCGCGGCGTCGGCGTCGCCCCTCCGGCACGAGATGCCGAGCGCTCCCTGCGCGGGGGCCGAAAGCAGCTCGTCGAGAGGGATGCGCAGCGTGATCCGATCGCCGAACGAGAGCCGGTCGAGGCCGGCGCAGGCGAGGATGAGGGCGTCGGCGCGCCCTTCCTCGAGGCGGCGCAGGCGCGTGTCGACATTTCCGGCCATCGTGAGCGTCTCGAGGTCCGGCCGCAGCCGCAGGAGCTGCGCGACTCGCCGCGGGCTCGCCGTCGCGACCTTCGCCCCCTGCGGGAGCTCCTGCACGGTGCGGGCCGGATGCCGCGAGGCGACGACGAGGGCGTCCCTCACGTCCGCCCGCGCCGGAACGGCCGCCATGAGGAGGTCGTCGGCGTACTCGGTCGGGACGTCCTTGAGCGAGTGGACGGCGAAGTCGATCTCGTCCCGCCGGAGGGCGTCGTCGAGCGCGCGCACGAAGACGCCGACGGAGTCGCCCGCGGACGGAATCCGCCCCTCGGTCGACAGCTGGTCCCCTTCGGTCCTCACGAGGACCTCCTCGACCGCCCGGCCCGTCGCCTTCGTCAGCGCGGCGGCCACGTGCCCGGACTGCGTCCGGGCCAGGAGGCTCGCGCGCGTCCCCATCCGCAGGGGTCGTCCGTCGCTCATCGTCGTCCTTCCTTCGTGGGGCGGCCCCGGCGGCGCCGCATGCGGGCCGCGTTACTCCCCGTCGTCGAGCTTGAAGAGGGCCCTCACGACGGCCGCGCGGGTGAGTCGCTCGGAGGCGTCCCCTTCCTTCAGGCCCATCGTCGGGTTGTGGAGGATCTTGTGGAGGAGCGTCTCGGTCATCCGCTCGACGACCGCGCGGTCCTCGGGCGAGAGGCGCGAGAGCTTGCCGGAGTAGCGCTCGATCTCGTCGCGCCGCGCCTTCTCGAACCGCTCGCGGAGCGTCTTGAGGGTGTCGACGTGAGAGAGACCCGCGAGCCAGCCGAGGAACTTCTGGGTGGAATCCTCGACGATCCGCTCGGCGTGGGGGACGTCGGTCATCCGGTCCTTGGCGTTGTCGCAGGCGAGCTCGCCGAGGGCGTCCATGTCGTACCGGTAGACGTCGGCCAGCCCGTCCACCGTCGGCTCGATGTCGCGCGGGACGGCGAGGTCGAGGATGAGGAGCGGCCCCCGCCTGCGGCCGCGGCCCAGAACGGGCTTGAGCATCGCCGCGGTGACGACCGGCTCCGTGGCGCCCGTGGCCGACAGGACGATGTCGACGTCGGCGAACGCCTTGGCCCGTTCCTCCCACGGCACCGTCCAGCCGTGGAAGTGGGTCGCGAGCGCCTTGGCCTTCTCGGCCGAGCGGTTCGCGAAGAGGATCTGCTTCACGCCGTCGTCGGCGAGGAGGCGGGCCGTCAGCTCGACCGTCTCGCCCGCGCCGAGGAGAAGGACCTTGCACTCGGCGATCGACTCGAAGATGCGCCCGACGAGGCCGAGGGCGATGCCGGGGACGGAGACGGGGCGCGCCCCGAGCGACGTCTCCGTGCGGACCCTCTTGCCGCATTCGAGCGCCGACTGGAAGAGCCGCCCCGTGACGGCGCGCGCCGTCCCCGCCTCGGCGGCGCGGCGGTGGGCCTCGCGGATCTGCCCGAGGATCTGCGCCTCGCCGAGGACCATGGAGTCGAGGCCCGAGGCGACCCGGAAGAGGTGTCGCACCGTCGCCTCGCCGCGCCCGGAGAGCGCCTTCTCGCGCAGGACGGCGCCGTCGACGGAGTGGAAGCGCGAGAAGAAGCCCGCGAGGGCCTCGAAGCTGTCGGGCACCTCGCTGACGCCGTAGATCTCGGCCCGGTTGCACGTGGAGACGACGGCCCCTTCGGTCAGGATCCGCTCGCGGAAGAGCCCCTCCAGCGCCTCTCGTGCCGTCTCGGGCGTGAAGGCGAGCCGGGCCCTGAGGTCGAGGTCCGACCCCTGGTGGTTCCAGCCGACGAAGACGATCTCGGGAGGCATCAGGTGAACGAGTGGACCTTCGAGAAGAAGAGGTTGACGGCGGTGTAGGAGAGGAGGACGAGGATGAAACCGGCGACGGCGAGCCTGGCCGTCGTCACGGGGGAGGCGCCGCGGTGGGCCCTCACGAAGATCCAGAGGTAGAAGGCGAAGGTCCCGCCCGCACCCCAGATCTTCGCGTCCAGGAGCCACTCGGGGTGCTGCTCGTGCCAGACGCGGTACGCCCAGAGGAACCCCATCGTCAGCCCGGCCGCCATCGAGACGACGCCGACGCCGATGGAGGTGCGCGCGGCCCTCTCGAGGTAGCTCAGGGAGGGGAACCGCGAAACGGGGCCGTTCAGGATGTGCCGCTTGCTCCTCAGCCGCCGCCCGAGGACGAGGTAGAGGAGCGAGAGGGCGCACGCCACGGCGAAGGCCGAATAGCTCAGCATGTTCAGCGTGACGTGGAACGCGAAGACCGAGCCACGAAGCTCCGGGCGAACCTCTCCGCCTCCCGGGACGACGAAGGAGAGGAGGAGGAAGAAGAGCGAGACCGGCATGAGGAACGGCCCGAGGGACCGGTCGTGGTGCCGGGCCTCGAGGATGAGGCTCATGGCCGCCAGGAAGAGGCCGAAGAGGGCCATCGAGCCGAGGAGATCGCCGTAGGGAACCGTCTTCAGCGCGACGGAACGGACGTAGAGGAACCCGAAGTTGAAGGTGGCCCCGAGGCCGGCGAGAACCGTCGCCATCCTTCCCGCGGAGACGTGCGGGTGGCGGAGCCAGACGACGTAGAGGACCGTCGCTCCCGCGTAGCAGAGGAGGGCGAGGAGGCCGAAGAGGGCGTTGGCGAGGCCGGTACCGAACATCCGAACCGCTGATTATACGGACCGGCGGGGCCCGTCCGGGAGATCGCCTCGCGCAGCGCCCGCGCCGAGGAGATCGCCTCCTCCGCGTCCCCCCCCCGGACGGTCAGGTGCCCCATCTTCCGCTTCGTTCCCACGCCCGTCTTGCCGTAGAGCACGACCTCGAGGAGACCGGGGTTTCCTTCCCACGCCCCGAGGTCGAGCGACCCGGTCGTTCCCTGCGCCTCCCAGACCTCGCCGAGGAGGTTCGCCATGCAGAAGGCGCCCGCGGAGACGAGCCGGGGCGGTACGAGCGGGATCCCGAGGAGGATTCGCGCCAGGGCTTCGAACTGACTGAAGGTGCAGGCTTTGCGCGTGACGTGCCCGGAGTTGTGGGGGCGCGGCGCGAACTCGTTCGTGAAGACGCGGACCTCCCCGGGGCGTGAGCGGGCGGAGCGGCCGACGAAGAGCTCGGTCGTCAGGAGCCCGGTCACGCCGAGGGCGCGGGCGGCCGCCAGCGCCACCGCCTTCGCCTCCGCCTCGAGGTCGTCGGGGAGACGGGCCGGAACGAGGGTGACGTCGAGGACGTGGTCCCGGTGCTCGTTCTCGAAGAGCGGGAAGACGACCTCGTCGCCGCTCCTCTCGCGGGCGACGATGGCGCTCGTCTCGAGAACGATCTCGATCGGCTCCTCGAGGACCCAGCCGGAGGCGTCCAGCGTCGCGCGGGCGGGGGTCGAGAGAAGGGCCTCGAGGTCGGCGGGCGAGGAGAGCTTCCATTGACCCTTGCCGTCGTAGCCCCCGCGGGCCGTCTTGAGGATCGAAGGGAAGCCGAAGCCGAGCGCCGCCGCGGCGAGCCCGTCCGTGGCCGTCCCGTCGACGAAAGCGACGTGCGGAAGCCCGTGCGTGCGCAGGAACTCCTTCTCGAGCGCCCGGTTCTGCGTCGTCCGGAGGACCCGGAGCGACGGGAGGAGCTTGTCGAGGCCGGAAAGCTGCACCAGCCCCTCGGTCTCCACGTTCTCGAACTCGTACGTCACGACGTCGCAGGCGTCGAAGAACTCCTGAAGGCGCGGCACGTCGCGCCACGACCCGCTCACGGCGCGCGCCGCCCGGCGCAGGGCCGGGGCGTTCGGGTCGGGGTCGTAGACGTGGACGTCCGCCCCGAGGTCCTGGAGCGCGGGAGCCAGCATCGCGCCGAGCTGGCCTCCGCCGAGGATGCCGACGGTCGTCAGGAGGTCCTCCGGAGGCGCCGCCCCTGGATCTCCAGGTTTCCCTCGCGCGCCTTCCCCCGGAGCGTCTCGCGATGCGCGGCGAGCTTCGCGGCCAGGCCCGGGTCGGAGAGCGCGAGGATCTTCACGGCGAACAGGCCCGCGTTCGTCGCCCCCGCGGGCCCGATGGCGAAGGTCGCCGTCGGCACGCCCGCGGGCATCTGCACGATGGAGAGGAGGCTGTCGAGGCCGGAGAGGGCGCTGCTTTGGACCGGTACGCCGAGGACGGGCAGGGTCGTGAGCGCCGAGACCATGCCGGGCAGGTGGGCGGCTCCCCCCGCCCCCGCGATGAGGACCTTCAGGCCCCTGCCGGCCGCCGACCTCGCGTAGTCGTACATCTCCTCGGGCATCCGGTGCGCACTGACGACCGAGATCTCGTACGGGACGTCGAACTCGAAGAGGATTCCTTCCGCCTTTGCGAGCGTCTCGTAGTCCGAGGCGCTCCCCATGACGATTCCGACGAGCGGCGTTCCCATCGTGCGACCTCCGGTGGCGAGTCTATCGGGCCGATCGGAGCGCGGAAGCGACCGTCTCGAGGCGCACGCCGCGCGACGCTTTGACCAGGACGACGTCTCCGGCCCGGACCAGGTCCAGGACGTGGGGGACCGCCTCCTCCCCGGAGGGGAAGAAGGACGCGGCGATGCCGGCGCCGGCGGCCGCGACGGCGAACCGCTCCGCCTCGCCGTTGACGGCGACGAGCGCGGCCGGACGCGCCGCAACGGCCGCGCGCGCCACCTCCTCGTGCTCCTCTGCGGCGAGGGGTCCCATCTCGCGCATCTCGCCGAGGACGACGACCAGGCGGCGGTCCAACGCGTCGGCCAGCTCGCGGGCGGTCTTCAGCGAAGACCGCGCCGAGCCGGTGTTCGAGTTGTAGGTGTCGTCGAGGAGGACCGTCCCGTCCGCGAGGGTCTCCACGGCGAACCGTCCGTCGCGGACCCGGCCGACGACCTGGAGCGCCTCGCGCAGCGCAGCCGGCGGTGCGGCGACGTCGAGGAGGGCCCGGACCGCGGCGAGCGCCGCGAGAGCGGCCAGTGTTCCCGCCTCGCCGGGAAGCGGGACCTCGTAGTCCACGGCCTCGCCGCCGTCGAAGGCGACCCGGACGCGGCTCCCGGCGAGGCCCAGGGGCTCGCGCGAGAGGGCGCGCAGGGTGCAGGTCTCTCCGAAGCCGTACAGGATGCGGCGGGCCGCCGGGGATCGCTCGATCTGCGCCACGACGCGCGGGTCGTCGCCGTTGCCCACGGCGCACCCTTCGAGCGGGAGCGCGGCGAAAAGGTCCCCCTCCTCTTCGGCCACGTCCTCGAGACTTCCGATCCCTTCCGTGTGCTCGGGGGCGATGAGGGTCAGGACGCCGACGTCGGGCCGGGCGATCGCCGCCAGCTTCGAGATCTCGCCCCGGTGGCTCGTGCCGATCTCCACGACGGCGAGGTGGTGGTGCTCGTCGAGGAGGAGGAGCGTCATCGGCAGGCCGATGTCGTTGTTCAGGTTGCCGGGCGTCGCATGGACCTCGCCCGGACGAAGGACGTCCAGGAGCGCCGCGATGGCCCGCGTCGTCGTCGTCTTCCCCGCCGAGCCGCCGACGGCGACGACCCTGCGGTTCCCGATGGCCGCCCAGCGGTCGCGGTGATGCCGGCCCAGCGCACCGAGGGCGGCGCGGGTGTCGGCGACGCGGACCACCGCGCCCGAAGGCGGCAGGTCGCCCGCCGCGGAGATGAGGACGCCGCCGGCCCCGGAGGCGGCCGCCTGAGGCAGGAAGCGGTGGCCGTCGAAGCTCTCTCCCCGGAGTGCGACGTAGAGGGACCCGGACGTGATCGTCCGGGTGTCGGTCGAGACCCCGACGAAGGGCCGGCCATCGCGCACGAGCATGCCGCCCGCGACCCTGGCGACCTCGGCGGGAGTGAAGGGAGCGGTGTTCGGGGGGATCGGTGTGGCCATGAAGGGCCGATGCTAACCTCGCGCGCCATGTCCGAACCCGGCCCCTCCCGCCAGCGCTTCGTAGACGCCGCCTTCGGCCGTCCCGTCGACCTGCCGCCCGTCTGGCTCATGCGCCAGGCCGGCCGTTACCTGCCCGAGTACCGCGAGGTGCGCAAGCGCCTCGCGTTCCTCGACCTCTGCGCCGACGTCCCTTCGGCCGTCGAGGTCTCGATGCAGCCGTTCCGGCGCTTCGGGATGGACGGGGTCATTCTCTTCTCCGACATCCTCATCCCTCTCCCGCCGATGGGAATCGAGGTGAGGCTCGACGAAGGGGGCCCGAAGCTCCCGACGCCGATCCGGACCGCCGCCCAGGTCGAGGCCCTCCGCGGCTTCGACCCGACCGTCGGCACCGGGTTCGTACCGGCGATCCTGCGCGAGCTGAAGAAGGAAGTCGCGGGCCGCGCGGCCGTCATCGGCTTCTGCGGCGCCCCCTGGACGCTCGCCACGTACGCGATCGAGGGCGGCGGGAGCAAGTCCTTCCAGAACACGAAGACGATGATGTGGCGAGAGCCGAAAGTCCTCGAAGCGCTGATGGCCAAGCTCGCCGACGCGGTCGGCGACTACCTCGCGGCCCAGATCGAAGCGGGCGCCGACGTCGTCCAGGTCTTCGACTCGTGGGCCGGTGAGCTCTCGCGCGCCGACTACGACCGGTTCGCGCGGCCGGCGACCGAGCGCCTGCTCGCGCGGCTGCCGAAGCGGGGCGAGGTTCCCGTCATCCACTTCGCCTCGGGCTCGGCGCACCTGATCGATTCCTACGCGCGCATGGACGCCGACGTCATCTCGGTCGACTGGAAGCTCCCGCTCGACGAGGCCCGCACCCGCGCCCGCGGCAAGGCCCTCCAGGGGAACGTCGATCCGGGCGTCCTGCTCGGCGCGCCCGACGACGTCCGCGCCGCCGTCGGCGCGGCGAAAGCGGCCGCCGGCCCCGGCGGCCACATCGTCAACCTCGGCCACGGCATCCTTCCCCCGACCCCTCCCGAGAACGTCGCCGCGTTCGTGGAGGCCGCCAGGAAGGGCTGACCTTCGGGACCCGGGTCAGCGAAACGGCTTGGGCAGGCTGGTCTGTGTCTCGGGAGGCTTGTCCACCCTTCTCGAGGCCGGGGCGGGTTCGGCCGGAGGACCCACGGCCCGGATCACAGGCTGCGGGACCCCTCCCCGCCGCGCCTCGCGCAGGGCCTTCTCGGCTTCCGCGGCGATGACGCGCATCGTCGGTGTGTTCGCACCGCCCCACACCGCGATCCCCGCAACGAGCTCCGCACGGCCGACGACGGCGGGTCCTCCCCTCGAATCGCGGCCGACGAGCCCTCCGGCCGCGAGATCCTCGGAATCGTAGAAATCGTCGATCGTCGATTCGAGTCCCTGCACGGCTCGAAGGACGATCTCGGAGGCCCGTTCGGGCGACATCAGCAGACTGAAATCGTCGGCCCCGTAGTGAGCGAGGAAGGAACCCGGCTCCTCGTAGGAGAGCGTCCTGAGAATGGCCCCCACGTGTGCGAGGAGCTTGTCGCCGCGGAGGAAACCGTACCTGTCGTTGAAGGGCCGGAATCTCAGCAGGTTCAGGCGCGCCAGCCCGAATGGCACCCGCCGGGCCAGCCGCCGGTCGACCTCGGCCTCCAGCCGTCCTCGTCCCGGGAGGTCGGTCAGGGGGTGGGTTTCCAGGCCATTCTCGATGTGGAGCCGGGCGAAAAGCGTCAGCAGGTCGTCGAACCTCACGAGCCCTCTGTAGGCCCTTCCCGGTCCGGTCACGACGATCGGCTCGAAGCGGCTGGCCCGCGGCCGCTTTGCGAGGAACGCCGCGACCTGCTCGAGCGGAGTCGTTTCGTCCACCTGATCCCAGGTGGTATCCGCGACCGCGGAGGCGACGGGGTCGGATTCCGAGGTTCCCGAAAGGAACGGGAAGGCCGTCGCGCGCGCCCGGCCGAGCAGGCCGATGGCGCGTCCCGAAAGGAGAATCGGGATGACGTCGAGATCGGGATCGGAACGGAAGCAGGCGTTGGCAGCCGACAGCGGCGCGTCGGAGGAGAGCGTTGGCCCCTGGGTGATGGCGGCGCCGGTCTCTCCACGCGCGTGGGCACCCCGGACCGAATCGACGGTCAGGTCTTCGGCGAGGAACGCCTCCTCGGGCGGCCCCGGACGGGCGAGAAGGTAGCCCTGGAGGAAGTCGACTCCCGCCCCGAGACAGGTCTCGAGATCCTCGGCCGTCTCGATCCCTTCCGCGACGACGCTGCAGTTGATCCGGTGACAGAGTGACACGACCGACTCGACCAGGATTCGCTTCCGGGCGTGGACGAAGATGTTCTCGATGAACACCCGGTCGAGCTTGACGAAATCGGGAGCGATGTCCGTGATCATCCGGAGGTTCGTGTACCCGGCACCGAAATCGTCGATCGCGACCCGGAAGCCTTCGCGCCGGTACGGCTCCAGTGCCCGGGCGAACGCCTGGAAATCGGCGATCCTGCTGATCTCGGGCAGCTCGAGAATGACCCGGGACGGCTGCCGTCCGTGCGACACGACTCTCTCCACGAGCCAGGAGACACCCAGCCGGGGGTCGGTGAGAAACGGCGCGAGAACGTTGAGGAAGATCAGGTACTGGCCCGCGAACGGCTCGGCGTCCCTGAAGACCCGGGCCGTGGCCGCGACTTCCAGCTCGGGGGCGAGCCCCAGGCGTATGGCCTCCGTGAACGCCTCGTAGGGCCCGGGGAAGCCGCTTCCGGGCGGGAGCCTGAGGAGGGCCTCGCACCCCTCGAGCTCGCCCGTCCGCGCCCTGAAGACGGGCTGGAAGGCCGTGGCCAGGATCTCCGGATTGCAGAGGGCCATCACGCGTTCCCGCGCGGCGTCTTCCTCCACGAGCGGCTTCGGCAGGCTGACCCAGGAGAAGGGCGGGCGGCTCTCGTCCGTCATCGCACCACACCTTTCGCGGCGCCAGGATCGCCGTGCCGCCATTCTAGGCCGCGGCGGCCCGGGCGGTGGCGAGGCAGACGCTCCGCGCCCCGGGGCCTTCACGTGTAATCTCCGCGCCGTGCCGCCGATCCCGATCCGCCTGCGTGGCGAAACGCTGCCGATGACGACGGAGCTCCTGGAGAAGTACAACGTCCAGGGGCCCCGCTACACCTCGTACCCCACCGCGCCGGAGTGGACCGACGCGATCGGCCCCGCCGATTTCGAGGCCGCCTGCGAGAGGGCGAACGCCGCGAATCGTCCGATCTCCCTCTACGTCCACCTCCCCTTCTGCGACGAGCAGTGCTGGTTCTGCGGCTGCTTCATGAAGGTCGTCCCGAAGCCCGAACGGCAGGGCGAGGAGCGCGGGGAGGTCGAGGGGTACCTCGCCGACCTCCACCGCGAGATCGACCTCCTCGCCGCCCGCGTCGACCGCTCCCGCCCCGTCGTCCAGCTCCACTGGGGAGGCGGGACGCCGACCTACCTGACGCCGAAGCAGGCCGACGCCCTCGCGGCCCACCTCGTCGACGCCTTCCGGCCGGCGCCGGGAGCCGAGATCTCCGTCGAGGTCGACCCCCGGGTCACGACGGCCGAGCACCTCGCCGTCCTCCGCCGCCACGGCTGGAACCGGGTCTCGATGGGAGTGCAGGACTTCGACCCCGAGGTCCAGGAGCTCGTGAACCGGGTCCAGCCCTTCGAGATGACGAAGGCGCTCGTCGACGCCGCCCGGGGCCTCGGCTACGAGTCGCTGAACCTCGACCTGATCTACGGCCTTCCCGGCCAGACGCTCGAGGGCTTCGCAAAGAGCGTCGACCAGGTCCTCACGCTCCGCCCCGACCGGCTCGCGGTCTACTCCTACGCCCACGTCCCCTGGCTGAAGAAGCCGCAGCGCGTCCTCGCCGCGCACCTCCCGGAGGGGACGGAGAAGTTCGCGATCTTCGTCTCGGGGATCGAGCGCTTCTCGGCGGCGGGGTACGTCTACATCGGGATGGACCACTTCGCCCTGCCTCACGACGAGATCGCCCGGGCGCAGGACGACCGGACCCTCTGGCGCAATTTCCAGGGCTACACGACGCATGCGGGCGTCGACCTCTACGCCCTCGGCGTCTCGGCCATCGCGCAGATCGACGACGTCTACGTCCAGAACACGAAGGACTACGCCGCGTACCACGCCGCCTGCGTCGAGGGGCGCCCGTCGACGATCAAGGGCTGGCGCCTGACGGAGGAAGACCACCTCCGCAGGACCGTCATCACGAACCTCCTCTGCCACTGCGTCATCAAGAAGCGCGAGGTGGAGGAGCTGTTCGGCCTCGCCTCCTTCGACGAGACGTTCGCGCGCGAGGTCGCCGCCCTCCCCTCCTTCGTCGAGGACGGCCTCGTCGAGCCGCGGACCGACGAGATCCGCGTGACGGCCCTCGGGCGGATCTTCATCCGGAACGTGGCGATGCTCTTCGACCCGTACCTCCTGAAGCGGCCGGCCGACCAGCCGAAGATCTTCTCCCGGACGCTCTGATGTCCGCCGGCAAGACCGGGATCCTCCTCGTCCAGCTCGGCGGACCGACGAAGCGGGAGGAGCTGAAGGGCTTCCTGTACCGCCTCTTCGCCGACCCGGAGGTCCTCGGCATCCCGTTCGCCCCGCTCCGGAAGGCGATCGCCTGGACGATCGCGACGACGCGCGCGCCCGAGTCGGCGAAGACCTACGAGAAGATCGGCTGGTCGCCGATCCGCTGCTGGACGGAGAAGTCGGCGATGCTTCTCGAGGCGGAGCTCGGCCCGACCTGGCCCGGGGAGCCGCCCATCGTCCGCTCGGCCATGACGTGCAGCGACCCGCTGGTGGAGGACGTCCTTCCCCAGCTCCGCGCCGCCGGCGTGACGCGCCTCTTCGTCCTGCCGCTCTACCCGCAGTACTCCGTCACGACGACGAAGGGCTCCTTCGCGCGGGTGGACGAGTCGCTCGAGAAGATGGGGTGGAGCCCCGCGCGGGTGAACGCCCCCGACGCCTGGTATTCCGAGCCCCGCTTCCTCGACGCCCACGCCGCGCGGATCGAGGCGGCGGCGGCCCTCCTCCCCGATCCCGATCCCGGCGCCACCGTCCTTCTCTACTCGGCGCACTCGCTCCCCGTCTCGACGATCGAGAAGCGGAAGGACCCCTACCCGAAGCAGATCGAGGCGACGTGCGCGCTGATCGACGAGCGCCTCGGCCGGCGCTTCCGCTCGCGCCTCGGGTATCAGTCGAAGCTCGGCCCGATCGCCTGGCTGGGCCCCTCGACGAACCAGATCCTCGCCGACCTCGCCCGCGAAGGGGCGAAGCAGGTTCTCGTCTGCCCCGTCGCGTTCGTCTCCGACCACGTCGAGACGCTCTACGAGATCCGGATGCTCTTCGCCGACGAGGCCCGGGCCCTCGGCATCCCGACCTACGCCGCCGTGGACGGGCTGAACGACCACCCCGCCTTCATCGGGGCGCTCGCCGACATCAGCCGGAAGGCCCTTCTCGGGCTGGGAGATCGTTGAGGAGGATCGTCATCCTGGGCGGCGGGACGAGCGGCCTCTCGCTCGCCTTCCTGAGGAACCAGAATCCGGCGCCCGGAGACGACATCCTCGTCCTCGAGGAAGGGCCGCAGCCCGGCGGGAGCCTCCGGACGCTGCGCGAGGAAGGGTTCGTCCTGGAGGCGGGTCCGCACACGCTCCGGACGACACCCGCCGCCGAACGCCTCGTCACCAGCCTCGACCTGGACGACGAGGTCCTCGTCGCCGACCCGCGGACCCCTCGCTGGATCGTGAGGGGCGGCAGGGCCCGGGCGGTCTCCCCCGGCCCCGCGGGACTCCTCTCGACGGCAATCCCGTTCGGAGCGAAGTTGCGCGCCCTGAAGGAGCCGTTCGTCGCCCCGCGTTCCGCCGAGCTCGACGACGAGTCGGTCCACGACTTCTTCTCCCGCCGGTTCGGTACCGGCTTTGCGCGTTTCGTCGGCGAGCCGGTCGCATCCGGAGTCTGGGCCGACGACCCGAAGACCCTCTCGGCGAGGAGCGCCTTCCCGCGTCTGTGGGAGGCGGAGTCGCGGTCGGGAAGCGTCGTGCGCGACTTCCTGAAGGGACCGGGGTCGCCCCGCCCGAGGTCGACCTCGAGGACCATCAATTTCCGTTCCGGCCTCGCGACTCTTGCCGAGCGGCTGGCTGCGAGGAGCCAGCGCGCCGGGGTGAGGGTCGAGCTGAACGCCGAGATCCTCGGGATCGAGGGGCCATGCGACGGCGAGGACGGTGGCGGCGTCTGGAGGGTCCAGATCGCCGACGGTACGGTCTATCCAGCCGACACGCTCGTCTCGACGCTCGACGCCAGGAGCTTCGCGTCGCTCCTCGAGACGCGCCTGCCACGGTCGGCGTCCCGCCTCTCGTCCGTGACCTACTCGCGCCTCGCCGTCGTCCTCCAGGCTTTCCGCCCCGAGCTCGCGAAGGCGGCCCCGCGCGGGTTCGGCGTCCTGGTCCCGCGCGGAGAGGGGTTCAGGTCGCTCGGGGTCCTCTACCTTTCCTCGCTTTTCCCGCAGCGCGTGCCGGAGGGCTTCGCGCTGACGACCTCGTTCTTCGGGGGCGCGCTCGACCCCTCCGCTCCCGACCTGACGGAAGGCGACCTCCTGAAGGTGGCCGAGGCCGAGGTGCGCATGCTCCACCCCGCGATCGGTCCGCGCGTCCACGAGCGCGTCCTGAAGTGGCCCGCCGCCCTTCCGCGCCTCCCCGTCGGCCACCACGCGACCCTCGACCTCCTCGCACAGGACCTCGCCGCGATCAACGCCGGGAGCGAACGCCCGCGCCTCGTCGTCACGGGCTCCTGGCGTGACGGGGTCGGGCTCGGCGAGCGGATCACCCGCGCCGAGGAGCTCGCTCCCACGCTCTGACCCCGGAGGCCCCATGCGCCACCTCCCCGTAGCCAAGACGCTCCTTCTCGCGGCCCTTCTCGGCGCGGCCGGTTTCGTCGCCCGCGCCCTGCCGGAGCGCGAGGTCCGCCTCCTGCCGGCGCGTGCGGAGCACGAGGAGGGCCGCTTCAAGCGGGCGCGGGGGCTCGGGTCTGTCCTCGCTCGCGCCTCCACCGGCCGCGAGCCGCTCGCCCCGGAGGGTGCCGGGCGGGGCTACGACGTCCTCACGTACGATCTCGCGCTCGACCTGGACCCGTCCGTCGTCGCCGTCGAGGGGCGGGTCACCGTCCGGCTCTCCTCGCTCCGGAGCGGCCTTTCCGAGGTCCGGCTGGACCTCGACGACGCGATGACGGTGCGGTCCGTCGAACGCGACGGCCGGCCGCTCGGCTCCTACTCCGCGTCCGCCGACGTCCTCCGGATCCCGCTCGACCCGCCGCTCGGCTCCGAGGAGCGGACGACGCTCGTGGTCCGCTGGGGCGGTACGCCGCTCGCGGGCGGGGCGCTCTCCTTCTGGACGGCTCCTTCGAGCGGTCCATCCGTCTCCTCCCTCGCCGAGCCTTTCGACGCCCGGACGTTCTGGCCGTGTGTCGACGACCCGGCCGACAAGGCCGTGACGACGGTCGCCGTGACCGTCCCCGAGGGCTACGTCGCCGCCTCGGCAGGCCTCGGCGCCTCCGCGCCGGCGGCCGAGCCCGGGAAGGTGACGTGGACGTGGAGGCTCCTCCAGCCGATCCCGACCTACCTCGTCTCCGTCGCCGTCGCGCGCTTCGAGACGATCGTGGCCGAGTACCGATCCCTCGACGGCACGCGGACGATGCCCGTCGTCGGCTACGTCGTCCCCGAACACGCCGCCATCAACCGGGGCCGGGTACTCTCCATGGTCGGGCACCTCGAGGTCCTTTCCTCCCTCTTCGGCGAGTATCCGTACCTCGACACGAAGTACGGGATCGCCGAAGGGAGCTTCTCGGGAGGAATGGAGCACCCGACGATCACCCTCATCGGCGCCTCGCTCCTCGGAAATCCCTCGCGCGACCTGACGAGTCTCCTCGTCCACGAGGCGGCCCACCAGTGGTGGGGCGACGAGGTGACGATGCGGACGTGGGACGACATCTGGCTCAACGAGGGGTTCGCCACCTACTCCGAAGTCCTCTATTACGAGCGCACGTCGTCCCTCGCCCCCGGGCGCCTCCTGACGACGCGCTACGACGACGGCCTCTACGCCGGCCAGCTCGGGCCCAGGGTGGTCGCTCCCGCCGACGACCCGTTCCGATTCACGGGCGCCATCTACGAGAAGGGCGCCTGGGTCCTCCACATGCTCCGCCGCGTCGTCGGCGAGGAGACGTTCTTCACCGCCGTACGCGAGTACCGGAGGCGCCACGAGCGGGGCAACGCGACGCGCGACGACCTCCGCGCCGTCTTCGAGGAGCTCTCGGGCCGGGACCTGAAGCAGTTCTTCGATCAGTGGGTCGAGACGCCGTACCGGCCCGTCCTTCGCGCCTCCTGGCGCAACGTCGCCGGCGGAAAGGTGGAGGTGACGGTCCGGCAGACCCAGGGGCACACCGTCGTCCACCCGGCGACGGAGGCAGGAGACGCGCCCCACTACCGTTTTCCGCTCGTCCTCCGCGTCTTCTCCGCCACCTCGGCCGCGACGACGGCCGTCGTCGACGTGACGAGTGCGCTGCAGACGTTCACCCTCGCTGCGCCCGGCGGAGCACCGGCCGTTTCGCTGGTGCTCGACCCCGAGGGGGATCTCCTGAAAATCGTGGAGGCCATCGGCCCGGCCTCCTGAGGGAGCACTCCTACCGGCTGCTCTTTCCCGGAGCCGTCGCGGCGGAGGATTTCCGGCCGGGGACCAGCGCGTCCAGGATGTCCCTGGCCGCAGCGGCGGCATTCGTCGGGAGCCCCTCGCCGGAACCGGGCCACTCGCCCCACTTCAGCTTGACGCCCAGCTTCTCCATGTTCTCCCGGCCGCGCTGCATCGCCTTGTAGAGCTCGGGAGGAGCCCCCGACGCGACTCCGAGAAAAACTGGAACACCCCTGAGCCCCGTGACGGACGCTGCGCCTCCCGGGCCCGGGTCGAAGATCCCGCCGATCGAACCGACCGCCGAGAAAAGGCCTGGAGTCCTCGCCGCGACCTCGAGGCCCAGCTTGCCCCCCCGGCCCGCGCCGACGACGATGACCGGAATCGGAACGTTCCCCGCCCGGCGACGCGATTCGCCCACCGCGCGCTTCAGGGCGTCGAGGGCGCGGTCGGGGGAGCCCCAGCCGAAACGCTTCATTCCCGAACGGGTCGGTCCGCGCGGAGCGGCCACCAGGAGACCCCGGGCCTTCGCCTCGCCCATGAACGGGCCGGCGACGGACATCGGATCGGAGTTGACCTCGTGGAGGAGGATCAGGATCGCCTTCGGCGCCCCCCCGGGGGAGACGAAGAGCCCCTCCGAGACGACCGCGGCGTCTCCCGCGGCCCGGTTCTTCCTCGCTCCTGCGACGATCCGGGCGAACTCCGGCCTGTTCCTCAGCGAAGCGAGATCGGAGTCCTTCGCGAGAGTCGCCTCCTCGTCGAATCCGGCCGCGATGGCGCGGTCGAGCTGACGGAACGCCGCGTCGGCCTTCCCCTCGCGCGCGTCGAGGCAGGCGAGGTTGTAGGGCGCCGTCGGGAGCTCTCCCAGCTTCCACGACTCCTCGAAGAACTCCCGGGCCTTGCCGAGCTCCTTCTTCTCGACGGCGGCGACGCCGAGCCGCTCCATCTGCCACGGGTCCTTCGAAACTCCGTCGAGGTCCCGCGCATTCTGGATCTGCGCCTTGACCGCGCCCGGTGGCGCCTGCGGGCTCGTGCCGACGACGGCGCCGCCGGAACCGGAGCGGGCGGTGGGGGCGGGCCGGGCCGACTGGGCCGCCGCGGGGAGGGTGAACGTCGCGAGAAGCAGCGCCAGGGGGGCGCGAAGAGACGCCTTCATGGCGGCGGATTGTAGTCGCGCCTCTCCCGGACACCCCGGAGGGCCGCGGAAAGGCACCTTTCATGGGGCGGCGGGAGGGCACGGGCTACAATCCCTCCGGATGTCCTCTTCTCCGCCGGGCACCGGCGACTACCTCAGCGACGTCTTCTTCTCCGACCTGCCCCTCCCGCATGCCGTCCGGGCAGGCATTGCCGCCTGCGGATTCGTCCGTGCGACGCCCGTCCAGGCCGCGACCCTCCCCCTGCTGCTGGCCGGCCGGGACGTGGCCGCCCAGGCTCAGACCGGCACCGGAAAGACGGCGGCGTACCTCGTCTCCATCCTCACCCGGCTTCTCGAGGCGCCGTCTCCCGCGACGCGAAAGCCGGGGGCCCCCCGCGCCCTCATCGTCGCCCCGACGCGCGAGCTGGCCGTCCAGATCGAGCACGACGCCCTCCTCCTCTCGCAGTTCGTCAAGCCCCGCATCGTGACCGTCTACGGCGGCCTCGACTACGCCCGGCAGCGGACCCTGCTCCGGGACGGTTGCGACATCCTGATCGGGACCCCGGGACGACTGCTCGACTACGAGGGGCAGGGCGCGACGTCCTTCGGCTCGGTGGAGTGCCTCGTCATCGACGAGTGCGACCGCCTCTTCGACCTCGGCTTCCTCCCCGACCTGCTCCGCATCCTCCGGCGCTGCCCGCCTCCCAGGCGCCGCCGCTCGATGATGTTCTCGGCGACCCTCTCCTGGCGCGTCATGGAGCTCGCCTGGGAGCACATGAACGAGGCCGAGCGGATCGAGATCGCTTCCGAGAGGGTGACGGCGGACCGCGTCGTCCAGAGCCTCTTCCACGTCGGGAACGCGGAGAAGCTCTCCCTCCTCGTCGGCATCCTCAAGCGGGAAGGCGACGCGACGCGGACGATGCTCTTCGTCAACACGAAGCGCTTCGCCGAGAGGCTCGTCGACCGTCTCGAACGGCACGGGTTCCGCTGCGGGGCGATCTCGGGCGACATCCCCCAGGCCAGGCGGCTGAAGATCCTCGCCGACTTCAAGGCCGGCAGGCTCCCGATCCTCGTCGCGACCGACGTCGCCTCCCGCGGCCTCCACATCGATGGCGTCACGCACGTCATCAACGTGGATCTCCCGATGGACCCGGAGGACTACGTCCACCGGATCGGCCGGACCGCGCGAGCGGGCCACTCGGGCCGGGCGATCTCCCTGGCCTGCGAGGACTACGTCCAGTCCCTTTCGTCGATCGAGAAGCTGATCGGGATGAAGATCCCCGTCGAGCACGCCGAAGACGCGCTCTTCACCCGGCGACCGCCGCCCCTGCGCGAGCCGGTCCGGATCTCGGGCGGGCCCCGTCACGCGGCGCCCGACGTCCGCGACGAAGACGAGGTCCCGGAGATCCCGGCACCGCCGGCCCCTCCTCCGCCCCCTTCCCGAGCCCCACGGCCGCCACAGGCCCCGCGCCCCGCGGCCACACTGCAGCCCGAACCGCCGGGAGCGCTACCTCCGCCGCCTCCCGCGCCCCCCCTGCCTCCTCCGGCGCCTTCGCCCGCCGCGGTCGATGCGGCTGTCGTTCCCGCGCCGGTCCTGGCGACGGAACCTCGGGAAGAGACGCCGGAGTCGTCCGCTGTGGCAGCGGAGGGACCCGTCGACTTCTGGACGCGCGAGGCGTTCGGGCTCGAGATCCCGGAGGAAGGCTTCGGCGTCGCCGATTCCCCTGCGGCCCCGGGCGACCCGGCCCGCAGGAAGCGCCGTCGCCGGCGCCGTCCCGCCGCGTCCGCTGCGACGCCCGTCGTCCCCTGACGGCCCCTTCCTGCGGCTTATCATTCCTCCACCGGGAGGAGTGCCATGCCGTACGCCGGAGTCCGGGGTCAGCGGTTCTACTACGAGGTCGGGGGCGAGGGAGAGTTCGTCCTCCTCCTGCACGGGGCTCTCGCCAGCGCCGACATCATGGAAGCTCCCGCGACCGGGCTGGCGTCGGGGTTCCGGGCGGCACGACTCGACCGGCGCGGCTGCGGCCGGACGACGCCGCCGACCGACGGCCCCGTCCCGCTCCACGAGGAAGCCGACGACATCCTCGCCCTCCTCGACTGGTTCTCGATCGAGAAGACCCACTTCCTGGCGCACGACGAAGGGGCCGAGGTCGCACTGGAGTTCGCCCTCAGGAACCCCGGCCGGACCGGGTCGCTCGCGCTCATGGCGCCGTCGCTCGAGGGTTTCTCCCTCAGCCCCGAGGCCGCGGTGGTGGCGGCCGACCTCCGGGCCGCGCTGAGAGCCGACGTCACGAAGGCGCTCGACGAGAAGCTCTTTCCCTCGGCGATCTTCGACGCGGCCCGCGAACGGGAAGGGATCTTCGAGCGGATCGAGGACATCTTCCGGCGCTACCCGCAGAGCCCCGGCCGCCTCGACCGGATCCCGCGCGCCGGGGCCGCCCTCGCGGGCCGCCTCGGCGCCGTCTCCGCCCGCACGTTCGTCCTCGTCGGCGAGCGCGACCAGGACGACCGGGTCCGCTGCGCGAAAGCGATCGCCGCCGGCATCCCGGGAGCCGAGCTCGCGGTCATTCCCGAGGCCTCGCGCTTCCTGCACATCGAGGAGAGCCGGGTGGTCATGCGCAGGCTCACGGACTTCTTCCTTCCCGAGCCCGAGTTCGAGCGCTGACCCGTTCTCGAACGGAAACGGGGGCCTCGCGGCCCCCGTTTCGCGCGATCCCCGGACGCAGGCGTCAGGCGATCGACTTGAGGAACTCGGCGTTCAGCTTCGTCCGCGTCAGCTTCGAGAGGAGGAGGTCCATCGCGTCGATCGGCTTGACCGAGGCGAGGGCGCGGCGGAGCTTGTGGATCTTCGGCAGCTCGTCGGCCGTGTAGAGCTTCTCTTCCTTGCGCGTCCCGGAGGCCGGGATGTTGATGCACGGGAAGATGCGCCGGTCGAAGAGCCCGCGGTCGAGGATGATCTCGCAGTTCCCCGTCCCCTTGAACTCCTCGAAGATGACGTCGTCCATCCGGCTGCCGGTGTCGACGAGACACGTCGCGACGATCGTCAGCGAGCCGCCGTCCTCGTGGTTGCGGGCGCCACCGAAGAAGCGCCGCGGCTTCTCCATCGTCCGCGCGTCGATGCCCCCGGAGAGGATCTTGCCGCTCCCGCGCTGCTCGTTGTTGTAGGCGCGGCTCATCCGCGTCAGCGAGTCGCAGAAGATGACGACGTCCTTGCCGATCTCGACGAGCCGCTTGGCCCTCTCGAACGTCGCCTCGGCGACGGCGATGTGGTGGGCGGCGGTCATGTCGGCCGAGGACGCGATGACCTGCCCGGTGATCGACCGCTGCATGTCGGTCACTTCCTCGGGCCGCTCGTCGACGAGGAGCATGAGGAGGACGACGTCGGGGTCGTTCTTGGCGATGGCGTTCGCCATCGTCTTGAGGAGGAACGTCTTTCCGGCCTTCGGCGGGGCGACGATGAGGCAGCGCTGTCCGCGGCCGATCGGAACGACGAGGTCGAGGACGCGTCCCGAGTTCTCGTCGGGCCCCGTCTCCATCCTCAGCCGGCGGTTCGGGTCGATGGAGACTCCCTTGTGGAACTGGATGTACCTCGCCCGGTACTCGGCAGGTGTCATCCCTTCGATCGAGACGATCTTCTGGACCATCGGCCCCTTGGGTCCGCGGGCGACCGCCTCGGCCTCGATGAGGAGTCCGTCCTCGAGGTCTTCCGCCTCGACGAGGTACTTCGGGAGGAACGGATCCCCCTTTTCGGCGTAGAAGGTCTCCGACGAAACGACGAGGCCCGAATGGTCGCCGTGGAGCTTGACGAGACCTCGGATCGTGACCGCGGGCGCCGCCTGCGGAGCACTCTCGCGGCGCGGGGCACCCTCGCTCGAGGGCTCGGCTCCCGCCGGCGCGTCCGCACCCGCCGGGCCCTTGGTCCTGCCGCGCCGCCGTCGGCGGCGCCGCCGGCGGCGGGAGGGCTCACCGGGAGCGTCGGTTCCCTCGACGGGAGAGGCCTCGGCGTCGCCGTCGCCATCTCCCGCACCGTCCCCCTCGTCGTCGGGGCCCTCAGGGAAGTCCTCGACGGCGGTGTTCTCGATGGGCGGCAGAACCGCTTCTTCGCGCTCTTTCGGATCGAACTCGTCCAAGCTGACCTCCGGAACGGGCCATCCGTGGCCGCTCCGATTCCTGTGGGTCGCCCGCGCGGGCACTGCGGCCCAGGCGAACGGCACCATGCCATTTCAGGTCCGAGGGGGAGGGCGGGTCGTGATCCTCGCGTCTCCCTCGCCCGGCGCCCCGTTCGCGCCTCCCGCTTCTGCGGGGCCGCGCCGCGCCGGACCAGACAACCCACATGCTAATCCCGAATCGAATCCGCCGTCAATGCGACCTTCTCAGGGCTTCCCCGGCAGGGGAGGCGGTCCGGTGCGCTCAGGCAGGTTCGTGACACCGGGGGCCCAGAGGCCGGGAACCGGCGCGTGACACGCCGGGCAGGCGCCGTCCGCGCCGATCCGGCACTCCCGGACCCGAAAACCGCGCCTTTCGACGAGGGTCTCCCGGCACGCCGGACAGAACGTCGCCTCGCCGCTTCCGACCTGGCCCGGCAGGTTCCCCGTGTAGACGTACCGGAGCCCCTCTTCACGGCCTATGTCCGCCGCCCTGAGGAGCGTGCGAACCGGAGTCGGGGGCGTGTCGGCCATCCGGTAGTCGGGATGGAACGCCGTGACGTGCCAGGGCAGGTCGGGAGAGAGCGAGCGGAGGAAGCGGGCCGCGTCCCGCAGTTCCGCGTCCGAATCGTTGTGACCGGGGACGACGAGCGTCACGACCTCGACCCAGAAACCTCTCTGAACGAGGCCCGACAGCGCTTCGAGAACGACGGAGAGCCGCCCCCCGACCCTCCGGTAGCCCTCCTCGCTCATGCCCTTCAGGTCGACCTTGTACGCGTCGACGACGGGCCGGAGGAAGTCGAGCACCTCTGGCGTCGCGTTCCCGTTCGAGACGAAGCTCGTCAGCAGGCCGGCCTCGTGCGCCCGGGCGAAGACCGCCCCCGCCCACTCGGCCGTGATGAGGGGCTCGTTGTAGGTCGAGGTCACCATCGCGGCGCCCTCGGCCAGGGCGGAGGCCACGATGTCTTCCGGGGTCGCGGGGCGCTCTCTCGCCCAGGCGTCGGCCCGCGGGTCGCGCACCGTCTGGCTGATCTCCCAGTTCTGGCAGAACGGGCACTTGAAATCGCAACCGAGCATCCCGAAGGAGAGCGCGCTTGCACCCGGGCGGACGTGAAAGAACGGCTTCTTCTCGATCGGATCGGCCGCCAAAGACGCCACGTATCCCCATGGGACCCGGAGCTCTCCGTCCCTCACGAACCGGACGCGGCAGACCCCTTCCTTCCCCTCTCCGAGGAGGCATCGGTGCCCGCAGGCGAGGCAGCGGACCTTCTCCCCCTCCTCGCGCGCGAGCGAGCCCTTCGCCGTCAGCGCGGCCAGGCGCTCACGGACCGTCACGGCGGGCGCCATGGCGGCCATGATAGGCCCGTCGGGGCACAGGAACGGATCGTGCATCCCTGCCGGTAGAATGCGCCGCGTGACACGATTCTTCCGGCTTGCCGCGCTCGCCGTCGCCACGGCCACGTTCCCGGGCACGGTGTTGGCCCAGACGCCCACCCCGACGCCGACGCCGACCGAGACGCCGACTCCCACGCCGACTCCCACGCCCACCCCGACCCTGACTCCGGCCGTACCGATGCCGGCAGCGGCCGGCAGTCTCGGCATCCCGAACGGCGGCCGCTACGATGCCTCCAACCTGATCCTCGAGGACGACGGCACGATCTGGACCGCGTCGGCGGGCGAGAACGTCATCGCCCGGATCTCCGGGGACGAGAAGAAGGTCAGGAAGTGGACGATGCCGCGCGACGCGGCGCCGGGCCACCTCCTGAAGGAGCCCGACGGGACCTTCTGGGTTGCCCAGCTCGGAGGCTTCAAGGTCTCCCGCTTCGATCCCGCCACCGCAGAGCTCACGGAGTGGCCCGACGCGGCGCGACGGCCCACCGCCTTCGTGAAGAAGGCCGACGGGACGCTGTGGCTCCCGGAGACGAACGGCACACTCACGACGTTCTTCCCGGCGACCGGCACGTTCGTCTACAGGCGTTCGACCGATCTGGAGAAACCGATCTCCAGCCTCACGTACCCGTTTCTCGACTCCGACGGGTCGATATGGAGCGCGGACTTCCTGCGCGGCAACCTCCTCCGGTTCTCTCCGGACGGCGCGACGGCCACGCGCTGGATACTCCCGAATGCCTTCTCGCAGCCCTCCAAGATCATCCGGGGCCCGGACGGCGCCCTCTGGATCTCCCTCTACAACGCCTCGCAGCTGGCACGTTTCGACCCCGCGACCGCCGAGCTGAAGACGTTCAACGTCGGCGTCTTCGTCCTGCCTTTCGACCTGAAGGTCTACAAGGACAGGATCGCCTACACCGAGCAGCAGGGGGGCGAGGTCGGGGTCTTCGACCCCCGCGGCGTCACACCTGCGGACACGAAGACGCTCGAGCCCGTCGAGATCCCCCTCACGAGCACGACCGAGACCGTCAATCCGGTGAAGACCACGCTCGTCACGATCGAGCTGGACGTCTCCCCCGGTAACCCCGTCGTCGTCGAAGGTGCCGGCATCCCCGGCCTCGCACGGTACCCCGCCGTCGGCGGCGCGGCTTACGCGCTCGTCGTCGACGAGAGGAGGAAGCGCTTCCTCGTCGGCGGCCCGGGCGAGATCGTCGAGGTCCTGCCGCCCCTTCCGGTGACGGTGGACGACCACCTCTACCCGGCCGCGGCCTCGATCGGCGGGAGGGACGGAAGGCGATGGGCGACGCAGACCGTCGCCTGGAACCGCGGGACGGCCGACACGGCGGGCGCCACCGTCGACGCGATCGTCAACGTGCGGCTCCTGCCGACCGACTGGATCGTGGGCCTGTCGCCCACGACGACCCTCACCGTGGGCGCCGGGAAGCTCGTCTCCCAGGACGACCCGATCGGGACCGTCATGGGCGGCACGGACACGTCGGGCGCCCTCCGCTTCACCTCGGCTGCCACCGCGACGAAGTTCGCCGACTTCTACTCGTGGATCCGCGTCTACCGGACCCGCTCGGACGGCGGGACTTACGGGTTCGCGCGGAACACCGTCAAGGGAGGCCAGGCCATCGGCACGGGCGAGACGGGCTTCCTCGTCACGCCTCACGACGCCGCGGGCCAGCGCACGAATGCCGGACTCTTCGTCGTCGAGGCCGGGACGGGGACCGTCTCGATCGTCGACGCGTCCGGAAAGCTCGTCGGAGGCCCGTTCGCCTACGACTGGCCCGCGGGATACCACCTGCAGGGCTCGACGATCTTCGACGCCTTCGGCATCCCGCCCTCGCCGTCTGCGCGCGTCGTCTTCAGCGTCACGACGGGGAAGGTTCTCCCCTTCGGAACCGCCATCGACTCGGCCTCGGGCGATCCGGTCGACCTTCCGTTCTTCGGCCCGCGGAGCACGGCGCAGTTCCAGTGGATCCTCGGCGCCGAGCGGGGCGGCGGTACGCTCGGCGCGAGCTCGAGGACCGACCTGCAGCTCTTCAACGGGGCCACGGCCGATGCGACGGTCACCATCGGCTTCCGCGCGGCGCGCCTCGCGTCGGAAAGCCCGCTCGCCGCCCCGGCTCCTTCCGTGACGCTCACGGTCCCGGCAGGAAAGGTCGTCACACTGACCGACGTCGTCAAGGAGGCATTCGGCCTGACCGGCGTTGCGGGAAGCATGGACATCGCTTCCGACCCACCCGTCTTTGCGTTCGCGCGGGTGACGGCCGAGGATGCCGGCGGCGGCCGTCACGGCTACGGCCTTCCCGGGCTGCTCGGCGATGCTGCGCCCGCGGCGGGCTCCCGCGGGGTCTTCATCCAGGCCGCGGACGCGGGCTGGGACGTCCTGGAGTCCGAGCTGCAGGTCACGAACCCGACGGATGCTCCGGCGACCGTGACCGTCCGGGCCTTCGACGCCGCAGGGGTCGCGGCCGGAACGCCCCTCTCTCTGGCCGTCGGGCCCAAGGAGGTCGTCCGGGTCCCCTCGGCCTTCTACACTGTCGCGGGTTTCGCGACCCTGGTCGGGCGTCTCGAGGTCGTGCCTGCAGAGGGCTCGCAACCGGTCTTCGCGACTCTCGTGAGGCAGGACAGGAAGACCGGAGACGCGGACGCCATCGTGCCCTACATCGTCCCCAACTGAGCCCAGAGCAGGCCGGCGCGTTCGACCGTCCGCAAGCCCCTTCCTTCCGGAAGGGGCTTTCTTGCGCCCGCGGACGACCCGCTATCGCGTGCCCGCCGGCACGGCGGGGACCGCAACCGGGGGAGGAACGGGAGCCCACGCCGTCTCGGGCGCGAGGAACCAGTTGCGGTCCGTCCGGGGCTGGATCGTCCCGGCCTTCCTCAGCCTTTCGACGAGGAGCTCGCGGACCTCGTCGTTGTAGCTCCGAAGGAGCTTTGCCCCTTTCAGCGCCGTGTACCCTCCCGAGCCCTGTGCCCGGTAGCTGTTGACGGCGAGACTGAAGAGATCGCCGTCCGTCACGTCCCGCCCCTTGAACCGCAGCTCCCGGACACGGCTGCCGACCGGGGCCGTCGGGTCGACGCGGTAGGACGCGCCCTGCAGGACGTCGAAGTTGTAGGGCGTCATCCCGGCCCGGGGCGTGATGACGAGCCGGCCGTCCCGCCAGTCGACCGTCCCGTAGTAGCTGGCGGCGTGCTCCAGGATCGATCTCAGACGCGCCCCGTCGACCTCGAGGACGACGAGCTGGTTCTCGTAGGGGTAGAGCGCGTAGACCTGCCTCACCGTGACCGGTCCCGCCTCCCAGCCATCGAAGCGGAACGGGAGGAGGGACGTGAGCGACAGGTCCGCGCCCGTGACCTCGAGCTGCGTCTCGTTGACCAGGTCGAGGAGTGCGGTGTCCTCGAGGCGTGCGCGCCCCCCAGGAAATGGCCCGGACGCGGTCGCGAGCGCCTCGCCGAGGTACGAGAGGGCGCGCTCGTGCGGGGCGCGGGCGATCGCCGCGACCTCCGGGTCGATCGCGACGGAGGCGTCGGAGGGGAGGAGTGTGCCGTTCGCCTCGACGATCGTCGACTTCCCCCCGGACCGCTCGACGACGAGGTCGACGCGCGCGAGCGCCTCGCCCCAGCGTCCGGGCTGTATGACCGGCACGCCGTGGACGCGGGTCAGCGGGAGCCGGCGATGGGTGTGTCCCATGAGGATGAGGTCGACTCCCGGCACGTCCCGCGCGAGGGCGGCGGCCCGGTTCTCGTGCGCGGTTCCGTTCGGCTCGCCCGTCGCCAGGTCGATCTCGAGCCCTCCGTGGAGCAGGACGACGACGACGTCGCAGCGCTCCCGCCCCCGCAGGAGAGGAACGAGGCGGCCCGCCGTCGCGACGGGGTCCTCCCACTTCAGGCCGGGCCGGTTCGCGAGCGGCTCCCAGCCCGGGATGTTCGGCGTCGTCAGGCCCAGGACGCCCACGCGAATCCCGTCGAGCTCCTTGACGAGGTACTCCGGAAAGGCGGCGCTGCCGTCCGCCTCGTTCCTCGTGTTCGCGGAGACCCACGGGAACGACGAGTCCCGCTGCGCGCGGCGCAGGACGTCCATCCCGAAATTGAACTCGTGGTTCCCCACGGCCATCGCGTCGTATCCCAGGGCGCTCATCGCGGCGGCCACGAAATGCGGGCCTCCGGCAGGGCGACGCGCCTCGAGCCATCCCGTCGGGGCTCCCTGGATCGTGTCCCCGCCGTCGAGGAGGAGGACGTTCGGCGCCGTCTTCCGGATCTCCCGGATCCTCGTCGCCACCCGCGCGAGCCCCCACGCCCCCTCGGCGCCGCGCGCGTAGTCCCAGGGCAGGAGGTTCGCATGGAGGTCCGACGTCTGGAGTACGGTGATGGCGACTCGATCGACGGCGCCGGCCGGACCGGCGAGGAGGAGGAGCAGCAGGAGGACGGAAACGCGCGTCAGTCTCACGAGCGGCGCAGTCTTCCATCGCGACGGTCGGGAATCAAGAAGCCCGCGGCGTCCGCTCGGCGGTATCCTCCGCCGGCCATGCCCGCCCGCCCGAAGGCGCGTCCCGCGCCCGCCGTCGACGTCCTCGCGCGCCTTCGCGACGCGTACCCCGGAGCCGACTGCTCGCTCGAGCACGCCGACGCGTTCCAGCTGCTGATCTCGACGATCCTCTCCGCGCAATGCACCGATGCGCGCGTGAACGGCGTCACGCCGGCGCTCTTCCGCCGCTTCCCGACGCCCGAAGCGATGGCCGGCGCGGGAAGCGAGCTGGAAGAGCTGATCCGCTCGACCGGGTTCTTCAACGCCAAGGCGCGCTCGATCCGCGGCGCCTGCCGGGCCATCGTCGAGGCGCACGGCGGCCACGTCCCGAGAACGATGGACGCTCTCCACGCCCTGCCGGGGGTCGGCCGCAAGACCGCGAACGTCGTTCTCGGCAACGCCTGGGGAACCCCTGACGGAGTCGTCGTCGACACGCACGTCGGCCGCCTGGCGCGCCGGCTGGGCTGGTCGCGCCACGCCGACCCGGTGAAAGTGGAGAGCGACCTGAACGCCCTCCTCCCGCGCGAGACGTGGGTCTTCGCCGGCCACGCCCTGATCCTCCACGGCCGGCGCGTCTGCTCCTCGCGCTCGCCGCGCTGCGACTCCTGCTTCCTCGCCGATCTCTGCCCGAAGGCGGGGGTGACCGCGACCGCGCGGGCCGGCCGTGGGGCTTCCGGCGCGAAGAGTCGGACGGGCTCGAAGACCCCGGCCCCCAGTTCCCCGACGACGACCAGAAGGAGTGGACGATGACGCTCCCCGGCAGTGGCTCCATCGAGGTGATCTGCGGATCGATGTTCTCGGGGAAGTCGGAGGAGCTGATCCGCCGCGTCACCCGCGCGAAGATCGCCCGCCGACGCGTCCAGGTCTTCAAGCCGAAGCTGGACGACCGGTTCTCCGAGGTGGAGGTCGTGTCGCACACCGGAATGCGCCTGACGGCCCTCGCCGTGGCGACGTCGGCCGAAGTCCTCGCAAGGACGGACGACCGGACCGAGGTCGTCGGGATCGACGAGGCGCAGTTCTTCGACGCGGGGATCGTCGAGGTCGCCAGCCGGCTCGCCGATCTCGGCAAGAGAGTCGTCGTCGCCGGTCTGGACCAGGACTACCTCGGCCGCCCATTCGACCCGATGCCGACACTCATGGCCCTCGCGGAGGAAGTCGTCAAGACGCGAGCGATCTGCGTTCTGTGCGGCGGCCCGGCGAGCCGGACCCAGAGGCTCGTTGCCTCGACGGAAAGGGTCGTCGTTGGCGCGGCTGGCCTCTACGAGGCGCGCTGCCGGCGTTGCTTCGACCCGGGCGTTCCGGAGGTCGACGGCAACCTTCCGTTCCCCGAGGAAGAGGCCTGACGAAACAGAAGGCGTTCCATCGGAATGGCTTATCGCCTTTCCCAGTAACATTGTGCAAAAGCCTGTGGATTCGCCTGTCTAAAACCCTGCGAAGCCGCATTCCGAGCGGACTCCGCACGGAATGCACCCCGAAAGGTGCATCCGCGACAAGTCATTACGCTGCATACACTTGATACATTTCGAGAGTTGTAAGGACGGCGTAAAGCCGCATTCCGAGCGGCCCGAAACGAATTACACAGGTGGGGGTCGTTTGTGGCAGCGGTTTTGCCCGACATGGAGGTCTCCGGCCGACCGGATTCCGGGCCTCGAGGGAGCCGTCCGGGTGCCCTCTCAGGAACGCCCGGACGCCTCCACCCCGGCCTCAGAGCCCCACGGTGTCCCGGTGGTCGCCGAAGACCGTTCTGAGCGACTCGACGACCTCCCCGAGGGTGACGTTTCCGTCGACCGCCTCGATGATCGGGGGCATAAGGTTCCGCCCTTCCTTCGCCGCGGCGACGAGTTCCGCGCAGAGGCGGCTGGCCCTGGCCTCGTCCCGCCGGGCCCGGAAGGCCGCCAGGCGGGCGACCTGTTCGGGCTCGACCTGCGGGTCGATGGACATCGTCGGGATCTGGGTCTCTTCTTCGACCGTGAACTCGTTCACGCCGACGACGACGGATTCCTTCGACTCGATCGCCTTCTGCGCCTGGTAGGCCGCCTCCTGAATCTCGCGCTGGAAGTACCCCGCCTCGATGGCGGCCAGGGCGCCTCCCATCTCGTCGATCCGGGAGATGAGCGCGGAGGCGCGCTCGACGATCTCCGCCGTCATCGCCTCGACGGCCCAGGAGCCGCCGAAGGGGTCCGTCACGCGGGCGACGCCCGTCTCGTAGGCGATGACCTGCTGGGTGCGCAGCGCGAGGCGGGCCGCGTCGGCCGTCGGGAGGGCGAGCGCCTCGTCGCGTGAGTTCGTGTGGAGCGACTGCGTCCCTCCGAGGACGGCCGCGAGCGCCTGGATGGCGACGCGGACGACGTTCACGTCGGGCTGCTGCGCCGTCAGCGTCGAGCCCGCGGTCTGCGCGTGGAACCGGAGGGCCTGCGCGCGCGGGTCGTCGATGCCGAAGCGGTCCTTCAGGAGCCGCGCCCAGAGCGTGCGGGCCGCGCGGAACTTCGCGATCTCCTCGAGGAAGTCGTTGTGGACGTTGAAGAAGAAGGTGAGCCGCGGCGCGATCGCCTTCGCGTCGAGACCCGCCTTCACCGCCGCCGAGAGGTACTCGACGCCGTCGGCGAGCGTGAACGCGACCTCCTGCACCGCGGTCGAGCCGGCCTCGCGGATGTGGTACCCCGAGATGGAGATGGTGTTCCAGCGCGGGACGTCCTGCGCACAGAAGCCGAAGATGTCGGTGATGAGGCGCATCGACGGCTTCGGCGGAAAGGCGTAGGTTCCCCGCGCGGCGTACTCCTTCAGGATGTCGTTCTGGATCGTTCCCGTGAGGCTCTTCCAGTCCGTTCCGCGGCGCCGCGCGACGGCCAGGAGGAAGCCGAGGAGAATCGACGCCGTGGCGTTGATCGTCATCGAGATCGACACCTCGTCCAGCGGGATGCCGTCGAGGAGCGTCTCCATGTCCTCGATCGAATCGATGGCGACGCCGACGCGCCCCACCTCGCCGCGGGCGAGCGCGTGATCGGAGTCGAAGCCGATCTGGGTCGGGAGGTCGAAGGCGACGGAAAGGCCGGTCTGCCCCTGGGCGAGGAGGTAGCGGTAGCGCGCGTTCGAGTCCTTCGCGGTGGAGAACCCGGCGTACTGCCGCATGGTCCAGAGCTTCTTGCGGTAGCCGCCGGCCTGCGCGCTCCGCGTGTACGGAAACGCGCCGGGTGCACCGGGGTCCCAGCCCGCGGGAACGTCTCCCGGGGCGTAGGAGGCGCGGACAGGGATCCCCGAGGTGGTGACGGCGTCGGTCTTCGTGGTGGACATGCCCCAATGCTAGTTTGAAAAGCTCCGATCGGACACCCCGCGAGACACCTTCTCCATTGGCCTCGCGCCGCATCCCGGGTCTTCTCCGCCGCGCTCCATCCGGCGCTTCGTGTCACACTTGCAGAAGCGGTGCCGAAAACGCTCAACGGTACACTCGATACCTTCTCGCTCGCCGACCTCCTTCAGTGGCTCGAGATCAACCGGCTCTCCGGGCGGGTCACCATCTCGCGCGGGGAAGACCGGCGGACGATCGACCTGAAGGACGGCGCGATCGTCTTCGTGTCCTCACTTCGCCCCGACGAGCGCCTCGGCACGTACCTGGCGTCGCGAGGGATCCTCCCCGAGCCGGCCGTCTACGAGGTCCTCGCCGACAGCTTCCTGACGGGGCGAAGCCTGACGCGGCTCGTCCTCGATTGCGGGCTCCTTCCGCGAGAGGAGCTCGCCGCCGCAGTCGAGCAGCTCGCGCTCCAGATCCTCCTGGACCTTTTTCATTGGAGGGGTGCCGACTTCGTCTACGACCCTTCCGTCGCAACGGAGGACTTCCTTCGCATCCAGCTCTCCCTGAGGGGCCAGGTCCTCGCCCTCGAGGGAGCGCGCTCGATCGACGACACGGCCCGCACCCGCCCGCCGGCCAGGAAAGCCGCGGGCGAGCCCCGGGAGGCGGAGATGGACTTCTCCCCGCAGGCCGTCGCGCTCGCGTTTTTCTCCGTCTCGGAGGGGCTCGGGCTCGAGCACCCGTCCGCCGCCGTCTGGAGGGACCGTTTCGTCGTCTTCGGGCGACTCTCCGAGAAGGTCGCCTTCACGCTCGGGCAACCGTTCCGCCCGTTTCCGCTGTTCGCCGACACCGCGGAACGCTGTCGCGCCGCGCTCGCGGCCGGCGCCGAGGGAGAGGAGGTCGTCCGCCTCGCCGCGGCCGACCCGTTCCTCACGCTCGACGTCCTGTTCCTCGGAAACGCGCTGCGCACTCCCGCGAGGGGTCTCCTGTCGACGGTCCACGACGCGGTCGCCGCGATCGGCCCGGGAGCGCTGCGCAGGCTCCTCGAGCTCCTCTCCGCCGAGGAGGCCCCCACCATCTCGACGCGGGAGCGTCTCGAGAGGGCCCTCCGGCGGGCCGCGGTGTCCACTGCAGTGGCCGCCTCCCACGTGGCGCCGGCCACCGGAGAGGACCCCGGCGTCGCGTGGACTCTCGCGCTTCTCGAGCCTCTCGGCAGCTACGAGCTGCTCAAGCTGCTCCTCGCCGAGGACTTCGAGCCCGGTCCCTTCCGCGCCGCCGCGCTCTCCTGGTTCCGCCCCACGTGCGGGCGGGTGCTGGCACGGAAGGTGAATCTCCCCGCGCCGTTCGCCGACGTCCTCGGCTCGAGCGGTCTGGTCTCGAGCCGAAGTCCCGTCGCCGAGCAACTGGTCTTTTTCGCGAAGCAGATGGTCGCTGCCGAGCAGGTCGGACGGGAATGGACGAGCGAAGACCCGGAGCTCGCCGACCGTTACTCCTCCCTCGCCGTGGACGACCGCCTGGCCGAGAAGATCGCGGAGGATGCCGCGGCGCTTCGCGACGTTCTCGGGCTCTGATCCGCGGTCCGTGCCGCACCGTACTTTTCAACGGAGGTCACTCATGTTTGCCCGTACACGCTTCCTCCCGTTCGTTCTCGCGCTCCTCCTCGGGCCTGCCGGCCTCGCGGGCGGCGCGGACGCCCCTCCCGCACCCCTCACGACGGGTGTGCGCGCCGCCGTCGAGGTCACGGCCATGGACCTCGACGTCGTCGCGACGAAGGACGGCCGACCGGTGACCGACCTGACGAAGGAGGACTTCGTCGTGAGGGTCGACGGCAAGCCGGTTCCGATCGACTACTTCGCACGCATCGAGGCCGGGGAGGTTCACGGCCCGGACCTGGCGACCGCCTCCCCCGACCTCGTCCTCGACACGCTGAAGGCCGATGGCGGGGAGACGTACGTCCCGCGGCAGTTCCTCGTCTACTTCGACGACGATCGCCTTCTTCCGCAGCAGCGGGTCTCCGTCATCGAGGGCCTGCGCGATTTCGTCCTCCGCCTCTCCCCTTCCGACCGGGCCTCCATCGTCTCGTACACCGGCTCGACGCGCGTTCTCGTCCCCTTCACGAACAGCAAGGAAGACCTCCTGGGAGGCCTCTCGCGCCTCGAGAAGGCGTCCCCCGCGGGGCTCTCGTGGGACGCGCAGTACAGGCAGACGATCCAGGAGCTGAGACTCTCCAGCCCCCGGTCGCGCGGGTCGATCCTCCGGAGCTGGTCGGCCCAGGCCGCCACGCGGGAGAGGGCCGCCCTCGCCGAGCTCGCGCGCAGCGTCTCCGCCCTCGCGGCACGCTCCGGCAAGCGGACACTCCTGCTGGTGACGAACGGCTACGAGTGGTACCCCGGGCAGACGCTGAGCCAGGCGTACGGGCCGTCCTCCCTCACCCAGTTCGAACAGGACATCGGCGACGACCTCGGAAAGGTCCTCGCGCGGGCCAACAGCTCCGGAATCACCATCCAGGTCTTCGACGCCAAGGGGCTCGTGGCCGAGGGGGACGCCTCCCAGTCCCTGCCGCCGGCCGTGAACCCCTTCTTTCGCACGCAGAACTTCCGCGACTCCATGGTGGCCCTTTCGAGCGACACGGGCGGTTCGCTCGTGGAGAACCGTAACGTCTTCCGCGCCGATCTCGACCGCGTCTACCGGGAAGCGAGCAGCTACTACTCCGTGGGTGTCACTCTCGGCGGAGTTCCCGGCAAGAGCACCCGGAAGGTCGAGGTGCGCACGTCCCGCCCGGGCGTCGTCGTGCGGGCGCGGACCGGCTTCGGGGCCAAGACGGCCGACGAGGCCGCGATCGACCGCGTGGAGATGGCACTGCTGACCCCCGGTGCGATCGGCGACTTCGCGGCGACGCTCCGGATCGGCGCCCTCGAGAGCAAGGGCGGGCCGGGCCGCCGCGTGGCGCCCTGGCAGGTCGAGGTTCCGATGGCGGAGCTGACGTTCCGGGACGAGGGCGGAGCGAGGAAGGCCGTCGTCGAGGTGACGCTTGCCGCCGCCGAGGACACGGGCGCGAGGTCGACGATCAAGCCCGAGAAGGTGATCGTGACGATTCCGGCCGGGGACTGGGAGAAGGCCCGCGGCCAGGCGTTCGTCCACCGCAGCCAGCTCAAGACCGCCAAGGGCAACATCCGGTTCGTGGCGAGCGTCCGGGACGTCGCCTCCGGCCGCATGGCGCTCACCTCCGTCGATCTCCGGGTCGAGTAACGGACCTCCCGGTCCGTCCCATCGACGAAAAGGCCCCGGCGCACGCCGGGGCCTTCCTGTCTTTCGGAACCCGTGAAGGGCTTACTTCTTCGGTGCCGGAGCCTTCGGCGCCGGGCCCTTGGCCGCCGGAGCCGCAGTCGGCGGCGGGGCGAGGAGGGTGAAGGGGGCCCTCGCCTCGACGGTCTTGCCAGCCACCACGTCGGTAACCTTGAGGATCAGGGTGTATTCACCCGGGCGGAAGTAGTCTCCGAGATTGACGTCGACGATGGCACCCGCCAGGTCGAGCACGAGAGCGGTCGACATCCCCTGCTGCTCCGGAACGGCCATCGGCTCGTCAGGGGGCTGGGGGACGTCGATCGTAGAGCCGCTCTTGGGCTTGATCGAGATCGACCGCCGCAGGTTCAGCTTTCTCGTCGCGGGGTCGACAGCGGGGTTGTAGAGCCGCGCCACGTAGGCGAGCCCGTCGGTCTTCAGGAGCTTGTTGTCGCCCCGGAGGACGAACTTGCGTGCGGAGAAGACGAAAGGCTCGTCGCCCTTGGCGCCGTCGAAGGGCATGTCGTTGTACGCGAGGAGGAGCTGCGAGACTCCGAGCTCGGCCGGGAGGGCCGGAACGGTCACGGGCCGGTGGGCCGAGACTTTCTCCGCGCCGGAGGCGTCGAGGAGAACCATGGCGACGTCGTAGTCGCCGGGCTCCACCCGAAGGGCGTAGTCGACGAAGAAGTCGCCCTTCGACTTCTGGAGGACGGCGGCCTCCTCGCGGCGGGCCGCGTCCTTGCCGTCCTTGCCCTTGACGAGGACGGCGACCTTCATCGCCGGGGCGGGAGCGGCTGCCGGAGCGGCCGGATCGGCCGGAGCGGCCGGGGCTGCGGACGCCACGACGGCACCCGGGACGGCGAGCTGGATCATCAGCTGGGTCGCCTTGTCGCCGAACGCGAGCGCGAGGGTCCCGAGGTCTCCGTGCGGCTCCTTGCCGATGAGCGCCTCGAGCGACGCGCGAACCGGCGCCGAGAGGACCGGGCCCTTGAGCGCCTCGGCCGCGGCTTCCGCCGCGGCCTTCTGCTCGGCCTCGTGCTCCTCGCGCGTCTTGTAGACGGGCGGCTCGGTCATCTTCGGGTTGACGAGGGCCGCCGCGACCGCCTTCTTCTGGACCTTCTTCACGTCCGAGGGCTTGTCGACCGACTCGGACAGCACCGTCTGGTCCGTCGTGAAGGTCAGGACGAGCGACTTCAGGCCGGCCCACTCCGGGAGCTGTTCCTTTTCGTACTGGAACTGGGTCAGGACCGTCGTCCCGCTTCCACCCGCGCCGAGCAACCGGCCCTCGCCTTCCTCGGACCCCATGCCCCCGGGCGCCGCGAGCGCGGACTGGACCTTCGAGGCCATCGCCTTGGGCGGCCCGAGGAGGATGAGCACCCTCCCGCGCTCGGTCAGCGCCCCCCGCCGGAACCGCTTTTCACCCGGCTTCCCGAGCGGGAAGAGCTCGTCGGCCTTCGCCACGAGGGCGTCGAACCGGGCGCGGAAGACGTTCTGGGCGGTCGTCTGGTAGTTGGGGTGACGCTTGCCCCAGAAGAGGTTGTAGAACTTCTGCGCCTCCTCGTCGGACTTCACGCCCTTCCAGGCGTTCTGCTCGTCCTCGGTGGCGTAGAGGGTGAACTCGGGAGACTTGTCCCAATCCTTGAATTTCTCCAGCTGGGCGGCCGCGGGGAAAGCGAGCGCCACGAGCGGGACGAGGGTCGCAAGAAGCCGCAGCTTTCTCATCCGCGTGGTCCTTTCGGGGGGAGTTCGCCGGAACCGGCGCATCCTTGGAACTATACCCCAGAGGGGGGCCACCTACGCGTTCCGGGTTCTGGGGCTTCGGATCAGGGCCCCTCGAGGAGCGAGCGCACCTGCGCGTCGTCCGGGCGGAGCTTCTCGGCCTTCCGGAGGGCCCGGCGGGCCGCCGCGTCGTTTCCGAGCGCCCTCTCGGTCCGTGCGATCCCGAGAAGCGGCTCGACGAGCTTCGGGTTCTCCCGGTGCGCCCGGCGATAGGCCTTCAGGGCCTCCTTCGGATTCCCCCCGGCGAGCTCGAGGTCCCCCTGGACGACGAAGAGGTAGGAAGACGCGTCGCGGGTGCTGGCGGCGGCGAGAGCGGCGCGCGCTTCGGTCCGGCGCCCCTGCTCGATGTAGAGGGCCGCCAGGTTGTGGAGGAGCGCCGGTCGGTGCGGGTCGATCGCCAGCCCCTGGCGGAAGGTGGCGAGCGCCCCGTCCGTGTCCCCCTGGCGCCACTTCACGATGCCGAGGTTCGAGAGCAGGTCGGGGAGGGTGGGGTCGAGCTTCGTCGCGCGTTCCAGGAGCACGTGAGCCTTCTCGAGGTCGGCCGCACGGAGCGCCTCGACCCCCCGGTTGCTCGCAGAGATGGCGGCGACGGCGATGTCGTCGATGAGCCGCAGGTCGACGGGAGTCCCGTCGCGCGTCATGTAGAAGTCGTAGACGGTGTTGGTGCGCCCCTTCGGGTGGACCGCGACCATGTGGTTGTAGACCATGACGAGGTCGCCCTCGCGCTCGCTCCGCGCCCGGCGAAAGACGAGCCCCGCCTGGAGCGGGATCCCCATTGCGCGGCCGAAGGCGATGAACAGGTTCGTGAACGACACGCAGTTGCCCCGCCTCGCGGCGAACGCCTCGGAGGCGGTAAAGGTGGCGATCGTGTCGTACTCGAAGGCATAGCTCTTGCGGTCGAGGAGCGCGGCCTGCAGGCGCCTCAGGCGCTCGCGGTCGTCTCCCGGGCCGGCGAGCTGCTCTGCGACCAGGCGGATCTCGGGAGAGACGTACATCGGCATCGGCACGTCTCCCGGGTCGACGCCCCGGGCGGCTACGGCCGCTCGCCAGCGTTCCGGCGAGAGCTGCAGCGCCGTTCCCGGCGAGCTCGAGCGGCAACCGGAGGCGGCGAGAGCGCCGGCGAGGAGAGCGGCGAGGACGGCGGGACGGGCGTTCATGGGAAGCGCGTCAGAGAATACCCCGCGCATCGCCTTCCGGCCGCCGCCGGCGCGCCCGCGTCGAGTCGACGGACCGGTCCCGGCGCGTCGGGCGTCATCGCCCGGGGAGCTTCCGGCCCTCCTCGAGCCAGGCGCGCAGGTCGGCCAGAGATCTCTCCCAGCCGGGTCCGAGCCCGGCGACGTAACCATCCCACGACGCCCCGTGCCCCATCCCGTCCTGAACCACCGTCACGCGCGTCCCTGCGCCCTCGGCCGTGAAGGTCACCGAGAGCGCCATGCCCTCCCACCGGTCCCCTTCCGGCGTGGAGAACGTGAGGTCGCGAACGACGAGGCGGGTTGGGGGCTCGTAGACGTCGAGGGTGCCCAGGACGTGGTAGCCCTCGTCCGACGCCTCGTCGGCGTACCAGCCCATCGCCCAGTTGCCTCCGGCCCGGCGCCCGACGACGGCGCCGTCAGCGAACCAGGACAGCAGCTCCCCGACGTCCGTGAATGCGCCGAAGACGCGGGCCGGCTCGGCGTTCACGAGGATCTCGCGACGGATGAGCGTTTCCACGGTGCGATGTTAGCCGGGAGGGGCGGCGTGCGAAAATAGAGGGTTGTGCGCGGGCTGGCCCGCGCGCGTTCCCTCCCGAACGCTTCCGAGCGAGGTTGCCGTGATCCCTGGTCTGAAGAGAGAAGTCGAAGCCGCCGTCGAGGACGCCTGCCGCCGCCTCTGGGGCGTCGAGCCCCCGCGTTTCGTCATCGAGACCCCCCCGAAGGTCGAGCACGGCGACCTCGCGCTGCCGATCGCCTTCGAGCTGGCCAAGGTCCTCCGGCGCCCCCCGCGGAAGATCGCCGAGGAGCTCGCCCCGGCGCTCGTGCTCCCGCCGATCGTCGCGCGGCGCACCGTCGAAGGGGGCGGCTACGTGAACCTCTTCCTCGACCGCCCGAAGGCCCTCGCCGCGATGCTCGTCGCGCCCCCGGCGGTGGCGGGGGCTGCCGGAAAGGTCATCGTCGAGCACACGAACATCAACCCGAACAAGGCCGCCCACATCGGGCACCTCAGGAACGCCGTCCTCGGCGACGTCCTCGTCCACGTCTTCCGCCGGCTCGGCAGGCGCGTCGAGGTCCAGAACTACCTCGACGACACCGGAGTACAGGTGGCCGACGTCGTCGTCGGTCTCGAGCACCCCGGCGACCTCGCCGAGCCCCAGAGAGCGGCCGGCCTCGCCGGGGAGATCCGCGAGATCCTCGCCGCCTTTCCCGACGACGCGCCCGGCGTGAGCGCCCGGCGGCTCGGCGACCTGACCTGGGACCTCTATGCCCTCGTCACGCGCAGCTACGCCGCGGACCCGTCCCTCGAGGAGAGGCGGAAGGGCACTCTTCACGCCATCGAAGGCGCCGCCCTCGGGCACGAGATGTCCGAGGAGGAGCACGCGACGGCGGCGCTCGCTGCCCGCCTCGCCGAGGCGGTCGTCCGCTGCCACCTGAAGACGATGGAGCGGATCGGCGTCTCCTACGACCTCCTTCCGCGCGAGAGCGACATCCTCGGGCGCCAGTTCTGGGCGAGGGCGTTCGAGCTCCTCAAGGCGGCCGGCGCCACCCAGCTCGAGACCGAGGGCAAGAACGCCGGCTGCTGGGTCATGAAGCTCGAGGGGGCGAAGGACTTCGAGGGGATGGAGGACGCCGACAAGGTCCTCGTCCGGTCGAACGGCACCGTGACCTACACCGGAAAGGACGTCGCGTACCAGCTCTGGAAGCTCGGCGTCCTCGGGATCGACTTCGAGTACGAGGTGACGCCGTACGTCACGCCGTTCGGCGGGCCGGAGTTCGTCGCCTCCGACGGCGTGACGCCCCTCTACCGGACGCGCCCCGACGCCGAAGGGGCCGACCCGGAGGCGAAGGGCCGGTACGGGAGCGGCGACGCGGTCATCAACGTCATCGACGTGAGGCAGTCGTACCCGCAGAAGGTCGTCAAGGAGGCCGTCCGGCGCGCCGGGTTCGCCGACGGGGCCGACCGCTCGGTCCACTTCGCCTACGAGATGGTCGCACTGACCCCGGGATCCGCCGAGGCGCTCGGCGTCGTTCTCTCCGACGAGGACCGGGGCAAGGCCTACCTCGAGATGTCCGGGCGCAAGGGGCTCGGCGTCAAGGCCGACGACCTCGTCGAACGCCTCGTCGAGAAGGCGCTCGAGCAGATCCTCGCCCGCGAGCCGGGAGCCCCCGTCGATCTCTCCCGCGCCGAGGCGATCGCCATCGGCGCCCTCCGCGTCTACATGACCCGTTTCTCGCGGAACAAGGTCATCGCCTTCGACTTCGACGACGCCCTCGCCTTCGAAGGGGACACGGGGCCGTACCTGCAGTACGCCGCCGTGAGAACCGCGAACATCTTCAAGAAGCTCGAGGAGAAGGGCTTCCCGGGCCGCCTCGACGAGGCCGAGGCCGCCTCCGTCGCCACCCTCGACGCCGCCCACTTCGACGACGGTCTCTGGGACGTCGTGAGGACCTGCGGGCGCACGCTGGAGACGTTCGAGAAGGCGGCCGAGACGCTCGAGGTCTCGCTGCTGGTCCGGCACGCTCTCGCCGTCTGCACGGCGTTCCACCACCTCTACCACACGCACCCGATCCTCCAGGCCGAGAACGACGAGAGCCGGAGGACCCGGCGCGCGGCGATCCAGCTCGTCCAGTCCACGCTCGACGACGTCCTCGGCGTCCTCGGCGTCCCGATTCCGGAGAGGATGTAGTGCTCGCGGGGGCCGTCGTCCGCCTCCGTCCCGCGCGGTCCGAGGACCTCGACTGGATCGTCACCGCCTGTGGCAAGCCCTCGGCATTCGGGGAGTTCGAGCCGTTTTTCATCGGTGAGGCCGAGAGCCTCCGGCGCCGGTTCGAGCAGGACGGACTCCTCGCGGAGGACTTCACCCGTCTCGTCATCGAGGATCGCGCCGGGCGGCGCGTCGGCCTCGCCGGCGTCGACGAGGTGGACCTTCACTCACGCGTCGCCCGGATCTCCGCCACGATCCTCGAGCCGGCCGAACGGGGCAAGGGCTTCGGGACGGACGCCCACAGGGCCCTCGTCTCCTACCTCTTCCTCCACCGCGGGCTCCTCCGGATCGAGGCATTCGTGGCGGCGGGGAATACCGCAGCCCGGGCCGTCATGAGGCGCCTCGGATTCGTCGAGGAGGGGGTCCTGAAGAGCCGGGTCTTCGCGCACGGCCAGAGGCACGACGTCGTCGTCCTGGGGCTCCTCTACGACGACTGGTCGCGCCGCTCCGCCGACACGCTCCCGATCTGACCCGCCGCGCGCGTCGCGGCTTCCACGACCTCGACGACCCTGGCGACCTCGACGTCTCCCGCCACGAGGCGGCGGACGTCGAGGAGGAGACGGCGCTCGCCCCCGGCGACGACGACCCCCTTCAGGCACGCCGCTACGCCGGGAGAGAGGCCTTCCGGCGGCGGCACTTCGTCCGCAGTCACAGGCAGGATCCCCTCCACCTCGTCCGCGCCCAGGGCGGCGGGAACGCCGTCGAAAGTCCCGGCGAGGAGGTCCCGCGGGGGACTTCCCGAAAGCGACGGAAAGAGGCGACGGCCGACGTCGATGACGGCCAGGAGTCCCCGGGGCCCCGCGACGAGACCGGCGATCCAGTCGGGCGCGCCGGGCGCCGGGAGGAGCCGGCCCGGCCGCAGGATCCTCTCGACGTCCGCAGGGTCGGCCGCGCAGGCCACGCCGGCCGCGCGGAACGCGAGGACCCGGGAGAGCGTCAAGAGGCGCGCAGCTCCACGTCGACCCGGAAGCGCCCGACCTCGTCCTCGAGCGAGCCTGCGAGCGTCTCGAGCGCGGCCGTGGCGTCGTCGACGGAGGACGCCGAGGCCAGCGTCTCGTGGCTCATCCCCTCGACTTCCGCGAGAAGAGACAGGAGGCGGTGGCTGTCGGCGGTCTGGCGCCCGACGGCGTCCTGGATGTCGCGCATCAGGCCGACCGATCGCTCGGCCGCGACGGCGATCTGTCCGGCGGCCCCCTTCTGCTCCTGGACCGTCCTCTCGACGAACCCGGCGAGGTCGCGAACGCGGCCGACGAGCTCGCGGATCCGCTCGGCCTCCCGGGTGTTTCGCCGGCCCTCTTCGGCGAGCGCCCGGAGCCCCTCGCGCACCTCGGCGACGGAGGCGGCGGTGCCCGCCACCGTGGCCGCCTGGGCCCTCGAGACTTCGCGGATCGCCGAGACCGCTTCCTCGGCCTGCGCCGCAGCGGCCTCGATGGACGCGAGCGCGGACCCGGCCCGCGTCGCCGTCTCGACCCCTCGCTTTACGAGGCGCCCTTCCTCGTCCGCGGCAGCCAGGGCGGCGTCCACCTCGTCCCGCATCCCCGAGACGTGGGCGCCGATCCCGCGGGCGCCCTCGGAGGTCCGCTCCGACAGGCGCCGGATCTCGGTGGCGACGACCGAGAACCCGCGGCCGTGCTCCCCCGCCCGGGTCGCCAGGAACGAGGCGTTCAGGGCGAGGAGGTTCGTCTGGCGGGCGATGTCCTCGATCATCTCGAGGATCCTCCCCACCTCCTTCGACCGGGATTCGACCCGCCCGACCGCTTCCCGGACCGTACCGGCCGAGACGCGGATCGCCGCCACGGAGTCCCGCGCCTCCTCCACGATGGCCCGGCCCGACCGCGCCTCCGTCGCGACGTGGGCCGCGTGCCCCGTCGCCTCGCGCGCCGAGCCGAGGACGCTCTCGAGCGCCTTCTCGCTGCGAATCGAGGCCTCCGCGAGCTCCTCGGCCCTCTTCGCGAGCGCGCTGAGAGTCCCGTCGAGGACGGCGGCGCCCTCGGCGAGCGAGATCGCCGCGTCGGCCCCTTCGGTCGAGCCGGACAGGAGGCCCTCGGAACGCGCCAGGAGCTGCGTGAGGGAGCCATCCACCTCGGCGACGGCCGCGGCAGTCTCCTCCGAGCCGGCGGCGAGCGTCTCGACGCTCTCCGCGATGGCGCGGATCGTGACGTCGAGCCCTCCGACGGCGGACGCGGCGCTCGCGAGCCGCGTCCGCTCCTGAGCGGCGCGTTCGCGGTTGCGGATCGACGCGGCGCGCAGGACCGAGACCTGGCGGTTCAGCTGGACGTGCTCGCGCTTCACCGAGGAAAGCAGCTGTGCGCCCCGTCCCGTGACGGCGTTCAGGAATCGTCCGACCCGGCCGGCGAGATCGCTTCCCTCCGGGGCTCTGGAGGCGAAGTCTCCTTCGGCCATCTGGCGGGCCGCGTCGAGAGCACGCGAGAGGCGGACGACGGGCCGCTGCGAAAGGACCGCGACGAGAGCCCCCGCGACGAGGCCCGCGACGGCCGAGGCCGCGATGCCGACGTCGAGAACGACGACCCGTTCCAGGGGGCTGCCGAAACCCGAGGCCGCCCAGGCCGCGGCGAGCGACGCGGCGGCTCCGGCGGTGAAGGCAACGCCTCCGGCCGCCAGGGAGAGCGTCAGGACGAGGCGGCCGGTCTCCTCTTGCACCACGCCGCCCAGTCTAGACCAGCCCGATCAGCGCGGCGCGGCGGCCACGCGCGCTGCCGCCGCGGTCACGGCGTCGCGGGGCGGCGGCACGGAGGAAGGGCCGACCGCGCGAACCGACAGGACCTCGGCAATCTCCTGCACCGGGTAGAGCCGCACCGTGAGGACGACCCGCCGGCCCGCGCAACCCTTCCTCGCGAGAGCGGCCTCGGTGACCGGCCCGTCGAGGAGGGTGATCACCTCTCCCTCGTCGGTCCGGAGGACGGGCAGGTGCCGCTGGTCCAGGACCGGCGTGTCGGGAAAGAGGCTGGCGAGGGCGCAGCGCAGGCAGAAGACCTCTCCCGCCACCTCCCGGACGACGGGCAGGTCGGCGAGGGCCGGTGGCCGGGGCGGAACGTGCCTCAGGACGAAACCTCCCGCGACGCCGCCGGCGACGAGGCCCAGCGCAGCCAGCCCCGTCGAGACGGCCCAGGACGCCTTCCGCCGCGAAGGCGCCTTACGCCCCACCTGCCTGACGAGCCGGGCCCTCACCTCGTCCGGAAGCCGGTCGATCGGCCGGGCTTCCTGCACGGCGGCCTTCCGCGTCTCCACCTCCCGGCGAAGGGACGCACATCCGGCACAGCTTTCGAGATGCGCGAGAAGGCTCGCCGCGGCTGCGACGTCGAGCTCGTCGTCACAGAGCGCTTCGATGAGGGGTTCGGCGGCTTCGCAGTCCATGGTGGCGGGCCCGGAAGGGCGCTCCTGCGGAAACTAACGTCGGCGCCGGACGCGGTATTCCGTCGTGTCGCGCGACTCGCTGCCGCCGGTCTTCGTGGCGAGCCGGGTCCGTCCTGGCGTCACGCCGGCGCCGAAGTAGCCCCTGCGACGCCCGTACGAGAGGAGAGCCTCCTCGAGGAGCCTGCGGCCTCGATAGAGGCGGGACATCACGGTACCGAGAGGGATCTCGAGGATGTCGGCCACCTCGCGGTACGAGAAGTCCTGGAGGTCGACGAGCTCGACGACGATCCGGAAGTCCTCCGAAAGAGACCCGAGCGCCCGGGCGACATCGCCGTCGAGAGTCCGGTCGAGCAGGTCGTCCTCGGGCGTCGGCGCCGGCGGGGTGACGTCCTCGAGGGCGGACTCGAAGGACGCTCCGCCCCTCTCGAGATCGACCTCGCGGGGGCCCGCCTTGCGTTGCCTGTACCCGTTGATGAACCCGTTCTTGAGGATCCGGAAAAGCCAGGCCTTGAGGTTCGTCCCTTCCCGGAAGCCGTCGTAGTGGGAGTAGGCCCGGAGGTAGGTCTCCTGCAGGAGGTCCTCGGCGTCCTGCCGATTCCGGGTCAGGCGCAGGGCGGTGCCGAAAAGGGCGTCCGCGTACGGCAGGTCCCCCGAGCGAAAATCCCAAGCCTTCGGCGCCGGGCTGAGACGGAAGCGAAAGAGGGCCATCAGTACCTCAACGCTCGAAGGGGCCCTCCGGATTCCCTGGGGAACGGCAAGGCCCCGGCGCACCGCCGGGGCCTTGCTCGGTCCGGGCCTCGAGGGCCCGCCGGGTCACTTCCCGTAGAGGAGGAAGGCGATGACGAGCGTGTAGATGACGAGCGACTCGATGAGGACGAGGCCGAGGAAGGCGATGCCGCGGATCTGTCCGGCGGCGCCGGGATTGCGCGCCATGCCGTCGCAGGCCGCGACGGCCGTGCGGCCCTGGGCCGTGGCTCCGGCGGCCGCGCCGATGGCGAGGACGAGGGCGGCTGAGAGGTGGCCCCAGCCCACGCCGCCGCCGGTGGCCTTGGCGGCCTCCTGCGCGAGGGCGAGGTTCGGGAGCAGGAGGGCGAGGCCGACGACCGCGGCGGCGGGGAGAAGCTTCTTGATCATTTCGTTCGGGCTCCTTTCGGGTTCGGTGAAGTGCGGATCAGTGCTCGTGGGCGATGGCGCCCCCGATGTAGACGGTGGTCAGCAGGGTGAAGACGTAGGCCTGGAGGAAGGATCCGAAGATCCCGAGCGCGTTCATCGGCATCGGAACGAGGAGCGGCACGAGCTGCACGAACTGGTTCGTCGCCGTGTGCTCGCCGTAGATGTTCCCGAAGAGACGCATCGCCAGGGAGAGTCCCCGCGCCAGGTTCCCGATCATCTCGATCGGGAAGACGAGGATCGCGAGCGCCGCGCTCGGTCCCGCGAACGTCTTGAGATAGCCCATCAGCCCGTGCGCCCTCACCCCGGCACCGTTGAAGAAGACGAGGCAGGAGAGCGACAGGGCGAACGTCGTGTTCAGGCTCGACGTCGGCGGCTGCAGGACGAAGATCTGTCCGATGAGATTGGACGCCGCGATGAAGAAGAAGAACGCCCCGACCACGGGCAGGTACTTCTCGCCGCTGTGGGGGATGTTCTCCTTGATGAGGCCCCTGAGGAACTCGACGAAGACCTCGAGGACGTTCTGGGTCCCGGCCGGCACGTCGCTCCGGTACTTCCTCGCGAAGATCGGCAGCGCGATCGCGAAGACGAGGAAGACGAGGAAGGCCATGATCACGTGGTCCGGCACCCATCCGGCCGCCGCACCGGTGGCGTGGTCGACCGGCGCGATCCCGCCGATGTGGACTCCGCCGATCGTGACACCGTGCAGCCACCACGACGGGGCATTCTCCGGCGAGCCGAATATCTTCGTCAGCAGCGCGTTGACCGGGCCAAACAGGATCGAGTAATGGTGCTGCATCTCACCCCCGGGGAGTCGTTCCGTCTTCCTCTTCTCCTGGTTCGGACCGGCCGGCCGCGACTCCCCGGAACCCCTCGACGAGAACCCCGAGGACGACCGCGGAGAACCCTCCGAGCAGCCACGGGACCTCGCCCTGGAAGGCGAGGACCGAACCGAACGCCGCGAGGCCCACGAAGGCATAGCGGAGCAGGGCGCGAACCACGAACTTCCAGTCGTACCGGGTGGCCGCCCGTGGACGGGGAACGAGCAGTTTCCCGGCCACGTCCGACAACCAGAGGCCCGAGACGATAGCCACGGCTGCTCCAGCCGTCAAGGCGGCGGCCTCACGGAACATTCCGAAGGTCCCGAGGAGCAGGGCACCGAGGAGGGCTGCGGCCGTCGCCGCGCGGAAGACCCGCCTTTCCGCGGCGGGAATGGCCAGGCTCACGATCCCGCTCCGCGGGGTCCCCCCGCGGGCCCGGCCGGCGGCTTCCGGCGGCCTTCCAGGGCGTCCGCCTCGCGGAGAAGCTGCCGGAGCGCCCCCAGGAAGCCGAGGAGCCCGAAGACGGCCGTCGCCGCCGGGAAGCTCCCGAGCCACCGGTCGAGGAGCCAGCCCAGGCCCCCGCCCGCCGCGAGGCAGGCGGGGAGGACCCAGCCGAAGCTCAGGACGTCGCCGAGGAGGCGGACGTTCGGATCAGGCGTCCTCCCCGGCTCGGGCATGGTCTCCTTACGGGAGGAGGCAGGCCTTGGCGAGCGCCACGAGAGGCTGCGGCATCACGCCGATGGCGAGCGTCCCGACGAAGCAGAGCCCGACCGCGACGGCGACCGCGGGCTCCTCGCGCCAGTGCAGCTCGCCCTCCCCTTCCACGAAATACATCGCCCGCACGATCCGGAAGTAATAGAAGAGCGAAACGGCCGACATGAGGACGCCGAGCAGGGCGAGGACCGGCCAGCCCGCCTTGATGGCCGCCGAGAAGAGGAAGTACTTCCCGACGAACCCCGCCGTCGGTGGAATGCCGGCGAGGGAGAGGAGGAAGACCACCATCGCCCCGGCGGCGAAGGGGTTTCTCTTCCAGAGGCCGTTGAAGTCGTCGACGCTCTCGCTTGCGTAGCCCTTCGCCTCAAGGAGGACGACGAGGCCGAAGGCCCCGAACGTCATCAGGAGGTAGGCGGAGAGGTAGATCATGACCGCCCAGAGGCCGAACGAATCCGGCTGGCCGGCGGCGCCCCCGGCCTTGTAGGCGAGGAGACCGAGGAGGGCGTAGCCGGCGTGCCCGATGGAGGAGTAGCCGAGGAGACGCTTCACGTTCTTCTGCATCAGGGCGCCGACGTTCCCGACGACCATCGTCAGGGCGGCCGACGCCGCCAGGATCGGCGCCCAGTCGTCGGCGCGGGGGCCGAAGCCGGCGAAGAAGATGCGGGCGAAGATCGCGTAGGCCGCGATCTTCGGGCCGACGGCGAAGAAGGCCGAGACCGGTGTCGGGGCCCCCTCGTACACGTCGGGCGCCCAGACGTGGAACGGCGCCGAGGCGATCTTGAAGAGCATGCCGCTCGCCGTGAGGACGACGCCGACCATCAGCAGGCCCGAGCGGGGCGACGTCTCGAGCGCCGTGGAGACGCCGGCGAGGCTGAGCGTCCCCGTGGCCCCGTAGACCAGGGAGAGGCCGTAGAGGAGGACGCCCGACGAGAAGGCGCCGAGGACGAAGTACTTCGCCGCGGCCTCGATCGACTTCGTCTCGCGCTTGAAGTAGCCCGCCAGGACGTACTGCGAGAGCGCCATCAGCTCGAGGGCGATGTAGATCGACACGAGGTGCGTCCCCGACGCCATGAAGAGCATGCCGACCGTCGTGAGGAGGAGGAGGGCGTAGTACTCGCCGCCCGGGTAGGGTGACGTCCCGACGAAACGGAGCGAGAAGAGGATCGTCACGGCGGCCGCCACGAGCGTCAGGACCTTGAAGAAGATCCCGAAGCCGTCGAGCGTGAACATCCCGCCGAAGGCGGCGCGCGGGAGCGAGCCTGCGACGTGGACCGCGACCGGGATGAGGGCTGCCGTGATCGCGAGCGACGCGAGCGACGCCCACGCGAGCACCCTCTCCTTCTCCCGCTTGACCACCGTCGCCCAGAGGAGGATCCCGAGCGCGAGCTCGGTCAGGACGAGCTCGGGCAGGATGACCAGCAGGTCCGAGAGCGGGAACGGGAGGGCCACGGTTCAGTTCCCCTTGACGACGGCCGCCGGGGCGACAGCCGCGGGAACGACGCCCGCGGGGACCGGCACGGCAACGGAGTCGGCCATCCGCACCTCTCCTCCGCCGCGCGCCTTCTCGACGGCCGCGACGATCTTCGCCGAGGCGGGCGCCGTCATCGCGAAGAAGGGCTTCGGGTAGACGCCGATCCACACGCACGCCACGATGAGAGGAACGAGGGTGAGGATCTCGCGGAGGTTCACGTCCTGCAGAGCCTTGTTCTCCTCGTGTTTCAGCTCGCCGAAGAAGACGCGCTGGTAGAGCCAGAGCATGTAGGCCGCGCCGAGGACGACGCCGAGGCTCGCGAAGAGCGCCCACTTCCAGTCGGCCAGGAACGCGCCCACGAGGATCGTGAACTCGCCCACGAAGCCGTTCAGGAGCGGCAGACCGATCGACGCGAGGAGGACGATCATGAAGAGCGTCGCGTAGATCGGCATGACCTGCGAGATCCCGCCGAAGTCGGCGATCTGCCGCGTGTGGCGGCGCTCGTAGATGATCCCGACGAGGAGGAAGAGCCCGCCCGTCGAGAGGCCGTGGTTGATCGACTGGATCACGCCGCCCTGCATCCCCGCGTTGTTGAACGCGAAGAGTCCGAGCATCACGAAGCCGAGGTGCGCCACGGACGAGTACGCGACCAGCTTCTTCATGTCCTTCTGGACCATCGCGACCATCGAGCCGTAGATGATGCCGACGATCGACAGCACGACCACGGTCATCTGAACCCACGAGGTGGCCGACGCCGACGGGCAGATCGGGAGCGAGAAGCGCAGGAACCCGTACGTCCCCATCTTGAGGAGGACGCCGGCGAGGATGACCGAGCCGGCCGTGGGGGCCTCGACGTGCGCGTCGGGCAGCCACGTGTGGAACGGGAACATCGGGACCTTGATCGCGAAGCCGAGGAAGAAGGCCCAGAAGAGCCAGAGCGAGAGGTCCGCGGGGATCAGGGGCGCGATCTCGTGGAAGTGGAGGATGTCGAACGACGGGGCGTTGCCGAGACCCTTCCAGCCGAGGAAGCCGGTCGTGTTGAAGAAGTAGAGGGCGATGATCGCCAGGAGCATGATCACCGACCCGAAGAGGGTGTACAGGAAGAACTTGATCGCCGCGTAGAGCTTGCGCGGTCCGCCCCACACCCCGATGAGGAAGTACATCGGGACGAGCATGACCTCCCAGAAGACGTAGAAGAGGAAGAAGTCGAGGGCGCAGAAGACCCCGATCATTCCCGTCTCGAGGAGGAGGAGGAAGACGTAGTACTCCTTCTCCCGCGTCTTCACCGCGGTGTACGAGCTGTAGATCGAGATGACCGACAGGAGCGTCGTCAGGAGGATCAGCAGCGCCGCGATCCCGTCGACGCCGAGGGAGTACCTCACGCCGAGGGAGGGGATCCAGTCGAGGTCCTCGCGGAAGAGGAAGCCGGCCGACTCCCGGAAGCCCCGCGCGAACCAGAGCGGCAGCGAGGCGACGAACGTCAGGCCCGCGACGCCGGTTGCCAGGGCCTTGATCGCGCCCGTCTTCTCCCGCGGGAGGAAGAGGATCGCCAGCGCTCCGGCCGTCGGGAGGAGGATCAGAAGGGAGAGGAGTCCGAGTCCGTTCATTCGGCGTCCTTACACGTCACGCGAAGATGATGTAGATGCAGACGAGGGCGAAGACGCCCGCGGCCATTCCGAACGCGTAGTTCTGCGTCTGCCCCGTCTGGAGCTTTCCGTAGCCCTTGTACGCGGCCTGGAAGGAGTCGCCGACGCCGTTCACGGCGCCGTCGACGAAGGTCTTGTCGAACCAGCTCGACACGTGGGACAGGCCGACCGTCAGGTGGCGCGTCCCGTTCACGAGGCCGTCGACGACGCGGGCGTCGATCTCCCAGAGGAGCCGGCCCCCCTTCTTCACGAGGCCGTTCACGAAGACCGCCTCGTAGAACTCGTCGACGAAGTACTTGTTCCTCACCCAGCGGTAGGCCACAGGGAAGGCCGCGACGACCTTCGCCGGGAGCGCGTACGGGGCCGAGCCGGGGTAGAAGAACTTCGTCGCGAGGAGGATGCCGACGCCCGCGATCGCCACCGAGCCGAGCATGAGCGCCCACTCGAGCGCGTGCGAGACCTCGTGGGGGTGCGGCGTCCAGTCGGGCGGAAGGGCCGGGAACGAGGGATGCAGGAACGCCTCGAACCGGTTCCCGCCCGGGAGGACGAAGTTCGGGATCCCCACCCAGCCGACGACGATCGCTCCGATCGCCAGGATCCAGAGCGGGACGGTCATCGTTGCGGGCGACTCGTGGACGTGGTCCCAGGTCTCCTTCGGCCCGCGGTACTCGCCGAAGAACGTCATCTTCACGAGGCGGAACATGTAGAAGGCCGTCAGGCCCGCGGTGAGCGCCGCCAGGACCCACAGGACCGGGTGCCCCTGGAGGAAGGTCTCCCCGAGGATGAGGTCCTTCGAGAAGAAGCCCGCGAGGCCCGGGACGCCCGCGATCGCGAGCGTCGAGATGAGCATCGTCCGGTACGTGTGCGGGATCTTCTTCCTCAGACCGCCCATCGCGGTCATCTCCTGCTCGCCCGAGAGCGCGTGGATGACGGAGCCGGAGCCGAGGAAGAGGCAGGCCTTGAACCAGGCGTGCGTGAAGACGTGGAACATCCCCGCGCCGAACGCCAGGACGCCGCAGCCGAGGAACATGTAGCCGAGCTGCGAGACGGTGGAGTAGGCGAGGACCTTCTTGATGTCGGTCTGCGCGAGGCCGATCGTCGCCGCGACGAAGGCCGTCACGCCGCCCACGACCGCCACGACGAACGAGGCGTCGTGCGTCAGGAGGCCCCAGACGGAGGGGTCCTCGCCGAGAGTCTTCAGCGCCCACTCGTGGGAGATCCGGAAGAAGACGTTGCAGCGGGCGACCATGTAGACGCCCGCGGTGACCATCGTCGCGGCGTGGATGAGGGCCGAGACGGGGGTCGGGCCGGCCATGGCGTCGGGAAGCCAGACGAAGAGGGGGATCTGCGCGCTCTTGCCGGTCGCCCCGACGAAGAGGGCGAGGCAGGCGAAGGTCATCAGGCCGCCCGCCGCGTAGACGCCCGGGTTCGCAGCCGCCGCACCGAACATCTTCCCGAAGTCGACGGTCCCGAACATCGCGACGCAGGCGAAGAGACCCATCAGGAACCCGGCGTCGCCGATCCGGTTCATGACGAACGCCTTCTTGCCGGCGTCGGCGGCGAAGTCCTTCGTGTTGTAGTAGCCGATCAGGAGGTACGAGCAGAGGCCGACGCCTTCCCACCCGACGAAGAGGATCGCCAGGTTCGCCCCGAGGACGAGCGTCAGCATCGCGAACATGAAGAGGTTCAGGTAGGCGAAGAACTTCCCGAACCCCTCGTCGTGCCCCATGTACCCGACCGAGTAGACGTGGATGAGCGTCCCGATGAACGTCACGAACCCGAGCATCAGGGCCGAGAGCGGGTCGAGCCGGAACGCGACGTCGACGGAGAACTCGGGGCTGCCGAACCACCCGCCGTTCACCCCCATCGGGATCCAGGTCCAGAGCGTCGCGACGATCTCGTGGTGGCCGCCCGTCTCCTTCCACCAGGAGAGGATCGCCAGGAGCGCGAAGACGAACGAGAGCCCCGATGCGATCGGGCCCACCCAGGTGTGGACGGTCTTGAACGGGATGTCGTGGTGGTCCCCGTGGCCGCCGTGGCCGGCGCCGTGGTCGTCGTGCCCGCCGTGGGAGGCCGCGTGGCCCGCACCGTGCGCGTCGCCGTGGCCGTGCGATCCGAGCGGGGCGTCCTTGCCGCCGAGCTTCGAGTGCGCCACGAGGTAGAGAAGGCCGTTGACGAGGAATCCGAGGAGCGGGAAGACGGGGATCCAGGGGAGGAAGTCTGAGGCGGTCATCGGCTCAGCCCTTCATCTCGGCCGCGTCGTCGAGGTTGACGGACGACTTCAGGCGGTAGAGCGAGATGATGATGGCGAGGCCGATCGCGGCTTCCCCGGCCGCCACGGCGATGACGAAGATCGAGAACACCTGCCCGGTCAGGTCGCCGAGCTGCCTCGAGAACGCGACGAGGTTGATGTTCACGGCGTTGAGCATCAGCTCGATCGACATGAGGACCGTGAGGAGGTTCCGGCGGACGAGGACGCCGACGACGCCGATGGTGAAGAGGACGAACGAGAGGCCGACGAAGTGGGCCAGGGTGATCATCTAGTCGAACCTCTCCATCGTCCTCTTGCCGAGGACGACGGCGCCGATCATCGCCACGAGGAGGAAGACCGAGGCGATCTCGAACGGCAGGAAGTAGTCGCGGTAGAGCATCCAGCCGACGGCCTGCGTGTTCCCGAGAACGGTCACGCCGTCCACGACCGTCGTCGCGAGGGCCTTCGGATCGGCCGCAGGCACCTTCGCGGCGAGCGCGCGCGCCTCGTTCACGACGACCCCGCCGACGACGAGGAGGAAGAGGAACCCGAAGCCGAGTGCGGGGATGGCCTGCAGGTGGAGGTACCTCTCCGTCCGCTGGCGGCGGACGTTCACGAACATGATCGTGTAGAGGAAGAGGATCATGATGCCGCCCGCGTAGACGAGGACCTGGACGGCGGCGACGAGCTCGGCGGAGGCGAGGACGTAGAGGCACGCGACGCCGAGGAAGGAGAGGAGGAGGAACAGGGCCGAATGGATCGGCTGCCGCATCACGACGACGCCGACCGCGCCGACGACGGTCACCGCCGCGAAGGCCCAGAAGAAGAAGAGGGCGGGTTCCACGTCACTTCTCCTTGGCCGGATTCACCGGCGCCTTGTCGGGGTCGACGCCCGGGTACGGCTTCACGTTCTCGTCCCACTTCGTCAGCTTCTTCAGGTCGAGGTAGAGCCCCTCGTTCCTCTCGTAGACGCCCAGCTCGTAGGTCTTCGTGGCGAGCCAGATCGAGCGCGGGTTCGTCGGGCAGGCCTCCTCGCAGAGGCCGCAGAACATGCACCGCTTCATGTCGAGGTCGAAGCGGTCGAGCTTCTTCTCGGCCTTCCCCTCGGGGGTCTTCTCGGTGTGCCAGTCGATGTAGATGATGTTGATCGGGCACTCGATCGCGCAGAGCGTGCACTTGATGCAGCGTTCCTCGTCGAGCCGGAACATCCCGCGGAACCGCTCGCTCGGTTCCTTGCACTGCTCGGGGTACTCCACCGTGTCGGCCTTGCGGGCCGCGTGTTTCGCCGTGAGCCTCAGGCCGCCGAAGATGTCGAGGAGGAGGATGCGGTCGAGGAAGCTCACGCGCGCACCTCCACGTTCGGGGAGGCCATCGTCGTCGAGCTCCGCGGCCGGGCCGGCCTGATCCAGACGGCGAGGAAACCCGCCGCGACGAGGAGGACGAGGACCGCTCCGAGGACCTTCAGGCCGGCCGCGCCCCAGAGGACGGCGATCGCGACGAGGGCGAGGTTGCCGAGGGAGATCGGGATCAGGGTCTTCCACCCGAGGGCCATCAGCTGGTCGAACCGGTAGCGCGGGAAGGTCGCCCGGAACCAGATGTAGGTCAGGAGGAAGAGGAAGACCTTCCCGGCGAACCAGAAGAAGGCCGGGATCACGTCGAGGAACGAGAGCCACGCGACGTTCGGGAAGGGGCGGAGCCAGCCGCCGAAGAAGAGCGTCGTGGCGACGGCCGAGACGGAGATCATGTTCCCGTACTCGGACATGAAGAAGACGGCCCAGCGGAAGCCCGAGTACTCCGTGTGGAAGCCGCCGACGAGCTCGCTCTCGGCCTCGGGGAGGTCGAACGGGGTCCGGTTCGTCTCGGCGACGCCGGAGACGAAGTAGAGGAAGAAGGCGATGAGGCCCGGGAAGACGAACCAGACGCCCGCCTTGCGCTGCGCCTCGATGATCTCGACCATCGAGAGAGAGCCCGACATCAGGATCGCGGAGACGACCGCGAGCCCCATCGGCACCTCGTAGCTGATCAGCTGCGCGGCCGAGCGGAGGCCTCCGAGGAGCGGGTACTTCGAGTTCGAGGCCCAGCCCGACAGGATGATCCCGTAGACCCCGATCGTGGAGACCGCGAGGATCAGGAGGAGGCCGACGTTGAGGTCGGCCGCCGCGTGGAGGGGCGTCGTCACGCCGAAGAGCGTGAGCTCCGGCCCCCACGGGACGAGGCCGAGGACGACGACGGCCGGGACGAAGAGGAGGAGCGGCCCGAGGAGGTGCAGGGCCTTCTCGGCCCGCGACGGAACGATGTCTTCCTTGAAGACGAGCTTGACCGTGTCGGCGATCCACTGGAAGAAGCCCTGCGGACCGACCCGGTTCGGCCCCTTGCGGATCTGGAGCCGCCCGAGGAGCCGGCGTTCGATCCACGTCAGGATGCCGGCCGCGAGGCCGAGGGCGACGACGGTGATCGCCCCCTTCAGGAAGGGGATCAGGACGTTGTGGAGGAGGGTGTGCGACATCGCGTTCCTAACGGTCGACTTCGCCGAGGACGATGTCGATCGTCCCGATGACGGCCACGAGGTCCCCGACGAGGTGCCCCTGCGCCATCTCGGGGAGGGCCTGGAGGTTGATGAAGCTCGGGGGCCGGACGTGGAGACGGTACGGCTTGTTCCCGCCGCTGGCGACGAGATGGAAGCCGAGCTCCCCCTTCGGCGCCTCGACGCAGGCGTAGGCTTCGCCTGCCGGCGGCTTGATGACGCGCGGGACCTTCCCGCGGATCTCGGTCCCCGGGTTCTTCTCGAGCCAGTCGAGACACTGCAGGACGATCCGCCGGCTCTGCCGGATCTCGGCGACCCGGACGAGGTAGCGGTCGTAGGTGTCGGCGTTCTTCCCGACGGGGATGTCGAACTCGAGCTCGGGGTAGACCTCGTAGGGGAGCGCCCTGCGGATGTCCCAGGCTTTCCCCGCGGCCCTGAGGACCGGTCCCGTCACGCCCCACTCGATGCAGCGCTTCTCGTCGAGGACGGCGATCCCGACCGTCCGCTCCTTCCAGATCCGGTTCTCGGTCAGGAGGTCCTCGTACTCGTCGATGCACTTCTCGAACGGCTCGGTGAAGGCGCGGACCTTCTCGAGCCAGCCCGGCGTCAGGTCGACGGGGAGGCCGCCGATCCGCATGCAGTTCAGCGTGAGGCGGGCGCCGCAGTACTCCTCGAAGAGGTCGAGGATGACCTCCCGGTCGCGGAACGTGTAGAAGAACGGCGTGATGGCGCCGAGGTCGATCGCCGCCGTCGCGAGCCAGAGGACGTGCGACGAGATCCGCTGCATCTCGTCGAGGAGGACCCGGATGTACTGGGCCCGCTTCGGCACCTCGACGCCGAGGAGCTTCTCGACGACGAGGCAGTAGGCGTGGTTGTTCGTTGCGGCCGCGACGTAGTCCATCCGGTCGGTGTGCGGGATGACCATCGGGAACGTCTCGGTCTCGAAGAGCTTTTCGGTGCCGCGGTGGAGGTATCCGACGTCGGGACGGGCCGAGACGATCCGCTCGCCGTCGACCTTCAGGACGAGGCGCAGGACGCCGTGCGTCGACGGGTGCTGCGGCCCGAAGTTGAGCTCCATCTCGTGGAGCCCGAGGAGCGGCGGACCCGCCAGCGGTGGGAACTGCGCGACGGTGCCGGGCGTCGACTCGCTCATGAGAGCACCTTCCGGTTCGTGTCCTTCGGCCCGGGACCGCCCCCTTCGGGATACCGGTCGGGGTAGATGGCCGCGCCGGTGTCGATCCCCTCGATGGGGAAGTCCTTCCGGAGCGGGTGCCCCTGGAAGCCGTCCCAGGTCAGGATCCGGCGCAGGTCGGGGTGCCCGTCGAACCGGACGCCGTACATGTCGAAGGCCTCGCGCTCCATCCAGTTCGCCGTCTCCCAGACGCCCGTCACGGTGGGGCACGCCCCGTCCTCCGCGACGCCCACCTTCAGGCGGAGCCGTTCCTGCCCGCGGGAGAAGGAGTGGAGGAGGAGGAGGACGTCGAAGCGGGGCTGGCGGTCCTTCCAGTCGACCGCGGTCTCGTCGACGAGGTAGGTGAAGCCTTCCTCGTCCTTCAGGTACCGGCAGGCTGCAACGAGGTGCTCCGGAGCGATTTTCGCGGTCGTCTCACCGACGAACTCGTACGCCTCGAGGACCGCTCCGGGAACGGCCGCGGCGAGCGCGGCGATGAGGGGCTTGCCGGAGGCATCGGTCGGTTTCGGCGCGGCGGGCTTGGGGGGCGCGGCGGGGGCGGCGGCCTTCGGGGCCGCGGGAGCCGCCGCGGGGAGGGCGCCTTCGGCCGCGGGCTTCGGCGCTGCGGCGGCGGGCGGCTCGGAGGCCGGAGCCGCCGCGGGTACGGGCACCGGCTCGGCGGCCTTCGGGGCAACGGCGGCGGACGCAGGGGCGTCGGGGGCTGTCGGCTTTTCGTCAGTCATCGCGCTGGCCCGTTCACGACGCCCGCCGCAGCGTGCGCGACTTCTGGATCTTCTTCTGCAGCTCGAGGAGCCCGTAGAGGAGCGCCTCCGGCCGCGGAGGGCAGCCGGGGACGTAGACGTCGACCGGGATCAGCCGGTCGACCCCCTGCGTGACCGCGTAGGTCTTGTAGGGTCCTCCGCAGGTGGCGCAGGAGCCCATCGCGATGACCCACTTCGGGTCGGCCATCTGGTCGTAGAGGCGCCTGACGATCGGCGCCATCTTCTCGGTCACCGTTCCGGCGACGAGCATCAGGTCGGCCTGCCGCGGCGAGCCGCGGAAGACCTCGGCGCCGAAGCGCGCCATGTCGTGGCGGCTGTCGACGACCGCCATCATCTCGATGGCGCAGCAGGCGAGGCCGAACTGGAGCGGCCAGAGGGAGTTCTTCCGCCCCCAGCCGATCAGGGCGTCGACGGAGGTCGTGATGACGTTGTCCGGCAGGTCCCTGATCAGGCCCACGAGAGCGCCCCCCTCTTCCAGACGTAGACGTATCCGAGGACGAGGATGTAGAGAAATATCGCCATCTCGATCAGGCCGAAGAGGAGGAGCTTGTCGTACATGACCGCCCAGGGAAACAGGAAGACCGTCTCGACGTCGAAGACGACGAAGAGGACCGCGATCAGGTAGTAGCGGACCGAGAAGCGGTGGTCGTGGGCGTCGGTCGAAGACACCACCCCGCACTCGTAGGGCGAGAGCTTCGTCGCGTTCGGCGCCTGCTGCCGGAAGAGCGCCATGACGAGGAGTATCGCGACGGGAAACACGGCCGCGATCGCAGCGAAGAAGAGGATCGGGATATAGCTTTCCACAGCCTCGGGCCCCCCGTGGACGCGCATCGCCGGGGGCGCCTGCGCCCCTGGTTTGTGCGCGTCGTCACATGCGGCGGATTGTCTGGGCGCGATGTTCTTAAGTCAAACCAAGGGATTGGAGATCAAGGACTTCCCCAGTCCCGTTTTTCGCTCGGCCACGAGAACGCGGATCGACTCTCCCATGCCTCCCGGCATCACGAGCTTCGCCACCGCGTTGCGCTCGGCCGCCCGTTCCGGTGAGTCGGCTGCGCCGGGAGGGAGTAGCAGCTCGCTGGCGATCCCGCTAGCGAGGAGAAGCCGCGACTGGGACACGAGGCCGTGGACGGTCAGCCCCGCGTCTCGAAGCGCCTCTTCGAGCTCGCTGAAGTCGACCCAGGCCGTGATGTCGCGGCTCCCGGGGTCGGCGAGGACGTCCCGCGTCACGCAATGCCCCACGAACGCCTCGAGCGTCCCGTTTGCGCGGGCCGGGCCGTAGAGGGCGCGGGTCGGCGCGCCGTAATCGAAGACGAGGAGCATCCCCCTCGCGAGCCGGGCGCCGATCTCCCTCGCGAGAGCGGCGGCACCGGGTCGGACTTCCAGGAGCTGCCCCGGCTCGAGAAGGGCGCCGCGGCGGGCGAGCTGGGCGAGGAGCTCCGGACTGTCGGGGCAGGGGGCATCGAACCATTCGAAGCCGCCGTCCGCGCCGTTCGCGACCCTTCTCTCGCAGAGAGAACCGTCTTCCGAGACGCGCAGGGCGCGAACCGGAAGGGCATCGAACAGCTCGTACGCCACGAAGAGGCCTTCCGAACCGGCTGGAAGGTCGCCCACGGAAGCGACGAGGCGGGCCCCGGGGAGACGCGCCTCCGCGGCCGCCCGGCGCACGGTCGAGGCCTCGACCCCGGCAAGCCGAACTCCGAGGGCTTGCGGCAGGGCGCCGGAAAAGAACGACAGGAGCTCCCCCTCTCCCGCGCCGAAATCGACGACGTCGACGGGCGGGGCGATCTCGTCCGCCAGGCGGGCGACGATCCGGACGAGGCAGCGGGCGAACGCCGGGTGCCACGAGGCACCCGTCACGAAGTCTCCCGCCCTGCCCACGCGTCCCGCTCGCTCGTAGTAGCCCCCGTCCGGGTCGTAGAGGGCAGACTCCTGGAATGCGTCGAACCGCAGAGGGCCTTCGCACCCGATCCGGTCTCGAAGGCGTTCGGACAGGGAAGCTCGGCCCACGATCGCATTCTCTCCGCGAGTGGGGCCGTGCGGCAGGGCTAAGATCGCTCCTTGCGGAAGGAGGCATTCGTGCCCAACGAACTGAGTGAGAGTCCGGAGACCATCCAGCTGTCAGTCAGCGCCCCCAACCGGGAGGAGCTGTTCCAGGCGGCCCTGACCAAAGTCCTCGAGGCCACGTATGGAGCGCCGATCCCCGAGGGGGCCTCCGACGGGCAGGTCGTTCCCGTCCAGGCGGCGGGCGACGACGACGTCCTCCTCGCCGGCCTCGTGAAGGAGGCTCTTCGGGCCGTTCAGGAGGAGCCGGGAACACTTCACCCACCCCGCTGGCTGGCTTTCGACGTGAATCGAGCCACGGCGAACCTGCCACTTCACACACCGAAGTCCGCGGCCCGTTCGCTGGAGATCGCGTCCGCGCACGTCGAGTTCCGCGCCGGAGGCTGGAACGCCCGGCTGGAGCTTCACGGGACGAGGACCGGCTGAGGCCTTCCCGGCGGTTTCCCCGAGGCGCGGGCAAAGGGAGCACACGCGCGCGCCGCCGAGCCCCGGAAACGAGAAAACCCCCGGGCCAGGTGCCCGGGGGTTCAGGGTCGATGGATTCGTCAGCGCGTTAGCGCTGGACGCCCTCGGGCCACTGCAGGAAGGAACCGTTGCTGTAGACGATGTCCGCGTTGAAGTCGGTCGTCGCACCGACGGGGGTGCCCACGGCGGCCACCGTCATCACACCGTCCTTGCCGGGGGAGGCAAAGATGTAGGCGGATCCCGTGGCGTCCGTGACGTACCGGAACCAGGAATTCCAGCCGTCCCGCAGCGGAACGGACTTGATGTAGGTCGGGGAGAGGTAGCCCCTGACGACGTTCATCGTCGTCGTGCCCATCGCGAACGGGAGATCGTAGCTGCCCGCGGCCGGCGGGTAACGGTTCAGGTCGACCGCGTACGCCTCGACGGCCGTCGAAGCGCTCCGGATGTCGCCCATCGTCCGCCGCTGCTTGGCACGCTGGATGGCGTTCAGCAGGTTGGGGATCGCGATGGCGACGATGATGCCGATGATCGCGACGACGATCAGGAGTTCGATGAGGGTGAAGCCCTTAGGATTCCTTTTCATTTGAGGAAGCCTCCTTTTCACCCTGCCAAGCAAGAACCGCGCCGACGACAGGACCACCGAAGACCGCCCCTCCGGCGGTCTCTGAACGCCATCCCCTCAGTACGACCGACAAATAATGTCGGAACTCGGCCCGGGCGCTCGCGAAGAGTGTCGGCGCCACCAGCCGGAAACCTCTCCGGCGTCACCTCTGGACCCCCTCCGGCCACTGAACGAACTGTCCGTTCACGAGAATGATGTCGTCCGCGAAGGCCGTCGTCGGTCCGAAATCGACGGTTACCTGCGGCACGCCGCCCTGACCGGCGGATCGGAGCGCGTAGTCGGACCTCGCAGCCGTCGTCCCGTACAGGAACCACGAGTTCCAGCCGTCCACCATGGGCACCATCTTGATGTAGGTCGGCTGGAGGTATGGGCGCGCGTTCGCGAGGTTCAGGGTCGGAAGACCGAGGCCCGCCGGCATGACGAAAGCACTCGCGGGAGGGTAGCGGTTGAGGTCGGTCGCGTACGTTTCGATTGCTGTCGCGAGGCTCCGCATGTCCGACATGGACCGGCGCTGCCGCGCCCTCCCGATGGCATTCAGGTAGTTGATGACGGAGATCGCGACGACGATCCCCAGTATTGCCACGACGACGAGTATCTCTATCAGGGTGAAGCCGGTGGAACGGCGCTCGTGCATCTCGTCGCGATCCTTCGACTCGCGTAAGAACAAGAATCGTGCCGCTTCCGAACGGATCGAAACGCTAGAATGCCGATGCGTGATCCCGAAACTACCGTTTGCGTCGGACCTGACGCCCGAGCGTGAGCTCGCCGAGTTCGAGAAGCTCAAGCCGAGGCTGAAGGAAGTCTGGGACTCCATCTCCATGCGAGACGAGGAGCCCCACACGTCCGTAGTCGTCCCGTCGCTGACGCTCGATCAGAGCGAGCTCCAGAAGCTGGAGGGGTCGAGCTTCTACGAGGAGCGGCTCCTGTTCCTCCTGATCCGTCTCCGGAACCCCCGGGCGCGGATCGTCTTCGTGACCTCCCAGCCCGTCCATCCCCTGGTCCTCGAGTACTACTTCCAGCTCCTGGTCGGAGTTCCGGCGAGCCACGCCCGCTCGCGGTTGACGCTCCTCTGCGCCTACGACGACTCGCCGCGATCCCTCACGGAGAAGATCCTCGAGCGGCCCAGGCTGATCGAGCGGATCCGCGCCGGGATCGGGGACCCGTCGAGGGCCTACCTCACCGTCTTCAATTCCACACCTCTCGAGCGGAAGCTGGCCGTCCTGCTCGGCATCCCGCTGAACGGCGTCGACCCAGCCCTCGGGCACCTCGGGACGAAGTCGGGCAGCCGGAAGGTCTTCCGGGAGGCAGGGGTGCCTCTTCCGGAGGGCTTCGAAGACCTCCGCACGCTCCACGACGTCGAGGAGGCGCTCCTCGAGCTTCACCGCCGCCGCCCGGGCCTGCGCAAGGCCGTCGTCAAGCTCGACGACAGCTTCTCGGGAGAGGGAAACGCGCTCTTCCGCTACCCCGACCGGGTCGACCGCGATTCCGTGAGGGAGGCGATGGAGCGGTTCGAGTACGCCGTGTCGTGGGAGACGAACGCCGACTACTTCGCCCGTTTCGAGCGGATGGGGGGGATCGTCGAGGAGTTCCTCGACGGCGACCACAAGACTTCGCCGAGCGTGCAGCTTCGCGTCGACCCGCACGGGGCCGTCATCCCGATCTCGACCCACGACCAGGTCCTCGGCGGGACGAGCGGCCAGGTCTTCCTCGGCTGCCTCTTCCCCGCCGCGAGCGAGTACCGGCTGAAGATCCAGGACGAGGCGATGAAGATCGGCGCCGTCCTGGCCCGGAAGGGAGTGATGAGCCGCCTCGCCGTCGACTTCCTCGCGACACGCCGGGAAGGCTCGGACGAGTGGGTCACGCACGCTCTCGAGATCAACCTCCGGATGGGAGGGACGACCCATCCCTACCTCGCCCTCCAGTTCATCACGGGCGGACAGATCGACGCCGGGACCGGGCTCTTCTTCTCACCTCGTGGCATTCCGAAGTACTACCGCGCCACCGACAACCTGAAGTCGGAGGCGTACCGCGGCCTCCTCCCGGAGGACCTGATCGAGATCCTGACGATCAACGGCCTCCACTACTCGCACAACACCGAGTCGGGGGTCCTCTTCCACCTCATCGGCGCGCTCTCGCAGTACGGGAAGATCGGCGTCACCGCCATCGGCAACAGCCGCGAAGAGGTCGAGCATCTCTACGCGCGAACGCTGACGATCCTCGACCGGGAGACGGCCTACGGCAGGTAGGGAGAGCCGGACGGGGACACCTCCCGTGGTTCAGTCCCGCGCGGCGAGGGCCGGGGAAATCAGGATCGCGTCGTTCGTCCCCTGGTCGATCGACGTCGCGTAGGCCCCGACGAGCCCTCCCGCCGGCAGGACCCGGAGCAGGGCCGCGGGAGGGCCGTTGCCGAGACCCCGGGCGCGAAAGACGTCGTCGATCTGGATTCCACCGGCGACCGGCACGTTGACGTCGAAGGAGTCGAGCGTCCCCCCGCCGGTCCCGATCACTTCGACGCGAACCCGCACGGTCTTGCCGTCGGCGAAGGCGGACATGTCGACGAGCGCGAGGTTCGTCCGGAAGGACGGTCCGCCGAGGACGCCGAAGAGCTCGAGCGCCTCGCCGGCCCCGGCCATCTGGAACGCGTTGAGCGGCGGCAGAGGGACGCCGTAGGTCCCGCCGTCCGGTCTCACCGTGTAGGCCCGCGACGTGACCCGGACGCCGAGCCCGGCCCCGCCCTCTCCCGCCATGAACCGGAGCCGGGCGACACCTTCCAGCTGGAACACGGCGGCGAGCGCGTCGCGAACGGCCTTCGCCTCGCGGGGAAAGAGCGTGAGGGTCACGAGCTTCTCGGGAGCCGTCGAATCCCAGCGCTTCGCCGCCAGCGTGACGCTCGCGGGCACGTCCGAGTCGTTGTAGAGGAAGAGGTCGCTCCGGAAGCGCGCGCCGTTGCGGCCGTCCGCGTGGACGAGCGCCGGGATCGCCCTCGCCACCGGCGCGGGAAGGTCGGGTCGCCAGGCGGTCGGATCGTTCGTCGTCTCGTCGATCGAAATGACGAACGGAATGGACTCGCCGCGCGTGGGCGCGTACTTCAGGGCGCCCGCCCGCCACGGCTCGACTCCCAGCCACGTACCCAGCCGGTTCAGCTGCGCCGTCCCGCCGGGCCGGGCTTCGACGAAGACGTCGGGCCGGCCCGTCCATCCCGACTCCGACGCGAACCTCAGGCCGACGGTCGCGCCCCGTCCGGCGACGTCGACCGCCCCCGCGTTCGTCCTGTATCCCCAGCCGGTGAAGGCTCCCGAGAACGCCAGCGGGAACCGGGCGCTCGACGCGGCGAAGAGGTCGACCGCACCGAGGGACATCCCGTAGGACCCCTCCTCGGAGGCTGTGTAGGTGCGGGTCGTCGCGGAGACGACGCGGGTCCCCTCGGGAGTGAGGAAGAGCGCCCCCGAGCCGGCCTCTATCCCGAAAAGCGAGTCGAGAACGTCGGCGACGACCCGGATCTCGTTCGGGCCGAGGCGCGTCGCGGTCCTCGCCCCCTCCTCGGCGGGTACGAAACGGAGGTCCAGGGCCAGCGGTTCCGCGCCCGGGTTCCCGAGGACCAGGTCCGTCGTCCAGAACGCGCCGCCCGCGCCCCCGGTCCGGGCGACGGCCGGGATGACGAGGCGCTGGCGGAGAGACCCCTTGACGACGCCCCACTCCTGGAACACGTCGGCTCCCCCGCTCCCTCCGTCGCCGGACGGCCCGCCCCCGCGCAGCACCATCCCTCCAGGGCTCCGGCATCGAAGACGAACGGCTGCCCGGACGCCACCGTCTCGACGTCGAGGTGGACGAACCCCTTGATCGGCTGCTCGTTCAGGAAGAGCTCGTCGTAGCGGGCCGGTGCGGAACCCCCAACTTCCCAGACGGCCAGGGCCGGGTCGAGGATGAGGCGCTGGTCCATCTGCGGACGCGGCCGGTGAACCTGAACGAGGAGCCTCTGGCCGGAGGAGCCCGCGTGGAGCGCTTCGACCTCTGGGGCCGTCGGGTCGCTCCACATCTCGACCAGCCCGCCGCCGGGAGTGTGCCGGGCCAGCGTCGTCGGCCTTCCGAGGCCGCGGCGAGAGACCCAGGCCCCCTCGAAGTCGGATGTCGGGATCGCAATCAGCTCCGTGCCGTTCTGGCTCGAGCCGGGGGAGGCTCCTTCGGGCCCGGCGACCCGCCTCACGGTCCCGGCCTCGGCCAGGTACAGCCCCTGCCCCTCGTGGAACGGCGACGTCGGCGCGGGCCCCGCCCACGGGTCGACGTCGAGATAGGCGAGGCCGCCGGGCGTGAGCCACGCCTCGAACGACGGGAGCGCGCCCGGAAGCTCGGCGAGCCGCTCCACGGCGCCGGAGGCGCCGACGCGCCAGAGTCCAGCCGACCGTTGGCCCGGCGCTCCGGGAGCCGGGAGGCCTCCGACCACCAGGACCGAGGCACCGTCGTGGCTCGTGCCGACGAAGCGCGGGAAGTACCCGAGCTGCGCGCCGTGCCCGTCCGGCCAGGTGACCATCGACGCCTCGGTCAGGAGCCGCGCCGCTCCGTCGTCGTCCACGGCGACAACGGCCCGGTCGTCCCCATACGCCGACTTCTGGAGGCAGAGGAAGAACGGGGTCGTATCCGAGCCGAGCCTCAGCGAGGGCTGCCGGCCCCGGGCGTTCGGTCCCCCGAAATCGGCAACCGGGCTCGTCGCCACCGCGACCACGGGGAGGACTCCGGAGGGGAGGAGGACCTCGATCCAGGTCTCGCCCCCGTCGCGGCTGAAGAGGAGCTCCTTCTTCGAGTAGTCCTCCGTCCCCTGGGGGCTCCTGTCGACGAGGGCCAGGATCCGGAGGAGCCCGCCGGGACCCGGCCTCGCGGCGGCGACAGAGAAGAGCACCTCCGGCCCGGCCGTCGGCAGGACGACCCGCGGTTCGTCCTGGCCTGTCGCGTCGTGAACCACGAGGCGACCGCGGGGCATCGCGGAGTAGTACCAGGCGGACTGGACGTCCGATTCGGCCAGGACGAACCGGGCGCTCGCCCGGGGCTGGTGGATGGGCGTCGCGTACCTGTTCGTGACGGGGGCGTACGACACGACGCGCGCAGCTGCAGGCGCTGTGAAAGACGCCGCGAGGAGCAGCGGAACGGCAAGGCGCACGAATCCTCCCCGGCCCCGGCCGGGACCTCACGGGAATGGACCCGGCCGGTGACCTACGCCTGAAGTGACTTCAGCGCGAGGCTTCTCACGCCACCGCGGCGGCCTCCTCTCCGGGCTTTCCCGGCCCCGGCAGCTCCCGCTTCTTCCAGAGCAGGTAGACGGCCGGGTAGACGAGGAGCTCGAGGGCGAACGACGTGACGAGGCCGCCCACCATCGGCGCGGCGATCCGCTTCATCATGTCGGCCCCGACCCCCGTCGACCACATGATCGGCAGGAGCCCGAAGAACGCCGAGAGGACCGTCATCGCCTTCGGCCGGATCCGCTTCACGGCGCCGTGGACGACCGCCTCTACGAGGTCGGGGAGGTTTCGGAGGAGCCCCTTCTTCTTCGCCTCGTCGTGCGCGAGGTCGAGGAAGAGGAGCATGAAGATCCCCGTCTCGGCGTCGAGGCCCATGAGGGCGATCATCCCGACCCAGACCGCGATCGACATGTTGTAGTCGAGAAGCCAGAGGTACCAGACCGCGCCGACGACCGAGAACGGGACGGCCAGGACGATGATGAGCGTCTTCGTCACCGACTTCGTGTTCGCGTACATGAGGAGAAAGATCAGGACGAGGGTGACCGGGATGACGACCTTGAGCCGCTCCCGCACCCGGACCATGTTCTCCCACTGGCCGCTCCAGACGAGGGAGTAGCCGGTCGGGACCGTCACCCGCTCCGCGACGGCGGCCTTCGCCTTCTCGACGAAGCGCCCGACGTCCTCCTTCGACGTGTCGAAGTCGACGTAGACGTAGCCCGAGAGGAGCCCGTTCTCGTTGCGGATCATCGACGGCCCGGTCACGAGGCGGATGTCGGCGAGCTGCCCGAGCGGCACCTGGGCGCCGGACATCGTCGGGACGAGGACACGGGAGAGGCTCGAGAGGTCCTCGCGCAGCTCGCGCGGGTAGCGGACGTTGACGCTGTAGCGCGCCCGCCCCTCGACGGTCGTCGTCACCGTGTCGCCGCCGATCGCGGTCATGATCACCATGTTCGCGTCGGCGGCCGTGAGGCCGTAGCGGGCGAGCGCGTCGCGCTTCAGCTCGAAGTCGACGAAGTAGCCTCCCGCGACCCTCTCGGCGAAGGCCGAGCGCGTCGCCGGGAGCGTCTTCACCGCCGCCTCGACCTCGGCGCCGATCCGCTCGATCTCGGCGAGGTCCGAGCCGAAGACCTTCACGCCGATCGGCGTCCGGATCCCCGTCGAGAGCATGTCGATCCGCCCCTTGATCGGCATCGTCCAGGCGTTCGTCGAGCCCGGGATCTTCAGCGCCCGGTCCATCTCGCCGATGAGCTCCTCGTACGTGATCCGGTCGCGCCAGACGTGCCGGAGGACCGCCGACAGCCAGTCCGGCGCCCACGGGGAGAACCAGCGCTCCTTCGGCCGCCACTGGTCTTCGGGCTTCAGGATGATCGTCGTCTCCATCATCGAGAGGGGCGCCGGGTCGGTCGAGGTCTCGGCGCGCCCCGCCTTGCCGAAGACCCGCTCCACCTCGGGGAACGTCGCGAGGACCCGGTCCTGCGTCTGCAGGAGCTTCGCGGCCTCCGTGACGGAGATGCCTGGGAGCGTCGTCGGCATGTAGAGGATCGTCCCCTCGTGGAGCGGCGGCATGAACTCCGACCCGAGGGAGAGGTAGACCGGCACGGTCGAGACGAGGACGAGGAGCGAGACCGCGACGACCTTCTTCGGGTGGCGGAGCACGGCCCGGCAGACCGGGTCGTAGAGCCGGAAGAGGACCTTCGAGACGGGGTGCTTCTCCTCGGCGTGGTAGGTCCCGACGGCGACCGCGTTGACGGCCTTCTCGACGAGGCGGGCGGGCAGCCGGACGAGCCGCGCCAGGGCGCTCTCCCCGCCGTGCGCGAAGCCGAACCGGAAGGGGTCCATCCGCGCGAAGAGCATCCGCATCGCCGGGTCGAGCGTGATGGCGAGGACGGCCGCGATCGCCATCGCGAAGTTCTTCGACCAGGCGAGCGGCGTGAAGAGGCGCCCCTCCTGGTCGACGAGCGTGAAGATCGGGAGGAACGAGACGGCGATGACGAGGAGGGAGAAGAAGACCGACGGGCCGACCTCCATCAGCGCCTCGAGGCGGACGGCGTGGAAGTCCCCCTTCCGTCCCGTGTCGTTCCAGATCTGGAGCTTCTTGTAGGCGTTCTCCACCTCGACGATCGCGCCGTCGACGAGGACGCCGATCGAGATCGCGATGCCGCCGAGCGACATGATGTTGACCGTGATCCCCATCAGGTGGAGCGGGATGAACGCGAGGAGGACCGACACCGGGATCGTCAGGATCGGGACGAGCGCGCTCGGGATGTGCCAGAGGAAGATGAGGATGACGATCGAGACGATGACGATCTCCTCGATCAGCTTCCCCTTCAGGTTGTCGATCGCCGACTCGATGAGCGTCGAGCGGTCGTAGGTCGTCACGAGCTTCACGCCGGGCGGGAGCGACGGGGCGATCTCGTCGATCCGCGCCTTGACCCGCTCGATGACGTGGAGGGCGTTCTCGCCGGTGCGCATGACGACGATGCCGCCGACGGTCTCCCCTTTCCCGTCCAGCTCGGCGAGCCCGCGGCGCAGGTCGGGCCCGAGGGCGACGCTGCCGACGTCCTTGATCGTCACCGGCGTCCCGCGCTCGTCGGTCTTCACGACGACCTTCTCGATGTCGGCCGTCCCCTTGAGGTACCCGCGCCCCCGGACCATGTACTCGCGGCCGGAGATCTCGATGAGCCGCCCCCCGACCTCGTCGTTGCTCTTCCGGAGCGCGTCCGAGACGGCCTCGAGGGAGATGCCGTACGCCGCGAGGCGGTTCGGGTCGACGGTGACCTGGTACTGCCGCGCCATCCCGCCGACGGTCGCGACCTCCGCGACGCCCGGCACCGACTGGAGCTGGTAGCGGAGGAACCAGTCCTGGTAGGAGCGGAGCGCGTCGAGGGAGGTCTGCCCCGTCTCGTCGACGAGGGCGTACTGGTAGACCCACCCGACGCCCGTCGCGTCGGGGCCGATCTCCGTCTTCACGCCCTGCGGCAGGCTCCCCTGGATCTTGGAGAGGTACTCGAGGACGCGCGAGCGGGCCCAGTAGAGGTCGGTCCCGTCCTCGAAGATGACGTAGACGAACGAGTAGCCGAAGTCGGAGAAGCCCCGGATCGTCTTCACCTTCGGCGCCCCGAGGAGGGCGCTGACGATCGGGTAGGTCACCTGGTCCTCGAGGATGTCGGGGCTCCGGTCCCACCTCGAGAGGACGATGACCTGGGTGTCGGAGAGGTCGGGGATCGCGTCGAGCGGGACGTTCCGGAGCGCGCGGAACGCGAGGAGGACCGCGACCGCCCAGAGGGCGAGGACGAGGAACTTGTTCTCCGCCGAGAAGCGGATGATCTTCTTGATCACGGCCGCCCCCTCAGTGCTTGTGCCCGGTGTCCGGGACCGCGGGGGCGGGAGACGGCGCGGCGTGGCGCCGTCCCTCATCCCCGCGAGGGCCGAGGCGAGGCGCGACTCGGAGTCGACGAGGAAGCTCGCCCCGAGGGCGATCTCCTCCCCTTCCGCGAGGCCCGAGAGGATCTCCCACGCCCCGCCCCCCTGCTCGCCGACCTTCACCTCCCGCGGCTCGAGGACCCCTTCCCCCTTCGCGACGAAGACGACCTTCCGCGTCCCGCTGTCGAGGACGGCGTCGTCCGGCACCTTCAGCGCCGTCCGCGGCGCGCTCTCGAGGACGACGTCCGCGAACATCTCGGGCTTGAGCTCCTCGCGGGGTTCGCGAACTCGAGGCGCACCTTCGCCGTCCGGGTCTTCTCGTCGAGCGACGGGTAGATGTAGGTGACCTTCCCCGTCCAGCTCTGCCCCGGGCGGTAGGCGAGCGTCATCCGTCCCGTCTGCCCCACCTTCACGCGCGGCAGCTCCGACTCGTAGACGTCGGCGAGGACCCAGACGGACGAGAGGTCGACGATGTCGAAGAGCGTGTCGGCCGGCATCACCTTCATTCCGTGAAACGCGGTCCGCGCCGTCACGTAGCCGGAGGTGGGCGCGTAGATCGGGAAGCTCCGGAGCGGCTCGCCGCGCGCCTCGAGGGCCGCGATGTCCTTCTGCGCCACGTCCCAGAGACGGAGGCGCTGGCGGGTCGCGTCGAGGAGGCGTTCGGCCCCCTCGCGCGCCGTGGCGTCGGCCGACGGCCCGAGGGCGCGGACGGCCCGGAGGGCGAGGAGGAGCTCCTGCTGGGTGGCGAAGAGCTCGGGGCTGTAGACGTGGGCGAGGACCTCGCCCTTCCGGACGAACTTCCCCGTGAAGTCGGCGGTGACGTGCTCGACGTAGGCCTCGAACCGGGTGTGGACGTGGTGGACCCGCCGCTCGTCGTAGGCGACGCGGCCGACCGTCCGGATCCCGGTCCCGAAGGTCCCCCGCTCGACCTTCGCCGTCTTCAGCGAGAGGAGCTGGCGCTTGCGGGCGTCGATCGTCACGGTCGCGAAGCCGGGAACGCCCGCCTCGCCCGCGCCGCCCCCCGACGCCTCCTCCTCCTTCTTCACGAGGTCCATGCCGCAGATCGGGCAGCTCTCCTTGCGGTCCTTCACGATCTCCGGGTGCATCGGGCAGATCCAGGTCTCGTGCGCGGCGGCCGGCGCGGCCGGGGCTTCCTCCTTCGGGACGAGGTCCATGCCGCAGATGGGGCAGCTCCCCTTCCCGTCCTTCACGACCTCCGGGTGCATCGGGCAGATGTAGGTCTTCGCCCCGGCCGAGGCCGGGGGCTTTCCGCCGCCGCAGCCGACGAGGAGGACCGCCGGGACGGCGAGCGTGAGGAGCAGGACCGCGAGGAGCGCGGCGCGAGTCGGGGTCGTCTTCGTGCGGTTCATGGGGTCTCTCCTCACATCCCGCCGCCGGCGCTCGTCGCGGCCGGGGCGGAGGGGGCGGCGAAAGGGGTCATGGCAGCGGGGCCCTCGAGGCTCAGGTCGAGGAGGTCGGCCTGCGTCGAGAGAAAGCCGGCGAGGCGAGCGAGGGCCGCACGGCGGTCGGAGAACTCGGTACCGATCGCCTCGAGAACGGTGACGAACGGGACGTTGCCCGTTCCGTAGCTCGCGAGGGCCGATTCGACCGCGAGCCGGTCCTGGACGAGGAGCGATTCCCTGTCGAGACGGGCTTCCTCGGCGAGCTGGTCGAGGAGGGCAAGCCGCTCCTCCGTCCTGCCGAGAAGGCGGGCCCTGAGGTCGCTTTCGGCCGCCTTCACGGAGGCGAGCCGCGCCTCGGCCTCGCGAACGCGCGGCTCCTGCTTTCGCGAGGAGAAGAGCGGAACGGAAACGCCGAGCCCCACGGCCCACATCAACGGAAGGGAACCGCGATTCATGTATCCGGCCGAGGCGACGAGGTCGGGAGAGCCGTCCCGCCTCGCGAGGTCGATCGCGAGCGTCTCGCGCGCCGCCGCCCTCCTCACGAGGGCGAGCTCCGGGCTCTCCTCCTCGGCTCGAACGCGTTCCGCGGCCGCCTCGGGCGCAACCGGTACGGTGTCCGCGAGGCGGCCCGACAGCGCGACGGGCTCGTCCGGTCCCCGCAGGAGAAGACGCCGGAGCTCGGCAAGGGCGATCCTCTCGGCCGTTTCGTCGCGTCGCGCCTGCTGGAGCAGTCGCGTCCGCTCGGCCTGGGCGCGCAATACGTCCTGCTGCGTCCCCATTCCGGCGGCGTATCGGTTCCGCGCGACGGCTTCTATGCGCTCCCAGGTCTCCCCCTGCGCGCGCGTCACGTCCCGCAGCGCGCGTGCTTCGAGGAGACGTGCCGCGGCCCTGCGCACGGCCGCCTCGACCGAGAGGCGGATACGGGCGAGGCGTGCCTCGACGACGTCCGCGTCCGCCCCGGCCAGCTTCGCCGCGGCGCGCAGCTTTCCCGGCCACGGAATCGGCTGCTCGGCCATCAGCGAGAGACGGGTCATCGGCTCCTGGCCGAGGGAGAAGGAGGCGCCGTCGTTCTCGTACCCGAGCGAGAGCATCGGGTCAGGCAGCGTGCCGGCGGGAGCGACCCGCTCGCGCGCGGCGGCAACCTCGGCCCGTGCTGCGGCGAGGGCGGGGCTCTTCTCGAGCGCCTCGGCGACGAGGGCTTCGACGCTCCCTGGAGCGCCAGGGGTGACGGTCGACGGAAGGACTGCTACGGCTGGTAGAGCCGCGAGGCCCGCGGCGAGGACCCCGGGAAGCGTCCGGAGAAGGGACGGTCGGAACAGCGACATGGCCACCTCGGGAAAACGGTCATCAGGCCGCCCCGATCGGGGCGGACGAGAGCACGGTCTTCCGAGGTCTCAGTTCCGGAACGTTTCGAGGAGCGCCTGCGTCGGTGCAGAACGGGCCCTCTGCGCCGGCCGCGCGACGGCCGGGAGCGTTCCCCGGCCGTCAACCGCCCGGGAAACAGCCGCTTCGGCGAGGAGCGCCGGGGGGGCGACGCCGTCGACCGAGGCAAGGGCAGCGACCGGGACGGGGGCGGCCGGGGAGACGGAGCAACCGCAGCCGCCCTCCTCCTCGCTTACGGCAGAACCGGCGCAGCAACAGCCGGCCTCGGAATCCGCGCACGCAACCGGCGAGCCCGCGAGGAAGGGCCGGACGCCCAGCAGCGACACGGCCACCGTCAGGACGATAGCGGCGAAGGTCGAGGCCGGAACGCGACGAGAGCTCAACGCGCCCAAGGTAAGCCGAAATCCGTACCTGTCAAGGCCCGATTGGCGGCCTGTGCGCCGGGCTCCGAAGAATCCGGGGGCGTCAGTCGCTCGTCCAGTTCTCTCCCTGTCTCGATACAAGTCGTTTCAGAAGTGATACTTGACCCCGAACATCACGCTCGCGTAACTGGAGGTTCGTCCGCCGGCACTGCCGACGAACCGCCCGGTAAGCTGTCCCGTGAGAGCCGTGCGGCGGTCGAGGAAATACTCCGTTCCCGCGCCGAAGTGGGCTCCGAGCTTCTGGGAAGGTCCGTCGCCCGGAGGATCGACCGTGTGGATTCCGAACCCGCCGAGGACGAAAGGAGCCCAGTCTCCGCGGCGCGAGGTGTAGACGGCCGATGCCTCGAGTCCGCCGATCGTCGCGTCCGACCCGCCGTCGGCCCCTGAACGGGCGTAGGCGAACGTCGCCCGGACACCGAAGACCTTCGAAAAGTAGTATTCGCCTCCCGCCTCGAGCTGAAACCCGATGTCGTAGTCCCCTTCGAACGGAAGGACCGGCCCCACTCCCGCGAAAACCGCGATGGAGCCCTTCTCGGGGATGACGGCGTTCGCGCCGGGAGCGGCGAGGAGAGCGGCCGCGACGAGGAGCGCCGCGGGAATCGATCGCTTCATGCAGACCTCCGATCGGGAATCGCGGAGCAGGACCCCGCGCCCGGGCCCAGCGCCTGGCGCGGGCGTCCGGCAGAGGGTAGCAAACGGCGCGGCCCCCGCAGGAGCGGGGGCCGCGGGTTTCCGGGAGCGTCCGGAATCACGACCGCACGGTCGAGGAAAGTCGTCAGGCCGGAGGCCCTTTCCGAAGGTGAATCGTTCCGGACGAGGCGCTGATCGAGACCTTCGGACCACCGCCGTTCAGCTTCCCCTCGGCCCTCACGACGCCGACCCCGGGACTCCGATGGGTCAGGACCGAGATCTCCGGGAACTCCGAGACGACGTAGTCGCCGTCGGCGTCGACGCCGCGGACGATCACCTCGACGTCACCCTTGAAGTTGGCGGGCAGCACGAGCGTCACGTCGCCGCCTCCCGTCGAGAGCTCCACCGCCCAGCCGTCCTTCGACACGACCTCGCAGTAGACCTCTCCCCCAGCCGTCTCCGCCCGGACGGAACCGGCGACCCGGAGAAGCCGGACGTCGCCACCGGCGGTCTTCACCGAAACGGGCCCCTTGGCAGAGCGGAGCTTCACGTCGCCGCCCATCGTCCGGAGCTTCGTCTCTCCCGAGACGTCGCCCACGATGATGTCGCCCCCGAGGGTCGATATGGTGAGCCCTCCCTCGACGCGGTCGATCCTCACGTCCCCGCCCGAGCTGGAGAGGTCGGCCCCCTTGCCGGCCGACACGACCCTCACATCGCCGGAGCTCGTCCGCACCGTGACGCGCCCCGAGACGTTCCCGAGCCTCACGTCGCCGGTCGGGAGCGTGGCGCTGAAATCGCCTGCCACGTCTCCCTTGACGATCGATCCCTCGTCGTGGCCCCGGCCGCGACCGGCATGAGCGGGCGGGACCGGCGGAACGGGCGGCACCGGAGGAACCGGTGCAACGGGCGCCACCGCCCAGGTCGCCGGCCGCTTCGGGACGAGCGAGGTGGCAGCGGACTCCGTCGTACCGGCGGCGAGGACCACCACCCCTCCGTTCACCGTCGAGCACCTCACCGAGGCCCCGCCCCCCTTCACCGCCCCCTCGTAGGAGCGATTCAGGCTTCCGTTGACCGAGCGCGAGATCTCGCGGCCGAACCGCGCCATCTCCCGGCTGAAGCTCGCCATCTCCCGGCCGAACTCCTCCCACTCCCGGTCCCACTCGTCGTCCTCCCCCTTCGTCCCCCCTCGATTGCGCTCGGCCTTCGCGCGCGCCCTGTCGGCCGCGGCCCGCGCGTGCTCCGCCTCGACGCGGGCGACGTCCTCGGCCACCCGGGCGATGTCCTCGTCCCCCGAGGCCGCGCCGCTCACCGGCAGCGGGAAGGTAGACCGGATCCCCCCGTTGATCGAGGACGCTCGGAGCCCGAAGGCCGCGTCGGCGGGCAGCGTCAGCGTCACGCTCCCGTTCACGGTCTCCGCGACGATCTTCGCGTCCCGCGGCAGGGCGGCGAGCGCCCCTTCGACGGAGCCGTTCACCGACTTCAGCGTCACGTCCCGCCTCACCCCGGACGCCAGGACGCGCCCGTTCACCGTCGTGAGCTCCTGGACGCCGTCCAGCCCGGAGGTCTTGACCCCTCCGTTGACGAGCGAGACGTCGAGGTGCGTGCCGGCGGGGAGCGTCACGCGGTAGCGCGCCTCCACCCGCCAGCGCCGTCCGCCGTCGCCCGTCATGTGCAGCCGCGTCCGGCGGCCGTCGCGGGAGAGCGTGGCCCCCGGCTCGAGCGTCGCGAGCGAGAGCTCGCCGGAACGGTTCTCGAAGGAGATCTTCGTCTGGCCGAGGATCTCCTTCGCCCGCGCCTCGCCGTCCGCCTTGACGGTCACGTCGACGGTCGCCGAGAACGAGGGTCCGGCCGTCACCTCGACGTCGCCGCTGACACCATCGATCGACAGCGACTTCACCCCGGCGGGGACGCCGAACGTGTCGGTCCGGCTGGCGGTCGCCGAGAGCCGGTCTGCGCGGGCCGGCCAGGCGAGGGAGACGAGGAGGAAGGTCCCGATCAGGAGGATCCAGAGGACGGTCCAGCCGCGGGACACGGGTCGGGGGGTTGCGGGGGTCATCGTCGTCTCCGTGTTCATGCCGGTCTGACGGGCGATCGCCGGAAAGGTATCGCTCACAGCGGGATCTCACGAAGCGCCGAGGCGGCCTTCACGCGGACGAACCCCGGTTCCGTCTGGTCCGCCGCCTTGAGCCGGAGCGTCTCGATGCTCAGCGGATCGCCCAGCGTCGTTGCGGCCCGCGCGAGCCCGTCGACCGCGATCATCCTCACGGCGGGGTTCGCGTCGGACTTCAGGGCGAACGCGAGGGCGTCCCGGATCTCGGGCGACGGCGGCATCTGGACGAGCGCTTCGGCGGCCTTCTTCCTCACGCCCGGATTGCGGTCCTCCCTCAGGGTCTTCACGAGGACGTCGACGATCTCGGGAGAGGCGGCCGCCTTCTCGCCCAGCTCGCTCGAAACGAGGTCGATGGCCCGGCCCCGCGCCCCCTCGGTCGCCGACTGCGCGTTCACGACGTAGGCGAGCAGAGATGCGACCGCGCGGTCCTCGGGCCGTCCCGTCACGTTGTAGCGGGTCGTCACGTCGAAGGAGATCGCCAGCCGGCCGTCCGCCTCGGTGGGGCGGAAGGAGACGTTTCTGAGACGCGGGTTTCCCGAGAGGTCGAGACCGACGCGGGAAACGTCGACTTGCCGCTCCGGGACGACGGCGAAAGCGGGGGTGACGGCCTCGGGGCCGCCGAAGGGCACCGCCGCCGGCGCGCTCGCCCGCGCGAGCAGGAAGCCTCCGGCCCCGGCGACGACCAGGGCCGCCGCCTGCAGCGCGGGTCTCCACCAGGTCCTCGACCGGAATGGGACGACGTTGCGGTGGGCCAGCGCCTCCTCCATGCGGCCGATGGTCCGTTCCCGGAAGACGGGCGGGACCTCCGGGTCGGGGAGCGCGGCCCGCTCCCACGCCTCGTCGAGGGCCGCCGCGTCCCTGCGGCAGCTCTCGCACCCCTCGATGTGCGCAACGGCCTCGGCATCCCGGGCGCCGGCAGGCTCGCCGGCCGTCCGGGCCACGGAGATCTCTAGGGCCTCGCGGCAGTCCATCTCGAAACTCCTTCCTCGGCGAAGAGGGCGCGCAGCGTCTCCACGGCGCGGAAGACGCGCGTCTTGACGGCCCCCTCGCTGATGCCGAGCGTCCGGGCGACGTCGGCGTAGGGCATTCCCCGGTAGCGGGCCAGCAGAAGCGCCTCGCGCTGCTCCCGCGTCAGGCGGTCCAGGGCCGTCCGGACGGCCCTGCGTTTCTCCCTTTCGAGGAGCCCCCCCTCGATGGACCCCTCGCCCTTCGGCTCCGGCACCGCTTCGAGCGGGACCGAGGTCGTCCGCCAGGCGCTCCGGAGCCGGTCGCGGCAGGCGTTGGCGGCGATGGCGAAGAGCCACGTCGAGACCGACGCCCGCCCGTCGTACTGCTCGCAGCGGGAGATCATCTTCAGGAAGACGTCCTGCGTGACCTCCTCGGCCTCGGCCCGGTTCCCGAGCATCCGCTCGGTGAAACCGAGCATCGGACCGGCGTATCGCGTGAAAAGAGCCTCGGCCCCGGCGGGGTCTCCCGCCTTGACCCGGCCCATCAGGCCGGCGTCGTCGTCCGGAACGATGGCCACTGCCCGCAAGGGTCTCACGTCGGGTGAGACGAACGGAACGGCCGGAGGTTTCGCGACCTGGCCCGGCTTCCTGGACTGTCAGCTCCCCGGCCCGTCGTTCAGGACGGCTTCCCGGCCTTCAGCGGGCACGTGGAGAACCCGAGGACGGTGTAGAGCGGGCAGCTCCCGAGCAGACCGGTCATGACGGGGATGACGCCGACGTAGCCCCATGGACCGACCTTCCCGGCCGCGGCGAGGCCGATCAGCGCGAGGCCGATGCCGACTCTGATGACGCGTTCGGCGATGTGTTCGTTGACGGGGAAGAGCTTGCTCATGACGCTCCTTTGAGGACCCTTCCGGTCCGAATTCGTTCTCCGAGTATGAGAGCAGGGAAGCTCGCCGGAGGATTCATCCCGGCGTATCTTTGCCGGATGGCGCTGCCTCTCTACCTCGTCGACGCCTTCACCGCCCGTCCGTTCGCAGGGAACCCCGCCGGCGTCTGCCTCCTGTCGTCGCCTCTTCCGGACGACGTGATGCAGAACGTCGCGATGGAGATGCACCAGGCCGAGACCGCCTTCCTCCTCCCGGAGGGCGACGCGTGGCGGCTTCGCTGGTTCACCCCCGAGGTCGAGGTCGACCTCTGCGGCCACGCGACGCTCGCCTCTGCCCACGTGCTCTTCGAGAGCGGACGCGTCGCCCCGGGCGCGACGGCGCGGTTCCAGACGAAGAGCGGCCTCCTGACGGCCGAGCACGAAGGCGCGTCGATCGTCCTGGACTTCCCCGCGACCCCCGCCGAGGAGTTCGCGCCCCTCGGAGACGCCCTCCGGGCGCTCTCGATCTCGCCCGTCTACTCCGGCAAGACGCGCTTCGACCTCTTCTACGAGGTCGCGACGGAAGCCGAGGTTCGCGCCCTCAAGCCCGACTACGGCCTTCTCGACCAGGTCCCCTACCGCGGTGTCATCGTCACGGCCCGGGCCGACGCGGGGTCGCCCTTCGACTTCGTCTCCCGCTTCTTCGCCCCCGAATGCGGCGTCCCCGAGGACCCGGTCACCGGGTCGGCCCACTGCGCCCTCGGACCGTACTGGCAGGGGAAGCTCGGGAAGGCCGATCTCGTCGGCTACCAGGCTTCGCCGCGCGGCGGGACGGTCCTCGTCTCCTGCCACGGCGAGCGGGTCCGCCTCGCGGGGACGGCCGTCACCGTCGTGAAGGGCGAGCTCCTCCTCCCGTCCTGAGCGCCCCTACTTCCCGAAGCGCCGGAGCCTCAGGGCGTTCGAGACGACGCTCACCGAGGAGGCCGCCATCGCGAAGCTCGCGAGCATCGGGTTCAGCGTCCAGCCCGTGACGGGATAGAGCGCGCCGGCGGCCACCGGGATCAGGACGACGTTGTAGACGAACGCGAGGAAGAGGTTCTGTCTCACGTTCCGAAGCGTCGCCTTCGACAGGTCGAGCGCCGTTCCGACTCCCGAGAGCGCACCCCCGACGAGCGTGATGTCCGAGGCCGCGCGGGCCACGTCCGTCCCGGTCCCGATCGCGATCCCGAGGTCCGCCGCCGAGAGGGCGGGAGCGTCGTTGATCCCGTCCCCCACCATCGCCACGACCTCGCCCTGTGCGCCCAGCGCCTTCACCCGCTCGGCCTTCTCGGACGGCGAGAGACGCGCGGCGACGTTCGCTTCCGGGATTCCCGCCGCTCGCGCGGCGGCCGCGACCGCACCTGGCCGGTCGCCCGACAGGACGTGGAGCGAGAGACCCCGGGCCGCCAGCTCCGCGAGCGCCTCCCGGGCGTGCGGCTTGACGGGGTCGGTCAGGACGACGGCTCCCAGAGCCTGCCCGGACAGGGCGAGGAGAACCAGCGTCCCGTCGCCGCCGGCGTCGAGAAGCTCCGGCGGCACCGCCACGCCGCGGGCGGCGAGAAACGCCTCCGAGCCCGCGAGCGCCGGCTCGCCGGTCACCCTCCCCGTCACGCCCCCACCCGGCACCGCCGCCACGTCGCGGGCGCGCTCGAAACCGAGGCCGCGTGCGCGGGCCGCCTCGAGAACCGCCTTCGCGAGCGGGTGCTCCGATCCCGTCTCGAGCGCGGCGAGCGCCGCGAGGAGCGTCTCCTCGCTCACGCCCTCCGCCGGGCGGAGCGCGGTCACCGCGGGGCGCCCCGCCGTCAGCGTTCCCGTCTTGTCGAAGACGATGGTCGTGACCCGCGCCGCTTTCTCGAGCACTCCGGCGTCGCGCAGGAGGAGGCCGAGCTGCGCGCCGCGCCCCGTCCCGACGACGAGGGCCGTGGGGGTGGCGAGGCCGAGGGCACAAGGGCAGGCGACGAGGAGGACCGACGTGGCGGCCAGGAGCGCCCGCAGCAGCTTCGGCTCCGGGCCGAAGAGCATCCAGCCCGCGAAGGAGAGGAGCGCGAGGACGACGACGACCGGGACGAAGACCGCGGCGACCCGGTCGACGAGGCGCTGGACCGGGGCCTTCGTCGCCTGCGCCTGCCTCACGAGCTTCACGACCTGGGCGAGCACGGTCTCCTTCCCCACGCGCGTCGCCTTCATGACGATGGACCCGTTCCCGTTCACCGTCGCACCGAGGAGCGGGTCGCCCGGCACCTTCTCCACCGGGATCGACTCGCCCGTGACGAGCGCCTCGTCCACCGCCGTCGATCCCTCGACGAGAACGCCGTCCGTCGGCACCTTCTCGCCCGGGAGGACGCGCAGGAGGTCACCGGCACGCACGCGCTCGAGAGGCACCTCGACGTCGCCGTCCGGCCGCACGAGGCGGGCATTCCGCGCACCGAGCCGGGCGAGCGCCCGGATCGCCTCCCCCGCCCTCCCTTTCGCCCGTTCCTCGAGGAACCGCCCGAGAAGGACGAGCGCGACGATGACGACCGCCGCCTCGTAGTAGACCGGCGCGTGCCCGCCCGGGACGTGGAAGCGGTGCGGAAAGAGCGTGGCCGCGGCCGACGTGAGAAAGGCCGAAGACGTCCCGAGGGCCACGAGCGTGTCCATGTCGGGGGCGAGGCGCCCCGCGGCGCGGGCCCCACCGGCGAGGATCTCGCGCCCCGAGAAGCCGAGGACGACCGCCGTCAGGACGAGGAAGAGGGCGTCGCGCCCCGGGAAGGTCACCTCGGCCATCGAGAGAGTCGCCACCGGCAGCGCGACCGCGACCGCGAGGGCGAGCCGGCGGGAGAGGTCCGTCAGGGATGCCGCGCGTTCGGCCAGCTCGGCGTCGACGACCTCTTCGAGGCCGAAGAGGTCGGCCTTCTCCGCCTCCCGCGCCTCGTACCCCGCGCCGGCCACGGCCTCGACGAGGCGCCCCACGGCCAGCGACGGGTCCGAGAGGCGGACGCGCGCCCGCCCCGAGAGGAGGTCGACGACGGCGAGGGAGACGCCCGGCACCCTGCCGAGGGCCGACTCGATCCGCCCCACGCACGACGCACAGTGCATCCCCCTTACCGTGAGCTCCACCTCGGGCCCGTCGGCGGACCGCGGCGCGGGGGGTGCCGCACCTTCCGCCGTCGGGAGCGAAGGGAGCGTCGGCAGGTTCATCGTGGCTTCGGCCCGGCGGACCCGGCTGGCAGGGTGTGGATCGCCGGGAGGTCCGCCACGGCGTAGGCCATCGCGGCGAGCGCGGCGGCCGCCCTGTCGAGCGACGCCGGCTCGATCTTGTCGAACGTGTCGTCGGCCGTGTGGTGGACGTCGAAGTAGCGCCCCGTCTCCTGCCTCAGGCCGAAGAGCGGCACGCCGGCCGGGGCCATCGTCGAGATGTCGGCGCCGCCCGTGCCCCCCTTGCGAAGCGTCCCGGCACCGAGCGGCTCGAGGAGGGTGGACACGGCGGCGAGCGCCGGCCCGAGCGTGTCCGCCGCGTTCCAGGAGAAGCCCGTCGGTGTGCCGGTTCCGCTGTCGGCCTCGAAGGCGCCGGCGTGCTTCGCCAGCTCGGCGGCGTGCCGGGCCGCGTAGCCCTTGCCGCCCGCGAGGCCGCTCTCCTCGTTCGCGTAGAGGACGACGCGGATCGTTCGCCGGGGCCGGCGGGGGGATTCGGCGATGAGTCGCGCCGCCTCGATCGCGATCGCACAGCCGGCGCCGTCGTCGACGGCCCCCGTTCCGAGGTCCCACGAGTCGAGGTGGCCCGAGACGACCACGACCTCGTCCGGCTTTTCCCTCCCCTTCACCTCGCCGATGACGTTCGCCGACACGGAGGGGGGAAGGGGGCGGCAGCCCAGGACGATCTTCACCTCGACGGGGCCCTTGGCGAGGAGCCGCTCGAGGAGGTCGGCATCCGTGTTCGAGACGGCGGCCGCAGGAATGCGCGGCCCGCCGTCGTCGTAGTTCGTCGAACCCGTGTGCGCGAACCGGCTCGACGACGTCCCGACCGACCGGACGAGAACGGCGAGCGCGCCGTGCGGCCCGGCCTTCGCAGCGCCCGAGGCGCGTATCGGGACGGTCGCGCCGTAACCCGGGCCCTGGCCAGGCCTCGCCATCCGGCGGCTGAAGAAGACGACCTTCCCGCGCACGACCGCCGGATCGGCTTTCACGGCATCCTCCAGCGCCTCGAGCGTCTTCATCTCGACGATGGGCGCCGTGATCCCCTGCGGCGGCGTCCCGACGCTGCCGCCCAGCGCCGTGACGACGAGCACCTGGGGGAACGGAGAGACGACCCGGGCCGTCTCGACGCCACGTTCCCAGGCCGTCACGGGAACCTCCTCGGCTCTCACGTTCGAGAAGCCGAGCTCGCGGAAGAGGGCCGCTGCCCACGCGACGGCCGCCCGGTCGCCGGGAGTCCCGGCGAGGCGGGGGCCGACCTCGTCCGTGAGCCTCCGGACCCACTCCGTCGCACGGGTGGCAGACGTGCCCCTGCCGGCGAGCGCGGCGACCGCCGCGCGCGTCTCGGGCGGGAGCGGATCGACGGCGACCTCGGCGAGTGCGAGGGCGGCGAGCGGCGCGGCGAGGAAGGAGACGAAGAGCCCGGTGCTCCGGCGGCGTGCGGTCACGGGACGGGAGTGTACGGAATCCGCTAGAGGCGGACGGACCACTTTCCCGACGGGGTCTGTCGGGCCGCCCGCGCCGGGTGCCCCGCGCGGAACGCCTCCTTCGCCTCGTAAAGCCGCCGGTCGGCGTCTCTGAGGAGGTCCTCCGGCGTCCTGTGGCGGGTCCCGTCGAAGATCTCGGTCCCGGTCGACGCGCTCGCGAGGAAGCCGCCCGTTTCCTCCGAGAGTGCCGCGCCCAGCGCCTCGCGCAGGCGAGAGGCCAGGGCCGGAAGGGTCTCGCCGTCGACGTCGCCTACGACCACGGCGTACTCGTCGCCGCCGTAGCGCGCGACGAAGTCCTGTGGGCGCGATGCGTCGAGGAGAGAGCGCGCCGCGCGCAGGAGGAGGCGGTCTCCCGCGAGGTGGCCCCTCGCGTCGTTCCACTCCTTGAAACGGTCGATGTCGGCGAGGAGGAGCCCGAAACCCCGCCCCTTTCCACGCCGGAACGCATCTCCTCTTTCCGCGATCTCGCCGTACAGGGCGTCGCGGTTCCAGAGGCGCGTCCCCGGGTCGGTCAGCCCGGCGAGCCGGTAGCGCCTCACCTCCTCCGACATCCGCCAGAGGACGGTGAAAGCGAGGCAGAGGAAGAGAACACCCATGAGCACGACGCGCCACGAAGGATCGAGGTCGGCGGGACCCGTTCCGGGGACGAGGCCCGCGACCGGGACCACCGCGAAGAGGAAGGACACGTGCCCCACGAGGTCGGTCCGCGCGCTGCGGCGGCCGCGCCACGCGGCGACGGCGAAGCGGACGAGGAGGTCGAGCAGGAGCGCCGCAAACGCCCAGCGAAAGAGCTGCAGCGGCACGACGAAGCTCTCGATCCCCGGGACGACGGGCGCCGCGACGGCGAGGAGGGCGAAGGCGGGAAGGAGAAGGCGGTAGCCGGGCGGGATGCCGGCCCCGAGGAACCGGAGCATCGCCGCGCAGTAGCAGATCACCGTCGACACGAGGACGACGATGCCGCCCCGGAAGACGGCCGAGAGGGGAAGGCGGGAGTCGCCCCAGGCCGAGTGGCCGAGCATCAGGTAGAGACCGAGCGACGTCGCGAAGCCTGCGAAGAGGAGATAGTCGGCGGGGCTTCGGGCGTGGAAGGCGAAGAGGACCAGGAGCACCGACACGACGAGCGACGCGCCGAGGAAGAGGACGAGGCTCTGGTCGTGCAGCGATCGCTCGCGCTCGAGGCGGTCGAGCCTTCCGATCACAGGCAGGCCCCGGAAGGCGCTCCCGTCCCTCTTCCCGTGCCAGACCCTGACGACCAGCTCGCGGGGCCCCGCGGAATCCACCCGGTCCGTCGGGAGCGGGTAGAGGCGCGCGACGAAGTGAGCCGTGTCGGACGCGGGCGGGAATTCCCCGAGGCCGCCGATCCTCACGCCGTCGAACCAGGCCTCGTCCACGTCCCGGATACCCGGGACCGCGAACGCGAGGGGTTGCCCGACGAACGGCGACAGGTCCACGAGGACCCGGTACCAGCGGACTCCCTCGCGCGCCGCCTGGTCCTTCAGCGGGTCGGTCGGCCGGAAGTCGAGACGGTCGATTCCGGTGACGCCGTCGGGCGGATCGCCGTCGGCCGCTCTCCAGCCGGTGGAAAGAACGACGGGCAGGCCCACGGGGTCCGGTGCGGACGTCGCGCCGGCGGGCGGCGCCGGCGCGGCGAGCAACACAGAGAAGACGAGGAGGGCGAGGTCGGCCCGTCGCGCGCGGCGTGCCGGCCCCGTCATCGTCACGAGACCGCAGGTTCGAGGAGCGTGAGGGTCCCCTTCGCCACGTCCAGCTCCGCCAGGACGCCGACGGGAAGCGTCGACTTGTCGGGCACGTGCCCGAACCGCAGCCCCGCGAGAATCGGAACACCGAGCTTTCCGAGCCGGTCCGCGACGACCTCCTGCCAGGTCCACGTCCCCTGGAAGCTCCCCTTGTCCGCCGGGCCGCAGTCCTTGAATTTCCCGAATACGATTCCCGCGCACGTCGCAAGGCGCCCTGTCAGGGCGAAGTGCGTGAGCCAGCGGTCGATCCGGTACGGCTCCTCCCCGACCTCCTCGAGGAAGAGGATCGAACCGGCGAGGGGTGGCTCCCACGGCGTGCCGACGAGCATCGAGAAGACGCTGATGTTGCCGCCCACGAGGCGGCCGCGGCCCGTGCCGGGGACGATCCGGCGGAGACGGTCCTCCCGGTCGACGAAACCCTCCTTCGGCTCCAGCGGGGCGCCGCGGCGATGACGCCCGCCGGCTCCGTCGAGAAGAGGACCCGCTTCAGTTCCGCGAGCGCGTAGTCGGAGAGGTTCTCCGAGCAATTCGGCGCGTGGTACGTGACGAGGCCCGTCCGGGCGTGGAACCCGTTCAGGAGCGCGGTGATGTCGCTGTAGCCCAGGAGGGGCTTGGGGTTCTTCCGGATCGCCTCCCAGTCGAGGAGCGGCAGGAGGCGCCCCGAGCCGTACCCGCCACGGATGCACCAGACCGCGTCGATCGACGGGTCGCGGAAGGCGGCATTCAGGTCGGCCGCGCGCTCCTCGTCGGTTCCGGCGAGGTACATCGTCTGGCGGGCCGCCGCCGGCATCCTCTTCGGGACGAGCCCGAGCGAGGCGACGATCTCCTCGGCGATGACGTTCGACTCGACCTCCGTCCCGGGGCTCGCCGGGGAAACGAGAGCGACGCGCGCCCCCGGGGCGAGCGCCTTCGGGCGGACGGGCCCGCCAGGAGGCGCCGCGGCGCGGGCGGCGCGCGGCAGGGCCAGGAAAGCCGAGGCGAGAGCGGCGTCGGCGAGGAGGCTGCGGCGGGTCTTCACCCTTCGATTCTATGCGCCGCTTCTGGACCGCGGCCTCCTGCGGCCGCAGAATCGGCCGACGTCCCATGAGCATTCACACTCCGATCCCGTCAGCCGCTCCGGCCCTGTTCCGCCCCGTCCCGTCCCCGGCTCTCGCGGCGCGGAGGGCCCCGTGACCCTCCGCGAGGGCCTCGTCCTCGCCCGTGCCGGCGAGGCCGCCCATCCGACGAGCGTCGCCGCGTTCACGCGCCTCGCGGCCGCGCACGGCACGCCTCTCTACGTCTACGACGCGGAGACGATCCGCGAGCAGGCCCGCGCCCTGGCGGCCGCCTTCGCCCCGCGCTTCCCGAAGCTGCGGGTCCGCTACGCGCTCAAGGCGAACACGAACGTCGAGATCGTGCGGCTCCTCCTCTCCGAGGGGCTCGCGCCCGAGGTCGTCTCGGAGGGAGAGATCCGCGCCGCCCTCCTCGCCGGAGCGAAGGGAGGCGACGTTCTCTTCTCGTCCTCCTCCAAGAGCCCTTCCGAGATCGACTTCTCCCTCCGGCACGGCGTCATCCTGAACGTCGACAACCTCGACGAGCTCGCGCAGGTCTCGGCGGCCGCGGTGCGCCTCGGGACCACCGCGCGCATCTCCTTCCGGATCAACCCGGGCGTCGACCCCGACACCCTCCACCAGATCAACACCGGCTGCATCGAGTCGAAGTTCGGCGTCCACCTCGACGCGGGGATCGCCCGGAAGGCGTACGAAACCGCGAAGGCCCTCCCGGGCCTCGCCATCGCCGGCATCCACTGCCACATCGGCTCGCAGATCACCGCGACCGACGCGTACGAGGAGACCGCCCGGAAGATGCTCGCCTTCGTCCGCGAGCTGAAGGAGGAGCTCGACATCCGCCTCTCCTTCGTCGACCTCGGCGGCGGCCTCGGAATCCCCTTCGAGGACGGCCGTACGGTGATGGGCCCCGAGGAGCTCGCCCGGGCGCTGAAGCCGATCTGGGAAGAGGAGATCGCCCTCCTCGGCTACGAGCCGGAGCTCTGGATCGAGCCGGGACGTTTCCTCGTCGCCGAGTCGGGTTTCCTCGTCGCCCGCGTCAACTCCGTCAAGACGACCCCGGTGAAGACGTTCGTCAACGTCGACGCCGGCTTCAACACCCTGATGCGGCCGGCGCTCTACGGCGCCAGGCACCGGGTCCGGGTCGTCGGGAAGACGGCCGCGCCGATGACGCTCGACGTCGCCGGCGACGTCTGCGAGACCGGGGACATCCTCGCCGAGGGGAGGCTCCTCCCGAGACCCGAAGCGGGCGACCTCGTCGTCTTTCTCGACGTCGGCGCCTACGGCTTCGCGATGGCGAGCGAGTACAACGCGCGCCCGCTTCCGGCCGAGGTCCTCGTCGACGGCGACGAGGTCCGCGTCATCAGGCGGCGCGGGACGTTCGAGGGGCTGCACCGGGGCGAGCGAGGGACGGCGGCGGGCGGCGACGACTAGCGGCTCACCGGGATCTCGCCTTCGACGGCGAGGCCGCCCTTCCCGGGCGGCCTCGCTGCAGCCGGCGGTCTGCTCGGTCCTCCGTTCCGGCGGTCCTGTGAGCGGCGAGATTGCCGAAAGGTCACGGGGCCCTATACTGTGTAATTCAACACAAAAGTAGGCCCCCGGAAGGGAGGACGTCATGAATCGACGCCTGTGGTTCTCTCTGTGGACGAGTGCTCTCGTCCTGGTTTCGGTCTTTGCCTCCTTCCCCACGCGCGCGCAGACGGACCCCTCCGCGCCCGTGCTCGACGGCGCGATATCTTTCTCCGGGCGACGGAACATCCCCAACCTCTCCCTCCTCGGAGCCCGGAAAGAGAGGGCAGACGAGGAAGAAGCCACTCACGAGGGAAGGGGCTACTGGAAGGCGCGGCGCGAGTGGGAAATGCAGGAGAGCGCAGAGCTCCCCGCGGCGCCGATACTTCGATCGGTCTCGGAGGCGATCTACCGCGAGCGCCTTCGTTACCGAAGTCAGGACGGAGGCCCCCAGCCCCTCAACGCGACGCTGGCCGCAGCCGGCTGGAAATCCCTGGGGCCGACGACCGATGCCGGCCGCGTGCGCGACTACGCCTTCACCCGCGACGGCTCGAAGCTCTACGCAGCCACGGCGAACGGAGGCATCTGGCTCCTGACCCGCCAGGGCGGGGCGGGTTCCGACTACGGCAACCCTGTGAACCTCACGGACGACCTCCCGCTCCTGACCTTCGGCGCCGTCGCCGTCGCGCCCTCGAATCCGAGCATCGTCTACGCAGCGACGGGGGAGCAGTCGCCCCTCAGCGGCTCTCAGGTGACCGGGATGGGGACTCTCCGGTCGACGGACGGCGGTTCGACGTGGAGTTTCAATACGTCATCCGTCACCGGTGGGTGGTTCGACGTCGTCCCCTCGCAGTACTCGTACGATCTGGACGTCCACCCTTCCAATCCCGACGACGTCCTCCTCGGCACGGCCAACGGGATCTTCCGCTCCACGGACGGCGGACGGACCTGGGTGAACCGCCTTCCCTCCACGGGCGCCAGCTCGACCTCCTCGCTGGAGCTCCGGCGGCAGGGCGTGAACCTGGCGCGCAGCCCGGCGAATCCCAACGTCGTCTGGGCCGGCCTCTGGGGTGGCCTCGGGCGCTCTCTGGACGGAGGCGAGACCTGGCAGGTCCTCTTCGAAGACATCGCCCAGCAGGTCGGCTACGCCGGCCTGCCGATTCGTTCTCTCGTCGCGATCGCCCCCTCCAACCCCAACCGGCTCTACTGGCTCGTCGCGGGCTATGAATCCGGCAGGGGGTACTCCCAGGTCGGCCTCTTCCGGAGCGACAACGGCGGCCAGAACTGGGGAACGGCCCTCGGTCCGCCGTCGGGGCAGGCCTATCCGCTGATCGCGGGCTCTCAGGGCTGGACGTTCCTGGGCATGGCGGTCGACCCGACGAACGCCGACCGCGTCATCGCCGGAGGCCTCGACACCTGGCGGTCCGAGGACGCGGGCCTGAGCTGGACACAGATATCCCAGTGGACGCTGCCCGAGCGCCACCCGCAGTTCTGCCACGCCGACGTCGACGTCATCGCCTTCGAGCCGGGTCTCGGAAACTTCTGGATGGGGACGGACGGCGGGCTCTTCCGGTCGACGAACGGTGGTCGGTCCTTCATCTGGAAGAACGACGGCGTCGTCGCCCGGATGTTCTCCTCTCTCGCACAGCATCCAACGGACCCGTACCGCCTCTACGCGGGAACCCAGGACAACGGAACGATGAAGCTGTCCGGCGACAGCACCGCCGCGTGGAAGAAGATCTTCTACGGCGACGGCTACGACTGTGCCGTCAACTACCAGAACCCGAACATCGTCTACGCGACCAACTTCAACGGCTACACGTCGCGCGCGGACGACGGTGGCGAGAGCGAGGACTCGTTCCGGCTGACGACCTGTCCCCCCGAAGCGCAGACAGACGAGCAGTGCTCCGTTCCTCCGGTGACGTCGTTTCGGTCGCGCCTCGCGATGGACCCGGTCGACCCGCGGATCCTCTACACGATGACCGACCGGATCTACCGGACGTCGAACGGGGCTGCCACGGCTTCCGACTGGCAGCCCGTCTTCGCCGAGTACTTCTGCTCCGACGGGATCTCGACCCAGCCCTGTCCGAACGCGCAGAAGAACTACGCGAGCTGCTCATCGATCTCGATCAACCCGCGGGACCGAAACCGCGTCGCCTTCGGGACGGCCGCCGGCTACCTCATCACCACCGTCGACGGCTTTCAGACCGCGTCGCTTCTGAACATCGGCAGCGAGATCAACGCGATCGCCTGGGACCCGACCGACCCGAACGCCTACTACGTGGGACTCGAAAGCGCGACGGAGGTCATCTCCGGGCAGGGGCGCCACGTCATCTGGCGCATCGCCGCTCTCGACAAGGAGCAGAAGACGGCCGCCCCGGCCAGCACGGGAATCGGAGTCCCCGTCACCTATGCGGGAGGCTCGTTCAGCTACTTCGCGCCGGTCGACAGCCTCGCCGTGTCGCCCTCCGACGCGAACCTGATGTTCGCCGGGACGAAGTACGGAATATTCCGCTCGACGAACAAGGGCCAGGCCTGGAGCCGCTTCGGCGACGACTTCCCGGCGACGTGGGTTTCGTCCCTCCTGTTCTCTCCCGACGGCAGCAAGCTCCGGGCCGCGACATGGGGCAGGGGAATGTGGGAGATCAACCCCCTGGGCGGGTCGACGGGACCGACGTCTCCCCCGACCGCCGACTTCGTCTTCAGTCCGGCGAGCCCGAAGCCCGGGCAGAGCGTCACGTTCTCCGACAGGTCTCAAGGAGGGGCCTCGAGCTGGAGCTGGAGCTTCGGCGACGGGACGTCCTCTTCCCTCCAGAACCCGACGAAGGTCTGGGCGAGCCCCGGTCCCTATGCCGTGACGCTGTCCGCGGGAAACGCTGCCGGCACCCGGTCCGTCACGAAGACGGTCACCGTGACCTACGGCTCGACCGGTACCGGAAGCACTTACACTTACCTCCTCCCGATCGTCCTGACCAGCTCCGGCGCCGGCGGCGCATTCTTCACGTCCGAGCTGACTCTCACGAACAGGTCCGGGAAGACACTCAACCTGACCTTCCGGGCAAAAGGCTCGTTCGACGCCTCGTCGACCTACTCCCTGCCGCCCGGCCAACAGATCCACCCGGACATCTTCGGCTTCCTGCAGAGCTCGACGGGGATGGCCATCCCGTCCGGGAACAAGACCGCGTCGCTCCGCGTCGAGGTCGCCGGGGCCGACAACCTCGTCCAGTTCGGCGCGCAGGTGCGCGTCACCACGCCTGCGACCGGGAGCCTCCGTTCCCAGGGGGTCATCGGCCGCTTCGGCCTCGCGTTCCCCGCGACGCCTCTCGGCCGGGGCGCAATCAACGAAGCGTTCGTATTCGGCCTCCAGCAGACGTCCAGCGCAGGCGCGCCCGGCACCCGCTCCAACCTCGCCTGCGTGAACGCGGGAGCAGGATCGGGAGGGTCGATCCGGCTGGAAGTCACGTACCGGGACGGCGACACCGGGGTCCCGAGTCCGTCGAAGGACACGTTCGACCTGGCGGCTTTCCAGTGGGACCAGCGATCGCAGCCACTCGCCGCCCGCGGCATGAGGTACGGCTACGCCGACGTGAAGCGCGTTTCCGGCAACGACCAGTTCGTCTGCTACGGGGTGCTCAACGACAACCTGAACGGGGATGGCGCCTTCGTTCCGATGGTGAAGAACGACGTTCCGTCGAGGACCTCCGCCGCCATGGTCCCGGTCGTTCTCGAGGCCGCGGGCTACACGTCGGAAATGACCTTCGCAAACCGCACCGCCCGGTCGATCTCCGGGCTCTTCGCCCTGCTTCCTTCCGCGGACCCTGTCCCCGACTGGGGGTACTTCGACCTGCCCGCGGGGGCGCAGTTCACGATCCCGAACATCATCGGCGAGCTCCGGGACATCGGCTTCAATGCGCCGGCGGGAACCGTCGGGAGCGTCTTCGTCCAGTTCCTGGATGGGGAGTTCCGCGTGGAGCAGAGCGACACCCAGGCGGAGATTCCGACCAGCGACGGCTTCATCGGCGTGAGGACGACGACGTCGCGGGCGGGCGGCCAGCTCGGCCTCGCCTACGGCTACACGCCCTTGGGAGAGGGTGCGGACACCGAAGCGTGGGTCTACGGCCTGCAGCAGACGGGGATCCGCGGGCAGGAAGGCGGAACGCGTTCGAACCTCGCGGTCGTCCACTCGCTCGGAGGCAACGTCGAGGACCTGAGGCTCGAGGTGACGTACTTCGCCGCCGACGGACGCGAGCTCGGGAAAGAGCCCCAGTGCGCACCCTGCACTCTCGCTCCGGGTCAGTGGAAGCAGTTCAACACACCCCTCTCGGGCTTCGGAGCGTCGCAGGGATACGCACGTATCCGGAGAGTCTCCGGCTCGGACCAGTTCCTCGCCTACGGGGTCCTCAACGACCAGGGGAACGACGACGGCAGCTATGTTCCGATGAACGTCCCATAAGCCAAGCGATCTGGAGGGCTTTGTCGACGGCCGGCGGCCCTATGATTCGGCCGCCGTGACGCACGAACTCGGAAACCTCGCAGCGGGCCGCCGGATCTCCGGCGGCCCTCTTCTTCTCTCCCTCTCCCTTTCCGCCATCCTCGCCGCCTGCACCGCCGCCCGGCCCGCGGCCGGACCGGCTCGGGTCGCTTCCGCCGAGTCCGCTCTCCCGGGCCGCGCCCCGTCCGTCGCCTCGCTTTCCCTTCGCGAGAAGGCGGGGCAGGTCGTCATGGTCGGCTCCCGCGGCGTCTACCGCGCGGAGGACGACCCGGAATACCTCGACCTCGCGCGGCTCGTCTCCGAAGACGGAATTGGCGGCGTCATCTGGTTCGCCTCGACCCCGCTCGAGACGGCCGACCTGAACCACCGCCTGGCAGCGAAGGCGAAGGTGCCGCTCCTCGTCGCGGCCGACCTCGAGGCGGGCCCCGGAATGCGCTTCCCCGACCTCGTCTTCGGCCCCTCGGCGATGGCCGTCGCCGCGGCGGGAGACCTCGACCTCGCCACGCGTCGCGCCCGGGGGACGGCCGAGGCGGCGCGCGCCCTCGGGATCCACGTCGTCTTCGCCCCGGTCGCCGACGTGAACAACAATCCCGACAACCCCGTCATCAACGTGCGGAGCTTCGGCGAGGAGCCGGTCGCAGTCGGCCGCTTCGTCGCGGCGACCGTGAAGGGGCTGCAGGAAGGCGGCGTCCTCGCGACGCTCAAGCATTTCCCCGGGCACGGCGACACCGCCACCGATTCGCACCGCTCCCTCCCCGTTCTCGCCTTCGACCGCGCGCGGCTCGACGCGGTCGAGCTCGTCCCGTTCCGGGCCGGCCTCGACGCCGGAGCCCGAAGCGTCATGACCGCGCACCTGTCCGTTCCGGGCCTCGACGCGACGCCGGTCCCCGTCCTTCAGAACCCGCCGCGCACGCACGACTTCACCGAGGACGTCACCGAGGTCGAGAAGGAGGGGACCCTGCCGGCGACCCTCTCTCCCGTCATCACGTCGAAGCTCCTGCGCGAGGAGATGCGCTTCGACGGCCTCGTCTTCACCGATTCGATGTCGATGGGAGGCGTCGTCGCGCACTTCGAGACCGGCGAGGCCGCCGTGCGCGTCCTCGAGGCCGGCGGCGACGTCGTCCTGATGCCCTCCGACGCGAAGGTCGCCATCGGCGCGATCGTCGCCGCGGTGGCGAGCGGCCGCCTCCCCGAGGCCCGGCTCGACCAGTCGGTCGCGCGCGTGCTCGCAGAGAAGGAGCGGCTCGGGCTCTTCCGCGAGCGGAGCATTCCTCTCCAGGAGATCCCCGCCCGGGCGGGCACCCGCGCCCAGAGGGCAACGGAGGAGGAGGTCGCCCGACGCGGCCTGACGCTCGTCCGCGAGGCCCAGGGGGCCCTTCCCCTCCGCTCCGGCACGAAGCTCCTCGCGCTCGCCATCCACGACGACCGGGCCTCCGTGGCGATCGACACGACGTTCCAGTCCGAGCTGAAGAAGAGGGCCGCAGCGGTCGACTACGTCCGCCTCGACCCGACCTCCTGCGCGGGAGAAGGGGCCGCCCTCGCCGGGAAGGCCGTAGCAGCAGATGCCATCCTGGTCGGCCTCTTCGTGAGGCCCCGCTCCGGTCGGGGGACGCTCGAGATCCCGGCGGAGGGGAAGGCGGCTGTTGCCGCTCTCCTCGCCTCCGGCAGGCCGGTCATCGCCGTCTCGTTCGGGAGCCCGTACCTCCTGCGCGACGTGCCGGCGCTCCCGACGTACCTCTGCGGCTACGGCCCCCAGGCCCTCGTCCAGTCGGCGGCCGTCCGCGCGCTCTACGGAGAGGAGGCCATCGAAGGAAGGCTCCCGGTGACGATCCCCGGCGTCGCCCCGCGAGGGACCGGGCTGCGGAAGGAGGCGGTCAAGTGAGGACCCCCGCTCGCACCTCCCACGCACGATCCGGTGCCACTCGGTGTCCGTTCCATCTCCTGCTCCCGGTCCTTTTCGCGAGCGTCGCGACGCCCGCCGCCCCGCCGCCGCTCGAGACCGTCGGTCCCGAGTCCGTCGGTCTCTCGACGGCGCGCCTCGCGCGCGTCGACGACGTCATCGCCCGGGCGATCGCGAGGAAGGAGATCCCGGGCGCCGTCGTCCTCGTGGGCCGGCACGGAAAGGTCGCCTTCCGGAAGGCCTACGGCCATCGCGCACTCGCGCCCTCGGCCGAACCGATGAGCGTCGACACCGCGTTCGACCTCGCATCGCTCACGAAGCCCGTCGCGACCGCCAGCGCGGTGATGACGCTCGTCGAGGAGGGCCGGGTCCGTCTCGAGGACGCGGTCGTGGCGCACCTCCCGGCCTTCGGTACCGGAGGCGGCGAGCGCGAGAGGGTGACCGTGGAGCAGCTCCTCACGCACCGTGGCGGCCTCGTCGCCGACGACCCGATGGACCTCTACCTGGGAACGCCCGCCGAGATCTTCGCGAAGAAGCACCAGCGTCGTCTCCTGAGCTCCCCGGGAAGCCGGTTCCTCTACTCCGACGCGGGATACGAGACCCTCGGCGAGCTGGTCCGCTCGGTGACGGGCGAGACGCTCGACGTCTACGCGCGGCGGACGGTCTTCGAACCGCTCGGGATGGCCGAGACGGAGTTCCGCCCCGCCGGCGTAGGCGGGAGGCTTCCCATCGCACGGATCGCGCCGACCGAGAAGCAGGACGGCGCTTTTCTCCGCGGCGAGGTTCACGATCCCCGCGCCCGGGCCCTCGGCGGCGTGGCGGGACATGCGGGCCTCTTCGGCACCGCCGACGATCTCGCCCGCTTCGCCCGGGCTCTCCTCGGCGACGGTGGCGGCTGGCTCTCGCCGGCCGGCGTCGCCGCGATGACGCGCGTACGGGACTTCGGGGACGGCGACCTGCGCGCGCTCGGCTGGGACGTCGAGACGCACTACTCCACGAGCCGGGGCGACCTGTTCCCCCTCGGTTCCTTCGGACACACCGGCTGGACCGGGACGTCGATGTGGCTCGACCCGGCGACGGACACGTTCGTCGTCGTCCTGACGGCCCGAAACCATCCCGACGGAGCAGGCAACGCGATTCCGCTCCGGTCGCGGCTCGCGAGCGTCGTGGCCGCCGCCGTCAGCGACGCCTCCCCCGACGCCCTCCGCCTCGCCTCCGAGCGGATCTCGCACCTGGCGGCCCGCCCCGCCGTCCCGGTGATCCGCGAGAAGGGGCCCGCACCCGCCCTCCCGTTCGACGTCCGTCCCGGCGCCGACGTCCTCGAGACCTCCGCCTTCGCAGCGCTGAAGGGAAAGCGCGTCGCCCTCCTGACGAACCCCACCGGCGTCACGCGCGACGGGAGATCGACCGCGTCGCTCCTCCTCTCGGAGAAGGCGAAAGCCGCCGGCGTGAAGCTCGTCCGCCTCTTCTCCCCGGAGCACGGCCTCGCCGCGGCCCTCGACGAAAAGGTCGCCGACACCGTCGACGCGGCGACCGGGCTGACCGTCGTCTCCCTCTACGGGGAGAAGCGGCGCCCTTCCCCGAGGGACCTCGAGGGGCTCGACGCCGTCGTCGTCGACCTGCAGGACGCCGGCGTCCGCTTCTACACCTACCTCACGTCGATGGCCTGGGTGATGGAGGAGTGCGCGAGGGCGAAGGTCGCCGTCGTCGTCCTCGACCGTCCGAACCCCGTCGGGGGCCACGCCGTCGAGGGCCCGCCCGCGGACCCGGACCGGCTCTCCTTCACGGCCGTCCACACGATCCCGATCCGGACCGGCATGACCATCGGCGAGCTCGCCCGCATGCTGAACGAAGAGCGGAAGATCGACGTTCCGCTCACCGTCGTCGCCCTCAAGGGCTGGAATCGGGCTCTCTGGTACGACGAGACGGGGCTGCCGTGGGTCAACCCGTCGCCGAACCTGCGCTCGGTCACGCAGGCGGCGCTCTACCCGGGCGTCGCGCTCCTCGAGACCACGAACGTCTCCGTCGGGCGCGGCACCGACGCCCCGTTCGAGCTTCTCGGCGCCCCCTGGATCGACGCCGAGCGCCTCTCGCGGACGTTGAACGTGAGGAACATACCGGGCGTGCGGTTCGCGCCGGTGGCTTTCGTTCCGGCCTCGTCGAAGTACGCCGGGGAGCCCTGCCGGGGAATCCGGATGACCGTGACCGACCGCGACGCCCTTCGACCGGTGACGCTCGGTCTCGAGATCGCGACCGCGCTTCGCGACCTGCAGGGCGCCGCCTGGAAGCGGGACCGATTCGGAGAGCTCCTCGCCAGCGCCGCCGCGGTCGCCCGGTTCGAGCGGGGCGACTCGGCGGCACAGATCGTCTCGGGCTGGGCCGCCGGACAGATGGAGTTCGAGCGGCGACGGGCCCGGTTCCTGATCTACGAGTGAGCCGCCGCGGGAAGTGACGCTGACCGGCCCCGTTCTGGTAAAACGAGGCTGCGGCTTCCCGCCCGAATCCGCTCGAGGAGGATGACCCGATGGCCGAAACCCGCCCCGCCGCCGGACGAGCCCGCAGCAAGGAAGAGGAGTATTTCCTCCGGGCCGAGGCCGAGCTGCTCGAGAAAGTCCGCTCCCGCGTCGCGAAGGAGGCCGAGCGCCGCGCCCTGGGCGAGTACCACGGGGTCCAGGACGAGGAGCTCCTGAAGGCCTTCGAGGAGGCCGGCTACGACCGCGAGACCGTGCAGATCCTCCACCTCGTCCCGATCATCCAGGTCGCCTGGGTCGACGGCGAGATCTCGAAGGCCGAGCGGGAGGAGATCCTGCGGATCGCGGCGGCCCGGAACGTGGTCGAAGGGACCCCCGTCCACGCGAAGCTCGTCTCGTGGCTCGAGACGCCGCCCCCCCCGCAGTTCTTCGAAAGGACGATGGAGATCATCCAGCGGCTCCTGGAGCTCTTCCCGGACGAGAAACGCGCGTCGCTCACGAGTGACGTGATGACCGCATCGTTCGCCGTCGCCTCCGCCTCCGGCGGCTTTCTCGGCTTCGGAAGCAAGGTCTCCGCCGACGAGAAGTACCTCATCGAGAAATTCGCCGCGGACTTCGAGAAGGCCCACAAGGCCGCCCTCGAGAAGGCCGAGAAGAAAGGCTGAACCGGGGGCTGCAGCATCTCCAGGCGCGGGGGGCCGGGCCCGTGGAGGCCCGGGTCCCGGGATCCTGCAGCCTGTTACGCGTCCTTGAAGGGAATGTCCGGCCCGTCGTCCGTCTCCGGCGGCATCGGATTCGCGAGGACCTTCCAGAAGAAGCGAACGGTGAAGAAGAGGATGACCGACCAGGTCACCCCGAGCATGGCCCACGCGGCTCCCGTCACGAGGCCCTCCTTTCCTTCCTGCGGAACGCCACGAAGACGAGGACCGAGCAGGCCCCGAAGACGAGGGTGAGGAGGATCCGGCTCAGGTCCTTCACCATCCTCGACGTCACCTCTCCGTTCGGACCGTGCCAGCCCCCCGGCGTCCCCGACGTGCGTCAGCTTGCCGAGGACGCTTCCGGGCGAGAGCGGCCATCCCTGTCCGTCGAACAGGCCGCTCACCGCAGCCTTCCACTCCCCGCCCTCGGGCTGGACGAGCGCGCCGAAGAAGACGACCGCGAGGAAGAGCGGCGTCACGTAGGGAATGATGTACCGGTAGATCACCGGGACCTTCATGTCCGCCCCGCGCGTGATCTCCTCCCACCCCTTCTTCATCCCGAAGATCCAGGCGAAGACGATCACCTCGAGGAGAGCGAAGACGACCAGGGAGAAGGTGCCCGTCCAGAAGTCGAACTCGTCGAACGAGCCGCCCGGGTAGAGCCAGACGCACCACATTCCCAGGACGAACGTGCACCCGGCGAAGAGGAGCGCGCCCTTCGAGCGCGCGGTCCCGAACTCGTCGGCGAAGAAGGAAAGGATCGGCTGCCCCATCGCGAGGGACGAGGTGATCCCGGCGAAGAAGAGGAGCCCGAACCACATCGCCCCGGCCACCGGCGCAAACCAGCCCCAGTTGTTGAAGAGGGTCGGCAGGGTGAGGAAGCCGAGCGCGAAACCGCTCCCCCCGCTCGTCGCGCTCTGGACGGCCGCGAGACCGAGGTAGGCCGTCGCGATCGGGATCAGCAGCGTCCCGCCCAGGATGACCTCGACGAACTCGTTCATCCACCCCGCGCTCGCCGCGTTCAGAGCGACGTCCCGGTTCTTCCGGACGTAGGAGGCGTAGCAGTGGATCGACCCCATGCCCACGGAGAGCGTGAAGAAGATCTGCCCGGCCGCCGCGAGCCAGACGTTGAAGTCCCCGAGGCCCGAGAGGTCGGGGTTCCAGACGAAGTTGAGCCCCTTGAACGGGCTCTCGACGACGCCGGCGTCGCCCGGTCCGAGGGACAGGCCGCGGACGGCGAGGATGATGCCGAAGACGATGAGGAGCGGAACCCCGATCTTCGCCGCGAGCTCGATCCCCTTGGCGAGGCCCCTGGAGAGGATCCAGCCGTTGAGCGCGAGCGTCACCACGAAGAAGAACGTCGCCTCGGGCGGCAGCGACGTGATCGAGCCCGCGTGCTGGCCGAGGTACGCGGGGAAGAACTCCGTCGGCGGCGTCGCCTTGAACGTCCCCTTCAGCGAGTGCCAGACGTAGGCGAGCGTCCACGACTCGATGTAGCAGTAGTACGCCGCCAGCGTCAGGTTCGTGAAGAGGCCGAAGACACCGATGTATTTCAGGAACCGGCTCTTCCCCATCCGGTCGAGGATTCCGGGGGCCGAGTGGTGGCCGAACTGCCCCCCGTAGCGCCCCATCGCCCACTCCACCCAGAGGAGCGGGATCCCCATCAGGACGAACGCGACGAGGTACGGGATGAGGAAGGCCCCGCCGCCGTTCTGCGCCGCCTGCGCCGGAAAGCGCAGGAAGTTCCCGAGCCCCACGGCGTTGCCCGCCATCGCCAGGACGAGACCCGCCCGCGACGCCCACTGTTCCTTTTGTGCCGTCATCGGCTCCCCCTCTGCCCGCGGCGGCAGGGTAGCCGCGGCCGGGAGGGCACGTCAACGCGAGATGCATGACGGAAACGCACGAAAGACCCGTCCGCCGAGCGAGAATCGGCGCGATGAAAGTCGCCCTGGTCCAGCAGGACATCGCGTGGGAGGACGTCCCGGCCAACCACGCCCGGGCCGCGCGCCTCCTCGGGCAGGCCGCCTCCCTCGGCGCGCGCCTCGCGATCCTCCCCGAGATGTTCGCGACCGGCTTCTCGATGGACGGCGGGAGAGTCGCCGAATCCGAGGAGGGGCCCACGGAGACCTTCCTGCGGGAGCAGGCGGCCGCTCTCGGCCTCCACCTCCTGGCCGGGGTCGCCGAGGTGGCCGTGCCTCTGCCGGCCAACCGCGCACTCCTCGTCTCTCCGGACGGCGGCGTCAGGCGCTACACCAAGATCCACCCCTTCTCCTTCGCCGGAGAGGAAAAAGCCATGCGGAGCGGCGAGTGCGTCGTGACGTGGGACGTCGAAGGGCTCCGCGTCACGCCCCTCGTCTGCTACGACCTCCGCTTCCCGGAGCCGTTCCGCCTCGCGGCGGACGATACCGACCTGTTCGCGGTGATCGCGAACTGGCCCGAGCGGCGGCGCCACCACTGGAGCCTCCTGCTGCGCGCCCGGGCCGTCGAGAACCTCGCGTACGTCGCCGGGGTGAACCGCGTCGGCGAGGGGGGCGACCTGCGATACCTCGGCGATTCGGCCCTCGTCGGCCCGTGGGGCGAGACGATCCTCTCGGCCGCCGAGCAGGAGACGGTCCTCGTCGCCGACGTCTCTCCCGGAGCGGTCGCCGACGCGCGCCGGAGGTTCCCCGTCCTGGCGGACCGCAGGCCCGCGAGCTACCGGCGCTGAATCCGGCGCCGCGCACGGGGCAGCGCGACGAGCGCCGCCGAGAGCACCGCCAGGAGGAGCCCGAGCCGGAACGACCCGGGCCTGTAGGCGACCTCGACCTGCGACCGTCCCGAGGGCACGGCGACTTCCTGTCGCCGTCCCGGGCCGCCGCCGATCGGAACGCGCTTCCCGTCGACCCGCGCCTCCCAGCCCGGGTACCCGGCGTTGGCGAGGACGAGCGTGCCTCCCGAAGGCGCCGTCACCTCGAGGAGCCACCGCGTCGGCATCCGCTCGAGGACGCGCGTCTCCCCCGCATCGCGGCCGTCCCGCTCGACGCGCGCGCGCGGCCTCACCCTCCGGTTCTCCAGGAGCCTCCCCTCGGGTCCCGAGGCGAGCTCGACGAGATCGAGGCCGAGCTTCTCGTTCAGCGTGCGGGCGGAGAAGGTGAACTGCGGGTGGAGGAGGAGGTACTTCACGTTCCAGGCATCGAGCTCGCGGCCGCCCGGAAGAAGGTCCCACGGCGCGACCACGTCCGTCTGGGTCGGGACGCCACGAAAGCGCCCGACCTTCTCGCGCTCGGTCCGGAAGGCTTTCAGCGCGAGGGCGTCGTAGCCCCGGAGGTCGTCGAGGCCGAGGGACGTCGCCGTGTTCGCCGGGAGGTACGTGTGGAGCGGCAGTATCCGGAAGACGCCCGGATCCGCCGCGAGGCGCTCCAGAAGCGGCGTGGAGAGGCGGCGCGTTGCGGCCGGCGCGACGGCGTGGACGTTCCTGGCGGCGGAGAGCAGCTCCGCCCCGCAACCGGCTGCGATGCCGAACGCGACCGCCGCACCGAGGGACGGACGCCGGGCCCTTCGCAGCAGCTCGTCGAGGCCGCGCGCTGCCAGGAGCGCCGCCGGGATCGGCAGGAGGAGGAGCGTCCGGCTCCAGCGGACCGGCGTCCGCTCGACCAGGAGCCGCGACAGCGGGCTGTCGTAGGCGGCCAGGAGAAGGAGCGCCCCGGAGAGGACGAAGACCTGCGTGACACGCTCCCTCCGGCCGGCGAACGCCCCGATCGCGGCGAGCGGCAGGAGCGCGAGCGAGAGGTACGCCGCGCCCTCGATCGGGTGAGAGCCCTCCGCCCGGGGAAGGACGAAGCGCACGAGGTCGCGCAGGGGGAGCGGGGCGATGTGACGGTCCTCGCCGGCCCAGGCGGCGCTCAGCAGGAGGTACTCGAGGAACGGGAGGAGGAACCAGGCCGAGAGCCCGGCCCCCAGGACGGCGCCGGCGACGGGCCGCGCGGCGGCGCGCGCCGAGGGCGCCTCCGCGGCGAGGACGAGCGCCGCGAGGAGGGAGGCCATCAGCGCCGTCTCGTGGTGGCCGCCGCCGAGGACGAGCGCGGTCGCCGCCGCCACGATGGCGAGGCTCCGCGGTGAATGAACGAGGGCCGCGCGCCGGACCGCCAGGAGGAGCCAGGGGATCCCGGCCGCCGTCAGGGTCTGGGGATGTTCCAGCCATGCCACGAATGGTCCGGAGAGCCCGCAGACGGACGCCGCGAGGAGCGCTGCGGCGCGCGACCTCCCGTGGTCCCTCGCGAGCGCCCACCCGCCGGCCGCCGAGACGAGAATCCGGAGGAGCAGCGAGAGGTTCCAGCCGGGGAACAGCGGCAGGGCGAGGGCCGGCCACGCGAGGGGCGAGGAGAGGCCGCAGATCCCGTTGCCGAGCAGCGGCTGACCGCCCTCCTGGTGCGGGTTCCAGAGCGGAAGCCGCCCCTGGCCCAGCTCGCGGCGCGAGAGCTCGATCCACGGCACGAACTGCCAGACGGGATCCGTCAGCGCCGCGGGTGCCGGAGCCAGGCTCGGCCGCCCGAGGGACGGGGACCAGGGCCAGAAGTGCCCCCGCAGCGCATCCGACAGGACGAGTCCGCGGTGCATCCCGAGCGCGGCGCCGACGAGGGTCCCCACGACGAGGAGCGTCGCCGCAGCGGCGGCGGCCCGGACCGTGCGCCCCCGGGCATCGCCCATTCCCGCTAGCGCTCGCGGCGGCGGATCGCCTCGAGGAGGCCGGCCGGGTCCTTCGCGTCGAGGAGGTCCGCGACGGTCTCCTCCTGCCGCAGGAGTCGCGCGACCTGGGCGAGGAACTGGAGGTGCTCGACGGTCGCCGACGCCGGCGAGGCGAAGGCGAGGACGATCCGGATGCCGGCGTGGCCCGAGTCGAAGACGCCTGAAGCGTTGGCGCCGAGCGCGCCGACGATCCGGCCGAGGCCGCCGACGCGCGCGTGGGGCAACGCCACCGCCCCGAACGACGTCGAGCCCGCTCCTTCGCGGTTTCGGATCCCCTCGAGCGCCGCGTCGGCCGCCTCCGGGGAGAACCCTTCCGCGAGGAGAACGGGCCGGAGGAGGCGGTCCACCGCGTCTTCCGGGCTCGGTGCCCGGAATCCGGCCTCTACCTTCCCACGCGCCAGAATCGTCGAGAGCCGGGTCTCGACCGACAGCTCCCGCATCGACACGCAGGATCCTCCACGTCGAGCATGATCCTTCCGCCGCTCGGGAGAGGCAAGTGGAAACACCTCGTTCCCGCTAACATCCCCGGCTGCCATGAGCCTGACGCTTCTCGACTGGGGAATCGTCCTCGCCTACTTCGCGCTGTCGATCGGGATCGGCCTCACGTTCACGAAGAAGGGCGGCGAATCGCTCGAGGAGTACTTCGTCGCAGGCCGCTCGGTGCCGTGGTGGCTCGCGGGCTCCGCGATGATCGCCACGACCTTCGCGGCCGACACGCCGCTCGTCGTGACCGGTCTCGTCGCCAGCCATGGTGTCGCCGGGAACTGGCTCTGGTGGAACATGGTCCTGAGCGGGACGCTCACCGTGTTCCTCTACGCCCGCCTGTGGCGCAGGGCGCGCGTCATGACGGACGTCGAGTTCGCCGAGATCCGCTACGCGGGCCGGCCGGCGAGCTTCCTGCGCGGCTTCCGCGCGATCTACCTCGCCCTCCCGATCAATCTGATCATCATGGGCTGGGTGACGCTCGCGATGGTGAAGATCCTCGGCATCGCGCTCGGAGTCTCCCCGATCTGGGCGGTCGGCATCTGTTTCGTCGTCACCGTCGCCTACTCGGCGGCCGCCGGGATGCGGGCGGTCCTCTGGACCGACCTCGTCCAGCTCGGCATCATGATGACGGCGGTCATCGTCCTCGCCGTCTACGCCGTCGACGCCGTCGGCGGGATGGGCGCCATGAAGACCGGGGTCGCCGCACACTTCGGCTCGCTCGACGCGGCGCTCTCGGTCGTTCCGCCCGCCGGCTCCCCCTGGATGCCGGCGATCGCCCTCTTCACCTTTCTCGCCGTCCAGTGGTGGGCGGCGTGGTACCCGGGGGCGGAGCCGGGCGGCGGCGGGTACGTCGCCCAGCGGATCTTTTCGGCGAGGACGGAGCGCGACGGGGTCCTCGCGACGCTCTTCTTCAACATCGGTCACTACGCCTTCCGTCCCTGGCCCTGGATCATCACTGGCCTCTGCACCGTCCTGCTCTACCCGGGCGGGGTCGAGATCGCCGGAAAGAAGGACGTCGAGGCGGCCTACGTCCAGGCGATGGTCGACCTCCTCCCATCGGGCTGGAGGGGGTTCCTCCTCGCCGGCTTCGCGGCGGCCTACATGTCGACGATCGGCACGCACCTGAACTGGGGGGCGAGCTACCTCGTCAACGACGTCTACAAGCGCTTCCTGAGGAAGGACGCGACCGAGAAGCACTACGTCCTCGCCGCGCGCCTGACGACGGTCCTCCTCTTTCTCGCCTCGATCGTCGTGACGCTGAATCTCGGGACGATCGCGGAAGCGTGGCTGTTCCTTCTGGCGCTCGGGAGCGGGACGGGCCTCGTCCTCATCCTCCGCTGGTACTGGTGGCGGATCAACGCCTGGAGCGAGATCTCGGCGATGGCCGCCTCGCTGGTGGTCTCGCTCTGCGCGATGTGGTGGTTCAAACGCCCCGGCGCCGTGACGGCGGGGCCGGGAGCGGACTTCGAGGCGCAGGCCAGGACGATGCTCGTCACCGTCGTCGTCTCGACCATCGTCTGGGTCGCGGTGACGTTCCTGACGAAGCCGGAGCCCGACGAGAAGCTCCGCTCGTTCTACGAGCGGGTCCGCCCCGGCGGCCCGGGCTGGGTCCGCGTCTCGACGGCGATGGGCCTCGGGCGCGAGAGCATCCCCGGCGGCGCGCTCTCCTTCGCGAACTGGGGCCTCGCGGTCGTTCTCGTCTACGCGGCGCTCTTCGGGATCGGCAAGCTCGTCCTCGGCGCCGCCGCGGAAGGCTTCGGCCTCCTCGTCCTCGCGGCCACCTGCTTCGGCCTCGTCATGCGGAACCTCAGGACGTGAGTCTCCGGTAGACGACGAACGAGTAGACGACCGGCACGAGGATCATCGCGGCGAGCGGAGCGGCGTAGAGGGCCTCGCCCGCCACCCCGGGAACGAAGGCGGCGAACAGCTGAACGATGCCCCCCGCCACCCAGATCGGCGCCGCGAGGCGATGCGTCCGGGTCCAGACCTCCTCGCTGGCGATCGTCCAGGGCGTCCGGATGCCGACGAACCAATTGTGCCGGAGCTTTCCCATGCTGTTGCCGAGGATGACGAAGACCACGGCGAGGATCGCGCGCCCCCCTTGCCCCGGGTCGAGCGGGACGCCGAGCTGGCTGAGGGCGACCAGGACCTGGAGCCCGACGACAAGCAGAGGAACGAGCCAGCGGAAGAGCTTCAGCGTCGCGGGGAAGCGGGGGTAGTTCTTTCGGAGCGGATCCGCGAGCGGCAGGAACAGAAGAACCGCCCAGAGGCTGAACGCGAGGGCCGGCAGGAGGAGGGCGTTCTGCCAGGCCGGCCCGAAGCGGTCGGCCTCTCCCGCGAGGTTCCAGTGGACCGGGACCTTCTCCGGCAGGCGCGGGAGCACCCACAGTCCGAACGCGAGATCGGCAAGGAGGATCGCCAGCAGCGGCGCGTCTCCTTTCAGGAGCGCGCGGTCGACGCGGTAGGCCGGTTCAGGAGCGTTCATGACTCTTCTTCTTCCGTTCCGTCATGCCGAGGAGGAACCGAAGCGCCTCCTGGAAGACCGTCGTATCGAGCGAGTAGACGATGTTCTGGCCACGCCTCACGTCCTGGACGAGGCGCGCCTGCTTCAGGAGCGAGAGGTGGTGCGAGATCGAGGGCTTCGTCATGTCGAACCGCTCAGCGATCTCGCCCGCATTCAGGTCGCCCTCGCGGAGGTACTCCAGTATTCGCCGCCGCGTCGGGTCGGCAAGCGCCTTGAAGACGAGGCCCGGGTCGCTCACGGGCGTCGCCGCCCCCTGAGCCCCTGCGTCCAGTCCGCAATCGCCTTCACGACGTCCTCGGAAACGTGTCCCGGGCGCTCGTACTCCGCGGGCGTCGACGGGCCCTCCCCCTCGACGAGGAGGTGGTTCAGCTTCGGGAAGACGCGGAGCGATGCGAGAGGGGCGCCGTCGAGGGCGGTCTTCCACCCGTCGAAGTCGCGGACCGTCACCTGGTAGTCGCGCCCCCCCTGCAGCACGAGGACCGGGATTCCCAGCTTCTTCACCGTCGCCGCCGGGTCGTAGGCCGCGAGCTCGAGCCAGTAAGCCGCCGGAGCGCCCAGGAAGAGAGTCCCCGGGGAGGGTGGCTTCGCCGGGTCGATCGACCGGACTTTCGCCATCTCGGCTTTCAGCGCGTCGGCCTGCGCCTTCGTTGCCGCGCCGACGGAAACGAGGTAGTCGACCTGCTCCGACGCCAGGACGTCGAGCGGACGCGTGTTTCCGGCGAGGATCACGAGCCCGGCCAGGACCGGGTCGTCAGCGGCGATCCGGGGTGCCAGCATCCCGCCGAGGCTGTGCCCGAGGACCGCCACCCTCTTCCCGTCCACCTCCGGCTGCGCGCGCAGGAGCGCGATCGCCGCGAGCGCATCGTCGACGACCTCCTCCCTCACCGTGACCGGATGGTTCTGCATCCGCGCCCCGTGCGCCTTCGTCCGCTTCTCGTAGCGCAGGACGACGACGCCCCGGGCCGCGAGACCGCCTGCGAGGTCCCGGAAGACCTTCGTCCCTCCGACGCTCTCGTCGCGGTCGTGCGGGCCCGAGCCGTGGACGAGGACCAGGGCCGGGGACAGGCCGCTCTGCTCCGCGGGGAGCGTCAGCGTTCCGGGGAGCGCCCACGCGCCGCTGCCCACCGTCACCTCGCGCTCACGGACCCGGGCCGGGTCGGCGTAGGGCGCCGGGCTCCAGTCGGCGGGCGGGGGTCCCGGCATGACGCGGAGCCCGGCGAGCCGCCCCTCGGCGTCGAAGTACATCCGGAGCCAGACGACGGCGATCTCGAAGGTCGCCGGGACCCACGCGTTCTCCACGCCCTCTTCTGCCTTCACGACCGGCGTCCCGAGAGACTTCAGGACCCCGAGCTGGGCCGGGAGGGAGTCCCAGAACTCGCGGAGCTTCGCCGCCGGAAGCGCGGCCGCCATCTGCGGCGAGAAGCGGGCGGCGACGGCGTCGAGGTCCCCTTTCCCGAAGAAGGCCGTCACCTCGCGTGCGAGCTCGCCGGTGCGGGTGGCGGGGGGCTGCGGCGCCGACGCGGGAGGGGTCGCAGGCGACGGGGACGTGGCGAGCAGAAGAAAAAGCGAGAAGACCGGACCGGCCGACCTCATGAAGCCTCCAGAATTTCGATAGTTAGGTAATCATCTAACTAAAGGTTGGGACTCGCGGGCCTCGCCGTCAAGGGTGGGTATGATGACCGGGCTCCCAGCTCTCTCCGAGGAGGCCGACCGTGCTCAAGTGGGTTCAGTGCGTCCGCCGCCGCCCCGAGCTGACCGTCGTGGAGTTCCGCCGCCAGTGGGTGGAGTACAGCGAGCAGATCGTCGCCCTGGGTGCCGAGCTCGGAGCCGTCCGGGTCGAGGTGAGCGCCGCTCTCGCCGTCGGCGCGAACGCCGAGTGGCAGCTCAGTCGCGGCTCGGCCGCTCCCTTCGACGGCCTTGCCGAGGTGCACTTCTCCGGGAGCGCCCCGGAGTTCATAGAGGCGCTCGGGCAGCCCGGGCCGAAGGCGCGCGTCGACCGGCTCCTGCGCCTGCAGGAGGACTTCGTCGACATCCCCCACTCCTGCTTCTTCCTCGCGTCGCAGGACGTGGAGGCCTCCTTCACGCTCGGCGAAACCTGAGGTCTCGCTACTCGGCCGCTTCCATCGGAACGAAGCTGCCGTCGTCCGTCCCGGACCCGCCCGGCACCGGACCGTCGTTGACGACCGCGTACGCGACGAAGCGGTCGCTCCCCGAAACGCGGAAGACCCTCACGTATCCCTCGCGCAGCGCGAACTCGCGCAGGACGCGATCCACCTGGACCCACTCGCCCGGTTCGAGAACGACGTCGCGCGACGTCCCGACCTTCCTGCCGGCCGTCCCCTCGAAGGCCTCGTAGCGCAGCGTCACCGTGCCCCCGTCCGCATCGGCGTTCAGGAGCGCGAGGTTGGTCCTCACGGCGTCGTCCTGCCGCAGGCCGAAGAGCCACGCCTCGCGCCACGCGGCCTCGTCCACGCCCGCGCCGGGCGTGAAGAGCCCGTAGGCGCCGCCCCCCGGGGCCGGCGACGCCGTCCTCGCCCCGGCGTACCCCTGAACCGGACGTCCCGAGGCCCCCTCGAACGTCACGAAGAGCGCCCCGGCGTACGAGCCGCCCCGGCCTCCGATCGGAAGCCCCCTCAACCGAAGACGATCCACGATGGCCGGGAGGATCTTCTGTTCCCCCGGGGCGAGGATCTCGGCCGCCGTGAACCGGCGCGGCGAGGGGGTAGCGAGCGACTCGACCCAGAGGAGGCGGGCCGTGACGGGCGCGTCTCCGGGGTTCGCCAGGACGAGCTCGCTCTGAAAGGCGGGCGTCTCGACGACGACGGGAACGACCTGGGTCGCGACGGAGCGCACCGGTGGCACGGGCGCGACGTAAGAGCCGTCGCTCGTGCCGTTGTCGTTGAAGACCGCGTAGGCCCAGAACGGCCCGGGCCCCGACAGCCGCTCGACCACCGCCCAGCCGCTGGAGAAGCCGGCGCGGACCAGGACCGCATCGAGCTGGACCCACTCGCCCGGCTCGAGGACCACCGTCTCCGGCAGGACGAACGTCCGGCCGGCGGAGTGGAGCGAGACGCGCAGGTACGTCGTCCCGGCGACGGCTCCCGAGAGGAGCGCGAGATTCGTCCGGTCGGACGGCGTCTCCCGGAGGCCGTAGAGGACGGCCTTCTCGGACACGAGGTCCTGTGCGCGGGGCGCGGGGGTGGCGAGCCCCGCGCGACCGGTCCCGGAAGGAGTCGTCGTCCGCGCGAGAGCGACGCCGTCCGAGGCGGAGACCAGGCCCGTGAGCTCGACCCGCAGCGTCCCGCCCTGGGAGCCCTGCGACGCTTCGGGAATCGCGAGCCCCTTCGAACGGAGCCACGCGAGGGCGTCGGGCCAGCTCTTCTGCTGGCCGCGGCCGATCAGCTCCGACACCGTCCCGCCGCCGGCCCCGCCGAAGCGCCGGGCCGGCGTGTAGGTCGCGCGGATCGTGGCGGTGCTCGCGCCGCGGTTCGCGACGACGAGCTCGGTCGCGAACCGCGACCCCTCCTGGCCGGTCGCGTCGAGGACGATCGGGACGATGCGCATTGCCGACGGCGTCGTCGTCGTCAGCCGGAAGACCTCTCCACCGGCCGAGTCGGTGACGTACACGTCGCCTCGCGGGTCCTCGCCGATGTCCGTCACGCTGCCGATCGAAAACCCACCCGCCGGAATCCACTCCGCCTTGTGGTTCCGCGCGTCGATCACCTCGTTGCCGAGCCGCCGGACGCTGAACAGCTCGCCCGAGCAGTAGTCGGCGAAGAGGTAGCGCCCCGCGATCTCGGGAACCGACGCCCCGCGCGCCACGACTCCACCCGTCACCGAGCAGCGCCGGGGATTCACGGTGTGCGCGTACTCGAGGATCGGGAGCGTCAGCGACGGCGTCAGGCAACCGGACGCGGGGTCGTAGCAGTGCGCTCCCTCCATCCGCCGCCAGCCGTAGTTCTCGCCTCCCGGGGACGCAGCGCTCTGCCAGTCGATCTCCTCCCACGCCCCCTGCCCCACGTCGCCGATCCAGAGGTCCCCGCTGGCCCGGTCGAACGAGAAGCGCCACGGGTTGCGCAGGCCCTTCGCCCAGATCTCGGGCAGGGGATTCGTCCGGCCCGCGAACGGGTTGTCGGCCGGGACGGCGTACTCCTTCCCCGCGTCCCGCCCGTCCACGTCGATGCGGAGGATCTTCCCGAGCCACGTGCCGTCGTTCTGCGCGAGGTTCTGCGGATCGCCGCCGCCCCCTCCATCGCCGAAACCGAGGTACAGGGTCCCGTCGATCGGGGAGAACGCGAGGTGGCCTCCGTTGTGGTTCGAGAAGGGCTGCGTCCGGCGCAGGAGAACCCTCTCGCTCCCGGGAGTGGCGAAATCGGGATTCGAGGAGACGACGAACTCGGACACGACGGTGTGGCCCTGCGGGTCGGTGTAGTTCACGTAGAACCGGCCGTTCCGGCGGTACTCCGGGTGAAACGCCAGGCCCAGGAGACCTCGCTCGCCGCCCGAGCTGATCCGCCCGGAGAGGTCGAGGAAGCTCCCGCCGAGAAGGACCCCGTCCTTCACGATCCGCACCCTGCCCCCCTGCTCGGCGACGAAGAGCCGCTGAAAGTCCCCCGCGGGCGCCGTGACGCGCAGCGGGTTCGAGAGGCCCGACGCGACGAGGACCGGCTCCACGCCGCCGATGGCGGAGAACGCCGGGAGAAGCGCCGCGCTGAACAGCACGCAAGACGAGCGAACGACCCGGAAGAGGCTCATGGCGCGATTCTGGGCTCGCCCCCGGATCGGGGCCAACCTTGTGACGGAGGTCACAAGCGACACCGGGCCACGCGACAGGTTGAGCGGGCGCGACGCGCGGCAGTCAGCGCGCGGAACCCGGCGGAACGAGGAAACGGACCCTTCCGCCGGCTGGTCCGACGGTGACGGGCGTCCTGCCGGCGCCCTCCCCATCGACCTGCACTTCCAGCTCGTACCCGGCGAGGGAGCGGGCGGTGAAGCTCTTCACCGGGAATCGCTCGACGCCCCTCACGTCGAGCTGCCGCGCCTTGCCGCCGGGAAGGAGACGGTAGAACTGGAGGAGGTCGATGCGTCTTTCGGACGTGAACAGGACGAGGTCGAGGAGGTCGTCACCCGGGTCGGCGAACGGCGAGAGGATCGCGTCGCCGGCGTACTTGCTCGTGTTCGCCGCGACGACGAACGTCGCGCGGCGGGTGAAGGGAGCGCCGTCGGCGCGCAGGCCCGTCACCTCGATCGTCGGGAACTCGTAGCGGCACCACTCCCACGTCGCCGTCAGCGAGAACCCGACCCGCCCGAAAAGGCGCTTGAGCGTCGGGTTGACGTTCGCCATGACGCGCGCGTCGAAGCCGACGCCGGTGCAGATGAGCGACGTCCGGCCCGCCGTGGGCCAGGTCGTCAGCGTCCGGGTCTGGGTCGAGGTCAGGAACTGGGCCGCTTCCTCCGGGCTCTTCCCGAGGCCGAGCTCCCGGGCGACGACGTTCGTCGTCCCCGCGGGGAGGATCGCCAGCGGAACGTCGCTCCCCACGAGCGCGCTCGCCGCCTCGGCGATGGTCCCGTCGCCGCCGGCGACGGCGACGAGGTCCGGCCCGTCCGCGAGCCTGTCGGAGACGAGCTGGGTGGCGTGGCCGGGCCTCTCCGTTGCGAGGAGGGAGAGAACGACGCCGCGGCTCCGGGCGCCGTCCGCGAGGGCCGCCATCTGCGCGGTCCGGTCGCGTCCTCCCGCCGCCGGGTTGTAGACGAGGAGGCCGCGCCTCACGCCGGACCGTCGAAGAGCGGCCCCGCGGCCGACCGGGGAGGCAGGCCGAGGTGCCGGTACGCGAGCGCGGTCGCGACGCGCCCCTTCGGGGTCCGCGACAGGAAGCCGGACTGCAGGAGGAACGGCTCGTAGAGATCTTCGAGCGTCCCCTTGTCCTCGCCGAGCGAGTGCGCGAGGGCCGACAGGCCCACCGGGCCGCCGCCGAAACGGTCGACGATCGTCCCGAGGATCCGGCGGTCCAGCTCGTCGAGGCCGAAGTGGTCGACCTCCAGCCGGTCGAGCGACGACCGCGCCCCCGCGGCCGAGATCCGGCTCTCTCCCGCCACCTCGACGAAGTCGCGGACGCGCCTGAGGAGCCGGTTCGCGATGCGTGGTGTCCCGCGGCTGCGCCGCGCGATCTCGCCGGCGCCGTCCTCGTCGATCGGGCAGCCGAGGATCTCGGCGGACCTGAGGACGATCGTCTTCAGCGACGCCGTGTCGTAGTAGTCGAGCCGGTGCGTGATGCCGAACCGCGCGGTGAGCGGCGTCGAGAGGAGCCCCGCGCGCGTCGTCGCTCCGACGAGCGTGAAGGGCTGCAGCCGCAGCTCCACCGTTCGCGCGGCGGGTCCGGTGCCGATGACGAGGTCCAGCTTTCCGTCCTCGAGCGCGGGGTAGAGGATCTCCTCGACGGCGGCGGGAATGCGGTGGATCTCGTCGATGAAGAGGACGTCGCCCGGCCCGAGGTTCGTCAGGATCGCGGCGAGGTCCCCGGCCTTCTCGAGGACCGGCCCCGCCGTCACCCGGACCTGGGCGCCCATCTCGCGCGCGATGATGTGCGCCAGTGTCGTCTTCCCCAGGCCCGGGGGACCGAAGAGGAGGACGTGGTCGAGCGGCTCGCGCCGACGCCGCGCCGCGGTGAGAAAGACGCCGAGCGTCTCCTTCAGCTTCGTCTGGCCGATGAAGTCGCCGAGGTCCGTCGGCCGCAGCGTTCGTTCCGGCTCGCGCTCTTCAGGCTCCGGGCTGCCCGCGAGGAGGCGTTCGTCCATCGTCGAGCCCTCCGGCTCACCGCGACAGGAGCCGCAGCGCCGCCGAGAGGAGCGCCGGGAGGTCCGTCGTGCCGGCCACGTCGCCCGCCGCCTTCACGGCCGCCTCCGCCTGCGGCTTGCGGTAGCCGAGGTTGACGAGGGCCCCGACGGCGTCGTCGAGAAGGCCGCCCAGGGCCGAGGGGACCCCGAAGGCCGTCGAGGAGGAAGACGAGGAGAGGATCCCCGAGACCTTGTCCTTCAGCTCCACCCCGAGCCGCTCCGCCAGCTTCTTGCCGACACCGGGGATCGTCGACAGACGCGCGACGTTCTGCGCGGCGATCGCACCGACGAGCTCGGGGAGCGGAAGCCCCGACAAGACCACGAGCGCCAGCCTCGGACCGATTCCCGAGACCGTGATGAGCCGCTCGAAGAGGGCCTTCTCCTCGGACGTGGCGAAACCGAAGAGGAGGAGGGCGTCCTCCCGTACGTGCGTGTGGACGTGGAGGCTGGCTCTCTCCCCGATATCGGGGAGAGAGGCAAACGTCCCGAGGGGAACGTGGAGCTCGTAGCCGACGCCCGAGGCGTCGACCACGGCCCTGTCGGGCCGCTTCTCCAGGACGATTCCCGAGAGGCGCCCGATCACGCTCCGGTCATGCCTGCCCGGAGAAGCGGGCCAGGAGCTCCTTGTTGACCTCGATGCGCGCCTCGGCCCGCAGCCGCTGGACGAGCGACTGGAAGAGCCGCCCGGCCTTCTGCTGGCGCAGGCGGTCGAGGGCCTCGCCCTTCTGCTTTGCGAAAGCGTCGGCGTCGAAAGGCGTGACCTCCAGGACCCGGAGGATCGCGGCGCCGCGATCGGCCACCCAGACCGGGCCCTTCGTCTCGCCGACGGCCGCGGAGAACGCGGCGTCCAGGAGAGCCTTGCCCGTCCCGAGGCCCGGCACGGGCCCCGCTTTCGGAAAAGCGTCGGGGGTCTCGACCCGCACACCCGCCGTCTTCGCGACATCCTCGAGCGAGGCTCCCGGGGTCATCGCCGCGCGCGCGGCGGCGAGGGCGGTCTCCTGCTGCTTGGTCTTCACGAGGTCGGCCTTCACGCGGGCCTTCACGTCGGCGAACGCCGCCGGCCCGGCCGCCTTCACCTCGACCGGCTTCAGGATCACCTCGCCGCGCGCCGTGGCGACGGGCTCGGAGACCTCGCCGACCGGCAGCTCGAAGAGAAGCTGCATGAAGCTCGGGTTCGGGCCGATGCCGGCTGGCGCGTCGGTGCGGGCGACGAGCTCGGTCTCGTTGAACGTCACGCCCGGCCGCGTCAGCTTCCTGAGGTCGTCGTCGGAGGGATTCTTGCCGAGCTTGCCGACCCGGTCGGCCAGCTCGCGCGCGAGGCGCCGGGCCTCGTCGCCCGCCCGATCCTCCTCGAGGCGACCGCGGATCGACGCGGAGACTTCGAAGAGCGGCTGGACGCGTTCGGCGCTCCGGCCGGTCACCTGGAGGACGTGAAATCCGAACGGCGACTTGACCGGGCCGACGACGTCGTCCTTCGCCGCGCCGAAGGCCGCGTCCTCGAACTCCTTGACCATCCGCCCGCGCGCAACGGCCCCCAGCTCGCCGCCGGAGTCCTTCGAGCCCGGATCCTCGGACTCGGCCTTCGCGAGGGCGGCGAAATCGGCGCCCCCCTTCAGGCGCTTCACGGCGGAGTCGGCCTTTGCCCTGGCGGCCGCGTCGGACGCCGGGGTTCCGTCCGCCTTGTAGAGGATGTGCCGAACGGTGACTTCCTCACCCTTCCTGTAGGTGTCGAGGCTCTTCGCGTATTCCGCCGCGACGTCGGCGTCCGTGACCTTCCGCGCCGCCTCGGCACGCAGCTGCGCGCTCTCCACGAGGAGGTACTTCGCCTTGCGCCGCTCGGGGAGCTGGTAGTCGGACGATCTCTTCTTGAAGTGGGCCTCTGCCTCGGCGTCCGGGATCGACTCCGGCGAGAGGGCGGGGGCCGGGACGAGGGCGTAGGCGATCTTCGCCTTCACCGTCCGCCCCTCGAAGTCGGCCTTCAGCTCGTCCTCGCCGACGAACGCGGACTCCGTGACGAACCGGTTCAGCTTCTCCATGAGCGCCTGCTCGCGCGTGTCGGCCTCGAAGCCCTCGGGGCTGAGGTTGGCGCCGGCGAGCATCCGCCGGTAGATCACCTCGCCGACGAAGACCCCGTCCTTCACGAAGAGGAGGTTCCCCTGCTGGTCCCTCATCTTCAGGATCCGGGCCGTGACCTCCGCGTCGGACACGGAGAGCCCGAGGCGCTCCGTCTCGCCCCGCAGGAGCCGCCTGTCCACGAGCGAGTTCAGCACCTGCGAGGGGAGATTGATGGCCCGCGCGAGCTCGGGGCTGAAGCTCTGCCCGTACATCTGCCGATACCGTTCCTCGGCCTGGACGTACTCCCGCCGGAACTCCACCTCGGTGATCTTCGACGAGCCGACCCTGGCTGCGAAGTCGACGTCGCTGCCACCGCCTCCCGCCGCCCCCATTCCCCAGTCCGCGAAGACGAAGATGACGAAGACGGCGATGACCGCCCACAGAACCCACTTGAGGTGCTTGAAATTTTCCCTGAAAGTCTTGAGCATTCCCTCTCCGACCGGGCGCCGGGCTCCCGACGCCGCAAGCGCTGGAGGATAGCGCGGGCCGACCGGCCCGACAAGGAGCGACCGGCACCGTGATATAAATGGAGCTTCGCCGGTAAGCGGCTGAAGACGCAAAGGTTATGGCTGCAAAGAAGGACGGGCGCCGGTTCGAGGTCGAGCTCGACTGGTACTACGTCTCCAAGGAGACCCTCTGGCGCTGGGTGCTGCTCCTCGTCGGGGCCGCGATTCTCGTGTCTGCAGGGATCTACTGGTGGCTCAACCGGGGCGACGACCTCGCGGGGCGCGCGACCCGCGAGATCGCGGCCGCAGACGAGCTCCTCGCCAAGGCCAGGACTTCGCCCGGCGCGATCCGCGCCCGGGAGGAGATCGCCGTAGCGGCCCAGAAGCTCGAGAACGCCCGCGCCTCCCACGCGGGCGCCCGCTACGCCGACGCGCTGAAGGAAGCGGTCGAGGCACGCCAGCTCGCCCTCAGGATCACCTCCGGCGCCGGGACGCTGCGGCACGACGCCGCCATCATGGAGCTCGGCGGACGCGTCGAGATCCAGCGCGCAAGCCGCGCCACATGGGAAGGGGCGCGCGTCGGGATGAAGCTCTACGAAGGGGACTTCCTGAAGACGGGCGCCAACGGCCTCGCCGAGGTCATGGCCGTCGACGGGACCTTCTACCGGATCAAGCCGGAAACCCTTTTCGAGGTCCACCGCGGCAAGACGTTCGCAGGGGCCGGCGAGGGGGAGCCGAAGAGGCAGTCCGAGATCAAGTTCATCGTCGGCACCGTCGACATCGACACGGGCGAGGGGTCCCGGTCCATCGTCCGGACCGACGCCGCCACGGCCGACATCGCCTCGCGATCGAACGTCGGGGTCGATGTCGACCCCTCCAAGGCGACGGGGGTCTCGACCTATCGCGGCCGGGTCACGCTCTCCACGGCGTCGGGCTCCGTCACCCTCGGCGACCGCGAACGCGTCGTCGCCAGCGCGGGTGGGCTGGGACCGAAGACGATCCTGCCCGACCCGCCCCGCCCGATCGCCCCTGACGACGCCGCCGTTTTCGACCTGAACCGCCCCCAGCCCCTCACACTCAAGTGGTCCCCGGTCCCGGGGGCCGCACGGTACAGGCTCCAGATCGCACGGAGCCGCCTCTACATCCCCGACTCGATCGTCATCGTCGACGATCGCCCGCGCCCGGAAGCGGTCGTGTCGGTGACCGAAGAGGGGGCGTTCTACTGGCGCGTCGCCACGCTCGGAAAGGGCAACGTCGTCTCCGAGTGGTCGCCGACGCGGCGGTTCAAGGTCCTCCGGGGCGGGCGAACGTCCGGCGGACCCGACAGCACCCCGCCCGAGCTCGTTCTCTCGCGCCCCCAGGTGAACGGCACGCTCGTCATCCTCTCGGGGCGCTCCGAGCCGGGTGCGGCGGTGTCGGTGAACGGCGAGCCGGCCGACGTCGACGCCTCCGGGACCTTCAAGAAAGTCATCTCCTTCGCGAACGAAGGGGTCAACGTCCTCACCGTGCGCGCCGTGGACGGCGCGGGAAACGAGACCCTCCGTCGAGAGACGGTGATGATCGAGATCTACTAGACCGCAACGCGCCTTCGGGCGCCCGGCCCGGAAAGGAACGTCCCTTGGGTTTCCGCTCACTCTTCTCCTGGTTCTCCTCGGACCTCGCCGTCGACCTCGGCACGGCCAACACCCTCGTCTTCGCCGAGGGGCGCGGAATCGTCGTCCGCGAACCGTCCATCGTCGCCGTCAATCGCGTCACCAACAGGGTCGAGGCGGTGGGGGGCGCGGCCAAGGACATGCTCGGCCGGACGCCCGGGAACATCGTCGCCATCCGCCCCATGAAGGACGGCGTCATCGCCGACTTCGAGATCACCGAGAAGATGCTCGACTACTTCATCAAGAAGGCGAACGGCCGCTCGCCTTTCGTGAGGCCGAGGATCGTCATCTCGGTCCCGTCGGACATCACGCAGGTCGAGAAGCGGGCCGTGAAGGACTCCGCCCTCCAGGCGGGCGCGAGCGAGGTCTTCATCATCGAGCAGGCCATGGCGGCCGCGATCGGCTCGGGCCTGCCGATCACCGAGCCGACCGGGAACATGATCGTCGACATCGGCGGCGGCACGACCGACGTCGCCGTCATCTCGCTGGCCGGCATCGTCTACTCGAAGTCGGTCCGCGTCGCGTCGAACGAGATGGACGAGGCGGTCATCCAGTACATCAAGAGGAAGTACAACCTCCTGATCGGCGAGCGGACCGCGGAGCAGATCAAGATCGAGATCGGCTCGGCCTTCCCGCTCGACGAGCCGCTCACGATGGAGATCAAGGGCCGCGACCTCGTCGAGGGGATCCCGAAGACCCTCACGCTGACCGACGCCGAGGTGCGCGAGGCGCTCGCCGAGACGGTCGGGACCATCGTCAACGCCGTCCGCGTCGCACTCGAGAAGACGCCCCCCGAGCTCTCGGCCGACATCATGGACAAGGGGATCGTCCTCACGGGCGGCGGCTCGCTCCTGAAGAACCTCGACCGCCGCCTGCGCGAGGAGACCGGCCTCCCGATCACGATCGCCGAGCTGCCGCTCGACTCGGTTGCGCTCGGGACCGGAGCGATGCTGGCGGACGTCGACCTGCTCCGGAAGATCTCGGTCGACTGAGGGCCCCCTGGCCGCTCCGCTCTCTCCCGCACGGCCGGCGCTCGTCCTGGCGGCGCTCCTCGGCAGCTGCGTCATCCTCCTCTCCGTGCAGGTGAGGAGGGCGGGAGGCGGAACGCTCGCCGAGGAGTGGCTCCTCGACGCGGCTTCCGTCCTCGTTCGCGGGACGACCGGGATCCGTGCGGAGGCTCTCTCGGTGAGGGAGCGGTTCTCGTCGTTCTCGGCCCTGAGGTCCGAGAACGACGCCCTGAGAGCGCGGGTGACGAGCCTCCAGGTCCAGCTCCACGCCCTGCGCGAGGCCCGCCTCGAAAGGGACCAGTTCGTGAAGCTGCTCGGCGCCGTCCCGTCGCCCCCGGAGGGGACCCGCCCCGCGCGCATCGTCGTGGTGGAGACCGCCGGGCCGTTCCAGACCGCGCTCCTGGACCGCGGTCGCGCCGACGGCATCGTCCCGGGCGGGGCGGTCGTGGGGGAGGCGGGTCTTCTCGGCCGCGTGGTGGCGGCGGGGGAGCGGGGCGCCCGGGTCCAGCTCCTCTCCGACCGGACCGCGGCCACCGGGATCCTCCTCCCGCGGACCGGCCGCGCGGCCGTCGCGCGCGGCGACGGCTCGTCGGGCGCGAGCCTCCAGTACGTCCCGGCCATCGCCGACGTCGCCGTCGATGACGAGGTCGTCACGGCAGGCACGGACGGGATCTACCCGCGCGGTCTCCTCGTCGGGAAGATCTCCGCCGTGAGGCGCCCGGGCGCCTCGCTCTTCCTGGAGCTTCCCGTCAGGGTCTCGGCCGACCCGATGCACGAGACTCTCGTCTTCGTCTTCCCTCCCCTCCGGCCCGACGCGCCCGCGCCTGCGTCCGCCCCCCCGTTCCCGGCGCGATCGGGACCATGACCGCCGTCCTGGGCGTCGCCCTGGCGGCGCTCTTCACGCTCCTCCTCGGGGTGCTGCGACTCCCCCACCCCCCCGACCTCTTCCTTCTCCCGGTCGCGTCCGTATCCCGCCGGGGGCGCGCGATCCCGGCGATGCTCACGGGGCTCCTCGCCGGGCTCGCCCAGGACGCCCTCACCTCGCCGGTGAGGCTCCTCGGCCTGAATGCCTTCTCCAAGATCCTCCTCGCCTACCTGATGGCGGCGATCGGGGCGCGCGCCCTGGTCGAGAAGCCGGTCATGTTCGGCCTCCTCGCCTGGGCCGCCGTCGCCCTCGACGGCCTCGTCCTGACCGGCCTCGTCTGGGTCCTCAGGGGAGAGCTGCTCCTCCCCGACCCACTGGCCATCACCCTCCGCGCCGCGGGGACAGGCGTCCTCGCCGCCCTCCTCCAGGCCGGCGTCCGCTACCCGTGGAAGGAAGCGCGGGCGGCCCGGCGGCGGCGGAAGCTGGCATAGTCGGGCCGCCAGATGCCCGCAAGCGCCCGCGAGGACCGCCGACCCCTTCTCCACCGGATCGACCGGCTCGCTGCAGGTGCGTTCTCCTTCCTCGCGCTCCTGCTCGGGGTCTACTGGGTCCACCAGGTCTTCCGCGGCGACGAGTACGCCCGCCAGGCCGAGAACAACCGGCAGCGTTCCGTCCCCATCAACGCCTCGCGCGGCTTCATCCTCGATCGAAACGGGAAGCTCCTCGCCGAGAACGAGCCGTCCTTCACGCTCCTCCTCTACCGGCGGGAGTCGCAGGACGTCGACGGATCGCTCCGCTTCGTGGCGAGCCTCCTGGGACGCGGGCTGGACGACCTCCGCCGCCGCGTCGAACGCTCGCGGGCGAGCTACGACTTCGTCCCGGTCGTCCTCGACGACGACCTGACCGTCGCCGAGGTCGGCGCCGTCGAGGCGCACGCCCTCGAGCACCCCGAGCTGGTCGTCCAGACGACCGAACGCCGCGTCTACACGCAGGGCTCGGTCACGGCGCACCTCCTGGGCCACCTCGGCGAGGCGGGCCCCGACCAGCTCGCCGCCCGCGCCGGCCGCGTCCGCGCCGGGGAGGCGATCGGGCAGAACGGCGTCGAGGCCGCCTACCAGGACCTCCTCGCGGGGACGTCGGGCCTCCGGACCTTCGTCATCGACTCGTTCGGACGCGAGGTCGCCGAGCTCGACCGCGTCGACCCGCTTCCCGGGAACACCCTCGTCCTGAACATCGATCTCGACCTCCAGCGGCTCGCCGACGACTACTTCCGCGACAAGGTCGGAACGGCGGTCGCCCTCGACCCGAAGACCGGCGAGGTCCTGGCGTTCGTCTCGGCCCCGGCCTTCGACCCGAACGTCTTTTCCCGCCGCGTCAGCCGCACCGAGTGGGACGCGATCGTCGGCAACGAGGACCGGCCGCTCCAGAACAGGGCCATCCAGAACGTCTATTCCCCCGGCTCGGTCTGGAAGGCGTTCGTCGCCCACGCGATCCTCTCGAACGGGATCGACTCCTCCGAGCGCGTCCACTGCCCCGGTTCGGCCACGTTCTACGGCCGGAGGTTCCGGTGTCACGGAGTCCACGGGGACGTCGACCTCCCGACGGCGCTCCAGGTCTCGTGCGACGTCTACTTCTACACGATGGGCAAGAGGCTCGGCATCGACACCCTCGCCGCCACGGCCCGGCTCTTCGGGTTCGGCCGCCCGACGGGCGTCGACCTCGGTCCCGAGAAGCCGGGGACCGTCCCGTCCCCCGAGTGGAGCAAGGCCGTTCGCAAGCACGCCTGGTACCCGGGCGAGACGATCTCCGTCGCCATCGGGCAGGGGCCGCTCCTCGTTTCGGCTCTCCAGACGGCGCGGGCCTTCGCAGGCATCGCCAACGCCGACGGCGCCCTTCCCGTGCCGCACCTCTTCCGGATCGGCGAGCACGTGCGCAGCGGCGCCCGGGTCGCCTTCCGGCCGCCGGTTCGCGAGCACATCCCCTACCCGCCCGGCGCGCGGGAGACGATCGTCGAGGGCCTCTGGCGCGTCGTGAACCTCCCCGGCGGGACCGCCTGGCGTTACCGCGTCGAGGGTCTCGACATCTGCGGCAAGACCGGGACGGTCCAGGTCGTCGGCCAGAAAGAGGCGAAGAAGGCGCACCTCCTCCCTGAAAAGCTCAGGGACCACGCCTGGTTCGCGGCGTTCGCCCCGAAGGACGACGCCAAGATCGTCGTCGTCGTCTTCGTCGAGAACGGTCTCCACGGCGGCTCGGCCGCCGCCCCTCTCGCGACGCGCCTCGTCGAGGCCTACCTGCGCCCCGGGAGCGTCCCGCCGCCCGCCTCTCCGGCCGTGCCCCTCCCCGAGGCGACGCCCCGTGGAGGCTCCGACACCGCGGAGCAGAGCGGCCCTCCCCTCTCGCCACGGCGGGGGACCTGACGTGTCGCGCCTTTCCGAGGCGCTCCCGCGGCGCCTGGACGTCCCGCTCCTGCTCGCCGCGCTCGTCCTCTCCGGCATCGGCATCGCCATGGTCGTCTCGACGACCTCCGGGACCCCCCGGGGAGGCCTCGGCGGCCGCCAGGCGCTCTTCCTCGTCGCGGGACTGGTGGCGGCGACGTTCTTCGCCGTCTTCGACTACCGCCTCCTCCTCAGGGCCTCGCCCGGCCTCTTCGCCTTCTCCCTCCTGCCGCTCATCTGGCTCCCGATCTTCGGCCCGACGATCGCGGGCGCGAAGTCGTGGATCAGGCTCTTCGGCGGATTCCAGATCCAGCCGTCCGAGCTCGCGCGCATTTCCACCGTCCTCCTCCTCGCGTGGATCCTCGAGAACGACGACCGCCCCCGCCTCTCCGCGAAGACGGTCGGGGTGCTCGTCGGCGTCGTCGCGCTCCCGATGGCCCTCGTCCTCCTCCAGCCCGACCTCGGCGTGGCGCTCACCTATTCCCCCTTCCTCCTCGCGGCCCTCTACCTCGGCGGGCTCCCGGGCCGCGTCTGGGGCGCCCTCTTCCTGGCGGGCACGCTCGCCGCCGGCGCGTCGTGGTTCGTCCTGAAGGACTACCAGAAGGACCGGATCCGGACCTTCCTCGACCCCGACCTCGCCGCCCGCGGCGCCGGCTACCAGGTGCGCCAGGCGCGCATCGCGATCGGCTCGGGAGGGATCACCGGCAAGGGGTGGAAGGAAGGGACCCAGAGCCGGCTCGGGTTCCTCCCGGTGCGGCACTCCGACTTCATCTTCGCCGCGCTCGCCGAAGAGCGCGGCTTCGCCGGCGTCGCCACCGTCGTCGGCCTCTACGGTCTCTTCCTCGCCCGGGGGCTGGCCATCGCGCGGGACGCGCGCGACCGGGGCGGCTCGATGCTCGTCCTCCTCGTCATCCTGAACGTCGTGGCGCAGGCCGCGGCCAACATCGCCATGAACGTCGGGCTCATGCCGACGACGGGCATCACCCTGCCGTTCGTCTCCTACGGAGGCTCGTCGATCATCGCAACCTGGGCGATGACCGGCCTCGTCCTCTCCGTGGCCCAGCGCCGGTTCGTCAACGTGTAGAGGCAGTCATGCAGAAAGAGCTCCTCATCTCCGCAAACGATCGCGAGACCCGGGTGGCCGTCCTCGAGGACGGCCGCGTCGCCGAGGTGCAGATCGAACGGCGCCGCCAGCGCGGCGTCGTCGGCAACATCTACAAGGGCCGCGTCACGCGGGTCCTGCCGGGGATGCAGTCGGCCTTCGTCGACATCGGCCTCGAGAAGGACGCCTTCCTCTACGTCGCCGACGTCGGGGAGGAGGTCGAGGACTTCGACCGCTTCGGCGGGATGGAGGAGAACGGGGCCGAGGCCGAGTCCGACGAGTCCGCACCAGCGGCGCCGGCGCAGGTCGAGGCCGAGCCCCCGGCGCGGGCACCGCTCCCGTCCATCGACGAGCTCCTCCGCGAGGGGCAGGAGCTCGTCGTCCAGGTGACGAAGGACCAGATCGCCCACAAGGGCGTGCGGATCACGACCCACGTCACGCTTCCCGGGCGGACGCTCGTCTACATGCCGTCGATCGACCACGTCGGCGTCTCGCGCCGCATCGAGAACGAGGAGGAGCGCGTCCGGCTCCGCGACATCCTCACCTCCCTGCGCAAGGGCCCCGGCGGGTTCATCGTGAGGACCGCGGGCGAGGGGCGGGCGGCGGACGAGTTCGCCGCCGACAAGCGCTACCTCGCGCGGCTCTGGGAGCAGATCCGCAAGCGCGCCGAGCGTTCGGGCGCTCCCGCCCTCCTGCACCGCGACCTCGACCTGACGCTCCGGGCCGCGCGCGACATCTTCGCCCAGGAGTTCTCCGTCCTCTGGGTCGACGACGACGAGGAGTACCGGCGCATCGTCGAGTTCCTCGACCAGGTGCAGCCGAACCTCGTCGCCAAGGTGAAGCTCTACAGGAAGTCGAGCCCCCTCTTCGAGGAGCTCGGCGTCGAGCAGGAGATCGAGAACGCCCTCAAGTCGAAGGTCTGGCTCAAGTCGGGCGGCTACATCGTCATCAACCAGACCGAGGCGCTCGTGGCCATCGACGTGAACACGGGCAAGTACATCGGCAAGAAGCGGCTCGAGGACACGGTCCTGCGCACGAACATGGAGGCGATCCAGGAGATCGTGAGGCAGATCCGCCTGCGCGACCTGGGCGGGCTCCTCGTCGTGGACTTCATCGACATGGAAGAGGAGGAGCACCGGCAGGAGCTCGTCACGGCTCTCGAGACCGAGCTGAAGAAGGACCGCTCGAAGAACCGGATGCTCCCCGTTTCCGAGTTCGGGCTCGTGGAGATCACCCGCAAGAGGCAGCGGCAGAGCCTCGAGCGGGCCCTCACGATGCCCTGCCCCTACTGCTCGGGCTCGGGCCGCATCAAGAGCATCCCGACGATCCTCCTCGAGATCCGCCGCGAGATCCTCAAGCGCACCGCGTCGGGCGAGGGGCACGCCCTCTTCCTCCGCGTCCACCCCGAGATCTCGCGTGCCCTCTCCTCCGACGAGCGCCACCTCATCGAGGACCTCCAGGAGCACGTCGGGATGCCGATCCACGTCCAGGTGGACGAGCACCTGCACCACGAGGGGTACGACGTCGTCGTGGAGGCGTGACCCGGATCACCCGGGTGCCGCCGGGGCACTCCTGTCCCCGGCGCACTCGGATGGAACCAGTCCCGAATCTGGCCGAAATGGCACCGGAGGGGTTGGCACGCCCCCTGCATTAAGAAGGGTGGCGCACACTCCAGCCTCTCCTCCAAGCCGCTCCGATGGGCGGCTCTTTTTATTGGGAGAATGGGCCCGTGGCCCACGCCACGGCGCGCTCCGGTTACCGGGACCTCGTCGAGCGGCTGAACCGCTTTCCGCAGGGCGCGCCCCCGTCGGACCTCCTCTACAGGATCCTCGCCCTCCTCTTCACGGAGCGTGAAGCCGGGCTCGTCGCGCTGCTCCCCGTGAAGCCGTTCACGCTCGCGACCGCCTCCAGGGCCTGGAAGACGTCCCCCGCCGAGACCCGGAGGACCCTCGACGCCCTGGCCGCGCGGGCCCTCCTCCTGGATGCCGAGCGCGACGGCGAGACGCGATGGGTCCTCCCGCCGCCGATGGCCGGCTTCTTCGAGTTCTCGATGATGCGGGTCCGCGACGACGTGGACCAGAAAACCCTCGCTCGGCTCTTCTACGAGTACCTCAACGTCGAGGAGGACTTCGTCCGCGAGCTCTTCGCCCGCGGCGAGACGCAGCTCGGGCGCGTCTTCGTGAACGAGGACGCCGTCGCCGACGACGACGTCCTGCAGGTCCTCGACTGGGAGAGGGCGAGCGCCGTGGCGCGGACGGCCCGCCACGCGGCGGTCGGCGTCTGCTACTGCCGGCACAAGATGTCCCACGTCGGCCGGGCCTGCGGGGCCCCGCTCGAGATCTGCCTCACGTTCGGGACGACCGCCGACTCCCTCTCCCGCCACGGATTCGCCCGCCGGATCGACGCCGCCGAGGCGCTCGACCTCCTCGCCGAGGCGCGCGCGCGCGGCCTCGTCCAGTTCGGCGAGAACGTGCGGGAAACCGTCGCTTTCGTCTGCAACTGCTGCGGGTGCTGCTGCGAGGCGCTCCTGGCCCAGAAGCGCTTCGGGGCCTGCCGGCCCGTCCACACGACCGGCTTCCTTCCCGAGGTCGACGCCGGGCGGTGCAACGGCTGCGGGGCCTGCGCGAAGTCCTGTCCCGTCGAGGCGATGTCGCTGCGCCCCGCGGCGGACCCGGGCGTCCCCGGACGCCGGGTCGCGAACCTCGCGGCAGAGGCGTGCCTCGGCTGCGGCGTCTGCGTCCAGGCCTGCCGGCGGGATGCGCTCCGTCTCGTGAGGCGGGAGGAACGCGTGATTCCCCCGCGCGACACGGCGCGGCGCGTCGTGAGGATGGCGCTCGAGCGGGGGCACCTCGCGGACCTCGTCTTCGACGACCGGGCCCTGGCGAGCCACAGGATCCTCGGAACGCTCCTCGGCGCCATCCTCCGCCTCCCCCCGGTGGAGCGGGCGCTCGCCCGGGAGCAGGTGAAGTCGGTCTACCTCGAGAAGATCTTCGAGGCCTGGGAGCGGCGGCCAGGGCACCGGGCGTAGGAGCAGACCTTCGCCCGGCTCTTCGAAGCCGTGCCGCCCCCGACGCGCTGCTAGACTCCGCCTCTTTCAGGAACAGACCGACGCCGCCGCGCACCGCGCGCCGGCCTCTTCGAGGAGGCTCCATGCCGCGTTTCACGAAGATCGCCGCAGCGCTCGCCGCACTCACCCTCGCCCTTCCGGCCGGCGCCGCCGACCCCGCGAAAGCGAGGAAGAAGCTCGACAAGGAAGGTCTCGCCTTCACCGCCGAGAAGTTCCTCTGGGAGGTGCACACCGAGGACGTGAAGATGGTCTCGCTCTTCCTCGAGGCCGGCATGTCCGCGGATACGGCCGACGACAAGGGAGTCACCGCCCTTCACCGCGCCGCCGGGAACGCCGAGGGGAAGGTCCTCGCGCTCCTCCTGAAGGCGGGCGCGAACCCGAACGCCGCTTCCGGGGACGGTGACACGCCCCTCTGCGAGGCCGCCGACGAGCCCGCTGCGAAGAACGTCGCCGCCCTCCTCGCGGCGGGGGCCGATCCGAAGGCGGTCTGCTCGTGGGGGAAGACGGCTCTCCACGTGGCCGCCGGAGAAGGCGACGGCGAGATCACGTCGGCCCTGATCGCCGCGGGCGCGCCGCTGGAGGCTCGCGACCAGTACCAGCAGACCGCGCTCTACTTCGGTCTGAAGGCCGGGAAGACCGCGGCCCTCGAGGCCCTCGTCGCGGCCGGCGCCGACGTGAACGCGAAGTTCAAGAACGGCCGGACGCCCCTCCACGAGGCGACCGAGTGGGACAACCCGGCCGCCGCCCGGATCCTCCTCGAGGCCGGGGCGAAGGTCGACGCGAAGGACTCCCAGCGCCAGACGCCGCTTTACCTCGCCGCCGCCTTCGACCGCGTGAAGATGGTTCCGGTCCTCCTCCAGTACGGGGCCGACCCGGCTCAGAAGACTCCCGACGGGAAGTCCCTCGTCCAGCTCGCGAAGACGAACACGTCGCCGAACGTCGTTCCGCTTCTCGAGGGAGCGAAGAAGGTCGAGGTGGCGACGAAGCCGACGATCGCGCCGAAGGGGAGCGCGGCCACTCCCGGGGCCGCTCCGGGCGCGTCCCCCACGGCGTCGTCCGACCCGAAGGGCGACCTGAAGAAGATGGGCCTCGCCTTCGACGCGAAGACCTTCTTCAGCCGTGTCGACGGTGGCGACACGAGAGCGATCGCGCTCTTTCTCGCCGCCGGCTTCGACCCGGCCACGAAGGACGACCGAGGCCGGACCGCCCTCTGGCTCGCGGTCTCGCAGAAGAACGGCGATTCCCTGAAGGCCCTCATCGCCGGAGGCGCGAGGCCCGACGCGAAGAACGCCCCGGCGATGGAGTACGGAGCGACGATCGTCGCCGAGGCGATCAACGCCAACGACGCCGGGATCGTCCGGATGCTCGTCGATGCCGGCGCCGACGTGAAGAAGGGGAACGACTACGGCATGACGCCGCTGCACGAGGCCGCGCGCCAGGGACAGCTCGAGGTGACCGAGATCCTCCTGAAGGCCGGAGCAGACCCCAACTCGGCCCCGAGCGGCGCGCCGGTCCTCCACGGGCCCGTCATGGAGAACCACGTCGACGTCGTGAAGCTCCTCCTGCGGTCGGGCGCGAAGGTCGAGAAGTTCCGCAAGCTCCTCCTCGACACCGCGAAGACCCCGGAGATGAAGGAGCTGATCCGGAAGGCCCGGTAGAGCCCTTCCAGATGCCCCGCAAGGCCCGGGTCGCAATCCCGGAGACGAAGGCGCTTCGTGCCAGATGGCCCGGGGGCTACGGCGCCAGCAGCCCTACCCCTTCCTTCGCCGCCTTCTCCCGGAACTGGGCCACGTCCTTCGCGTAGAAGGCGTCGAGCTCGGCGAGGTACTTCGCCAGGCGCGCCTCGGCCTGGCGAAGCCTCTCGAGCTGTGTCGGGCTCGGAGGCGCCCACGACGAGGCCACGTTGCCGGCCGCCGACTGGAGCTCCTGTGCCACGCGGTTGCGCGCGGAGATCCCCGCAGCTTCCGGCGGGCTCCAGAGGAGGTTCTCCCTCTCCGTCAACGCCTTCTTCAGGGCGTCCGCTTCCTTCGCCAGCGGCGTCTCGTTCGCCTTCCGCCGCTCGGCCGGGTCGCGCAGCGTCTCGGTCCTGCGCCGCAGTCTTTCCTCCACGACGGACACGTCGTCGCGCGTCCGGCGGATCCGGATCGCCGCCTCCGCCGCCTTCTCCTGCATCCCGCCCGCCCGCTCGATCGTCGCCCACCGGCGCACCCAGTCGGCCGCGGTGTTCTTCGACCGCGGGTCCGGAAGGACCGTCACTTTCGCGCTTGAGGTCGTGTCCTTGAACGTCAGCGTCAGCGTGTACTCCCCCGGAGGAACCTCCGGGCCCGACGCCTGCCACTCCGGGAGCGGACCTGCGTCGGGCGCGCGGGGAAAGCGGCGCCAGGCGTCGCGCCCGAGGTCCCACGCCACGCGGCTCAGACCCTGCCTCGCCGGGGCGTCGAAGACCCTCACGAGAGCCCCGGCCGCGTCCGTCACGCGGATCGAGACCCGCGGCCTCGACGGGTCGGCCCCGTCCTCGCCATCGCCTCCACGACCGCCCCGTGCGCGTCGGGCCGGGACCGGCTCCATCTCGCCCGCGGCCGGAAGGCCGGGCGCGTTCAGGGAGAAGGTGATCAGCGCCCCGTACGACCTGGATGCGCCGGCGAAGTCCGCCGCGCCCGCGCCCGTCACGCCGTCCTCCGGCGCGCGCCAGTGCTGCCGTGCCGGGCCCGGGGTGAAGACGTGGAGCGGCCGGCCGAGCGTCTCGTCCGACATCTCGCGGAAGGGCGTCAGGTCGTCGAGGATCCAGATCGCGCGGCCGTGCGTCGCGATGACGAGGTCGCCCTCGGAAGGATGGATGACGAGGTCCATCACCGACGCCGTCGGGATCGCCCTCTTCAGGTGCAGCCAGCCCTTCCCTCCGTCGAGCGAGGCGTAAAGCCCCGTCTCCGTCCCGAGGAACAGGAGGTCCCTCTTCACGGGGTCCTGCACGAGGGCGAGCGCGTACCCCTTCACCACCGGCGTCACGAGGCTCTTCCACGTCTTCCCGAAGTCGTCCGTCCGGTAGACGTGCGGTGCGAAGTCGCCCCAGCGGTGATTGTCGAGGACGGCGAACGCCGTCGCCGCGACGTGCCGCGACGGTTCGATCGCCGCGACGTGGGCGTTCTTCGGTGCGCCGGGGGGGAGCGACGACTCGACGGAGGTCCAGGTCGCCCCGCCGTCCCGCGTCACGTGGATCCTCCCGTCGTCCGACCCGGTCCAGATCGTCCCCTTCGCCACCGGGCTCGGCGCGATCGTGACCAGCGTCGTGTAGTTTTCGGCCGCCGTCACGTCGAGCGTGAGACCGCCGCTCGTGTCCTGTTTCTGCCACTCCGGGTTGTTCGTCGTCAGGTCGGGGCTGACCGTCTCCCACGTCTCTCCCCGGTCTCTCGATCGGTGGACGAACTGGCTTCCGAGCCAGACCGTCGCCGGCTCGAACGGGTCGACCGCGAGCGCTGCGCTCCAGTTGAATCGCAGGTTCGTCCCGGCGGGCGCCTGCGGCTTGGCGTCGCGGACCTCGCCCGTACCCACGTCCCAGCGCATCAGGTTGCCCCCCTGGGAGAGGGAATAGCCCTGGGCCGGGTTCTGGGGGTCAGGGAGCGTCTCGAAGCCGTCCCCGCCGCCGACCCGCTTCCAGTGGTGCGCCTTCACGCCCCCCCGCTGCCAGACCGACGAAGGCCCGCGCCAGGAGTTGTTGTCCTGCAGCCCTCCGTAGACGTTGTAGGGGGTCTCGCCGTCGACGGCCACGTGGTAGTACTGCGCGATCGGAAGCGTCCCGACGAAGCGGAACGCGTCGCCCCGGTCACGGCTCTCGTAGAGCCCGCCATCGTTGCCGAGAAGCATCCGCTGCGGGTCCTTCGGGTCGATCCAGAGGGCGTGGTGGTCGACGTGGACCTGCTGGCGACCCGTCCCGCGGACGTTCTCGAACGTCCTGCCGCCGTCCGTCGAGACGCGCAGCTGCGTCGCGAGGGAGTAGACGCGATTCGGCTGCCGCGGGTCGACACGAATGTCCGCGTAGTAGAAGGGGCGCGGGTTCACCGAGGGAGAGTCGCTGACGACCTCGAAGTGGCGTCCGCCGTTCTCGGAGCGCAGGAGAACGTTCCTCTCCGCCTCGACGACGGCGTAGACGACCTCCGGATGCCCTTCGCAGAACGCGAGCCCGATCCTCCCGAGCGTTCCCTTCGGGACCCCTTCCTTCTCTCCGAGCCTCGTCCAGCTTTCACCGCCGTCCCACGTCACGTGGAGCCCCGACCCGGGCCCGCCAGAACGGAAGATGTGCGGCGTCCGGCGGAAGTCCCACATCGCCGCGAGGAGGTGGTCGGGGTTTCCCGGGTCGAGCGCGAGGTCGGCGCAGCCCGTCTTCTCGTCGACGTGGAGGACCTTCTTCCAGCTCTTCCCGCCGTCCGTCGTCCGAAAGACGCCCCGCTCCGGCCCGTCGTTCCACGCGGGACCGACCGCACAGGCCCAGACCGTCTGAGGGTCACGCGGGTGGAGGAGTATCCGGTGGATCCTCTCCGTCTTCGCGAGCCCGGCGTTCGTCCACGTCTTTCCGCCGTCGCGGGTCAGGTAGACGCCGTCGCCGTGCGAGACGCTGTTGCGCAGGTTCCCCTCGCCCGTGCCGACCCACACGACGTCGGGCGTCCGCGGGTCGACGGCCAGTGCCCCGATCGCGTGGACCGGCTGCTCGTCGAACACCGGCTCGAACGTGAGACCGCCGTTCGTCGACTTCCAGACGCCGCCAGAGGCCGCGCCCACGAAGACGATCCGCGGGTCGGGAGCGAAGGCGTCGATGGCGGCGATCCGGCCGCTCATGCCCGCCGGCCCGATGCTCCGGGCCTTCAGCCCCTCGAGCCGGGCAGCATCGACCGCCGCCACCGTGGTGGTCGCCGCGAGAAGCAGGGCGGCGAGGGACGCGTGAACGAAACGACCGGTCATGAAGCCTCCACGCCGGGAACCGGCGTGGAGACGTTAGCAGGGGTCGGGGCACCGTGTGTTCGGCCGCCACGCGAGGCGGGATCAGGGCGACCCGGTCCGGGGGGGAACCCTACGCCGCCGGCGCGGCCTTGACGCGGGTGACCGACTCGATGACGACCGGCGTCAGCGGTACGTTCTGCATTCCGCCCTTCGTCCCCGTCGGGACGGCCCTGATCTTGTCGACGACGTCCATTCCCTGGACGACCTTGCCGAAGACGCAATAGCCGATCCCGTCGCGGGAGCTGTCGCGGTAGTCGAGGAAGGCGTTGTCCTTCACGTTGACGAAGAACTGCGCCGTCGCGCTGTTCGGCTCGCCCGTGCGCGCCATCGCGACCGTCCCGACGATGTTCTTCAGCTTGTTGCCCGCCTCGTTGACGATCGGCGCGCGCGTCGCCTTCTTCGCCATCTCCTTGTCGAGACCGCCCCCCTGGACCATGAAACCGTCGATGACCCGGTGGAAGATCGTCCCCGTGTAGAAGCCCTCGTCGACGTAAAGGAGGAAGTTCTTCACCGTCTCCGGCGCCTTGTCGGGGTAGAGCTCGATCGTGAAGCTCCCCATCGACGTCTTCACGACGACCGACGGGTTCGTGGAGGTCTGGGCCGAGGCGGTCACCACCGCCAGGAGCGGCAGGAGGAGAAGCACGCAGGTCAGAGTCTGCTTCATGGTGGAAAGTTCTAGCACAGGTGGCCGGTTCACTTCTTCAGGCTCGCGAGACCGGCCCAGCGCCGGTCGACCACGGGCTTCGGCGGCTCGGGGCGTGCCGGAGGCCTCGCCCCGCCGGTTCCGCCCGGTCCCGGCCTCCCGGGGCCGGCGGACGGCGCCCCGGCGCCCGCCCCGCGCCCCGCTTCGTTCCGCGGCGCGGGCCTCCCCGCCGGCTCGCCGAGCCGCATCGTCAGCGAGATCCGCTGCCTGGCGAGGTCGACCGCGAGGACCTTCACCTGCACCCGGTCCCCCGGGTTCACGACCTCGCGCGGGTCCTTCACGAAACGCGCCGACGACAGCTGCGAGATGTGGACGAGGCCGTCCTGGTGGACGCCGACGTCCACGAACGCCCCGAAATTCGTCACGTTCGTGACGATGCCGGGGCAGGTCATCCCCTCCTTCAGGTCCGAGACCTGGTTCACCCCCTCGAGGAACGAGAACGGGACGAAGCCCTCGCGCGGGTCGCGGCCCGGCTTCTCCAGCTCCTTGACGACATCCTCGAACGTGAAGGCGCCGAGCGACTCGCGAAGCTCCTTCGACCCTTTCACGAGCGCCACGCCGGGGCCGACGAGGTCGCTCAGCGTCTTCCCGAGCCCCGCGGCAAAAGTCTCGAGCGCCTCGTATCGCTCCGGGTGGACCCCGGTGTTGTCCAGCGGGTTCTCCCCCCCCGCGATCCGGAGGAACCCCGCCGCCTGCTCGAAGGTCTTCTTCGAGAAGCGCGGCACCTCCAGCAGCTCGGGCCGCGAGGAGAAGAGCCCGTTCGTCTCGCGCCGCGCCACGATCGCCTTCCCGAGCGCCGGTCCGATCCCCGAGACGTGCGCGAGGAGGTGCGGCGAAGCGGTGTTGAGGTTCACGCCGACCTGGTTCACGGCCGAGTCGACGACGGTGTCGAGCCGCTTCTTCAGGGCGTGGGGAGAGACGTCGTGCTGGTACTGCCCGACGCCGATCGACTTCGGGTCGACCTTCACCAGCTCGGCGAGCGGGTCCTGCAGCCGCCGCGCGATCGAGATCGCGCCGCGGATCGTCAGGTCGAGGTCGGGGAACTCCTCGCGCGCCGTCTCGCTCGCGCTGTAGATCGACGCCCCCGACTCGTTCACGAGGACGACCGGCACGTCGAGCCCCGCCTCGCGGAGCGCCTCGCGGACGAACGCCTCCGCCTCGCGCCCGCCCGTCCCGTTCCCCACCGCCACGCAGCGGATCGCGGCCGTCTTCACGCTCTCCACGAGCGTCCGACGCGCCCGATCGCGCGCGTCGTCCCCCTGCAGGTGGATCACCGTCGACGCGACGTACTTCCCCGAGCCGTCGACGACGGCCAGCTTGCAGCCGGTGCGAAGCCCCGGATCGACACCGAGGACCGCCTTCGGACCGAACGGCGCCGCGAGGAGGACCTTCCGCACGTTCTCGGCGAAGACGTGGATCGCCGCCTCGTCGGCCACGTCCTTCAGCGCCTTGTGGACCTCCGCCTCGATCGAGAGCAGGACGTGCGCCTTCAGCGCGAAGCGCGCCGCCTTCTTCAGGAACGGCTGCGCCGGCGTCGCGTTCCCCGCGCCCGCCGCCCGCTCGAACTGGGCGAGCAGCCGTTCCTCGAAGCCGGGGTGCTTCGGCGCGTCGCCCAGCGAGAGCGTCAGCTCCTTCTCGAGCCAGCCGCGACGCATCGCGAGGTAGCGGTGCGACGACTCCGGCTTCATCAGCGAGGCGACGGAGTCCCGGAAGTCGAAGTACATCTCGTACTTGCTCGCCGCCTTCGGCTCCTCGCCCTTCCCCGAAGAGAGGCCGCCGCGCTCGAACGCCTCGCGGCGGACGTGCTGCCGGAGCTCCTCCGTCTCCGAGAGGCGCTCGATCACGATCTCGACGGCCCCCTGGAGCGTCGCGGGGACTTCGGCGAACCCGGCCTCGGGGTTGAGGAAGGCCGCGGCCTTCGCCTCGGGCGCCTCGGTCGTCGCGCCGCCGTGCCCGACCTCCCAGAGCCAGTCGGCCAGCGGTTGAAGCCCCGCCTCGCGGGCGATCACGGCCTTCGTCTTCCGCTTCTTCTTGTAGGGGAGGTAGAGGTCTTCGAGGGTCGGCAGGTCGAACGTCGCGAGCAGCCGCGCCTTCAGCTCGGGGGTCAGCTTTCCCTGGGCCTCGATCTCTGAGACGACGAACGTCTGGCGCTTGACGACCTCGTCCCACGTTTCCTTCGCCTCGAGGACGGCCAGCACCGCCACCTCGTCGAGGCCCCCCGTGGCCTCTTTACGGTAGCGCGCGATGAACGGGACGGTGCCTCCCTCGGCCCCGAGGGCGAGGACGGCGGCGGCGGAGCGGGGAGGGATGCCGGGGTGCTTTTCCTGGAACCAGGTTTCGAAGTTCACGCCGGATGATCGCAGAGGAGCACCCGGGCCGCCGCGCGGGGGGAGGTGCCAGGCGTGCAATCGTGTATTGTGTTCCACAATACACGATTGCACGCCTGGCACCGGGCTCCGACGACCCCGGACTCCGGGCCTGGGTCAGGGCTCGATCTTCGTCCCGAGAACCTTCAGGAACGCCGCGAGCCAGGCCGGGTGAGCGGGCCAGGCGGGAGCGGTGACGAGGTTCCCGTCGACGTGCGCGGCGTCGACCGGGATGCTCATGTAGGTCCCGTCCGCGCGCGTCACGTCGGGGCCGCACGCCGGGTAGGCGCTGCACTCGCGCCCGCCGAGGACGCCGGCGGCCGCGAGGAGCTGCGCGCCGTGGCAGATCGAGGCGATCGGCTTCTTGGCCGCGGAGAAGTGGCGGACGATCTCGATCACTTTCTCGTTCAGGCGGATGTACTCGGGGGCGCGCCCGCCCGGGACGAGGAGGGCGTCGTAGTCGGCGGCCTTCACGTCGTCGAACGAGGCGTTCAGGGCGAAGAGGTGCCCCGGCTTCTCGGAGTAGGTCTGGTCCCCCTCGAAGTCGTGGACGGCGGTCTTCACCTTCTCGCCCGCGCTCTTCCCCGGGCAGACGGCGTGGACGGTGTGGCCCACCATCTGGAGCGCCTGGAACGGGACCATGACCTCGTAGTCCTCCACGAAATCGCCGACGAGAAACAGGATCTTCTTCACGCTCATCTGGTCCTCCCATCGGTTCGGGTGTCGGGGCGCCTCGGCGCCGCCGCGTCTCGGCCCGATCCTACCGCCGGGACGTTGCGTTCCCGCGAACCCGTGGACGGACGCGCCGACAGGCCCTACCGGCCGGACCGGACGATCTCGAGGATCCGCTCGCCGTAGCGCTCCATGCGCGACGGGCCGATGCCGCCGACGGCCGCAAGCTCGGCTTCGGTGCACGGCTTGCGCGTCGCGATGTCGAGGAGGGTCAGGTCGGTCATGACCCGGAAGGCGGGCAGGCGGTGCTTCTTCGCCTCCTCGAGGCGCCATCGGCGGAGCGCGTCGACGAGCGCGGGGAGGGCTCCCGGCGCCTCGGGTCCCGCCTTCGCCTTTCCCTTCGCCCGGCCTCCCCGCGTGGCGGCCGCCGCCTTCGCGGCGGGCTTCGGCAGGGCCGCCCTCTTCGGGATCGCGGCCTTTCCGTGCTTCTTTCTCGCGGCGGTGGTCGGCGGAACGGCCACGCGGGCGTCGATCGCCGCCCCGGGGCGGCTCCCGTCTCCCGTGAGGAAGACGCGCCGGAAGCGGATGATCCGCCCGTCCTTCTCGAACTCGTCGTCCTCGATCCGCGCGAGCGCCGCGCGCACGAGGCCGCCGAGGAGCTCTTCGAACGCCCTGCGGTCTACCGCCGGGAACTGCCTCGCGACCTCCGTGTGGAGCTGCCCGGTGGTCTGGCCGTCGCGCTGGCGGAGCAGCTCGAGGGCGCGGCGCAGCGCGGCCTCCTCCATCGGGCTCGTCCTGCGCGTCGCCGTGGCGATTCCGTCGGCGGGAGCACAGACGTCGCACTGCCCGCACGGGGCGCCGTCGTCCTCCTCGTCGCCGAAGTGCCGTACGAGCTGGAGCATCCGGCAGATCGGCCCGTCGGCGAAGCGGCGCATCAGGACGAGCTGCGTCTTCCGGTGCTCGCGCTGCTCTTCGTAGGCGCGCTGCCAGCCCTCCTTCCCGCGCGACACGTCCCCCTCGGGGGTGATGACGGCGCCGCCGAAGGTCCAGAGCTTCTCGAGCGCCTTCTGGAACACGTCGGCGTCGAGGGAGACGAGCTGCTGGAGCCCTTCCGTCGGCACCGGCTCGCCCTTCAGCGCGCGGAAGATCTCCTCGACGACGGGCGTCTCGGGGTAGTCGCGCCCGAGGAAGAACTCGTGCGTCCGGATGTCGCCGTACGAGTGCAGGAGAACGGCCCGCGACGGGAGGCCGTCGCGCCCCGCGCGCCCGATCTCCTGGTAGTAGCCCTCGACGCTCCCCGGCAGCCCCGTGTGGATCACCGTCCGCACGTTGGGCTTGTCGATCCCCATGCCGAACGCGATCGTCGCGACGATGACGTCCGCCCGGCCCTCGAGGAACCTGGCCTGCACGTCGTCGCGGTCCCGGGCGGTCATCCCCGCGTGGTAGGCCACCGCGCGCAGAGCGCGCTTCAGCTCCCCCGCGAGAGCCGTCGCCTCCTTCCGCGTCGGCGTGTAGACGATGGCGGGACGCCGCGCGTCCGCCGCGAGGATCTCTTTCACCAGCTCGCCTCGGCGGCTCGGCGGCACCTCGGCCACCTCCACCGCGAGGTTCGTCCGGCGGAAGCCGTGGATGAAGCGCCCCGCGTTCACGAGGCCGAGCTGGGCCCGCACGTCGTCCTGAACCCGCGGTGTCGCCGTCGCCGTCAGCGCGATGACCGGCGCGGGACGCAGCAGCGGGAGCCGCGCGCCGAGGAGCCGGTAGTCGGGCCGGAAATCGTGCCCCCAGTGCGAAATGCAGTGGGCTTCGTCGACGGCCACGAGCGCGGGGGTGCGCTTGGCGAGCATCTCCGGGAAACCCGGCACCGCCAGCCGCTCGGGAGCGATGAAGAGGAAGTCGAGCTTCCCCGCGAGGTAGTCGAGGCAGACCTGGCGCGAGGCGGCACGGTCGCGCCCCGAGTGGATCCGCTCGGCGGCGAGACCGAGCGCCTGCATCTTCGCCACCTGGTCTTCCATGAGCGCGATGAGAGGGGAGACGACGAGCGTCGTCCCGCCCCTCGCCAGCCCCGGCAGCTGGTAGCAGAGCGACTTCCCCGCCCCCGTCGGCATCACCAGCAGCGCGTCGCGCCCCTCGACGACGGCCTGGCAGACCGCCTCCTGGTGCGGCCGGAACGCGTCGTGCCCGAACACCCCTTTCAGGAGCTCGCCAAGCCGCTCCGGAGACACCGGACCCCGCGGAGGCCGGAGCGCAGGGCCCACGGAGGCCGGACGCTCCCCGGCGCTCGCAGCCCCCGTCCGCGCCCCCGGCGGACCCGAACCTCCCGACGCCCCCAAAGCCCCCGATGACCCCGTTGCCCCCGATCCGGTGCCAGGCGTGAAACCGTGTATTACTGGCGTAATACACGGTTTCACGCCTGGCACCACTCCCGGTGGCACGACTCCCGCGACTCCCGGGTGGCACGGCCTCGAGCCCGGGCGCGTGCCGGAACGCGTCGCCCACGACCTCCGTCACGTACTCCTCGATCCCCTTCATGAAGGTCTCGAGACGCCCTTCGCCCTTCTGCAGGCGGGCGAGCTCGGCCTCCCAGCGTCCGGTCAGGGCAGGGCTCTTCACCGACTCCGGAACCAGGGCGATGAGGCGGATCCCTTTCCCGGTCGCCGAGAAGGCCTTCCCGGTTCGCTCCGCGTAGCCGCGCGTCAGGAGAGTCTCGAGGATCTCCGCCCGCGTGGCGGGCGTCCCGAGGCCGTTCTCCCTCATCGCGTCGGCGAGTTCCTTTTCGTCCAGCGTCCTCCCGGCCGTTTCCATGGCGGTCAGGAGCGTCGCGTCGGTGAATCGCTTCGGCGGGCGCGTCTTCCGCTCCACGCTCGCGACGTCGACCACCTCTTCCCGCTGTCCCCGGGCGAGGCCCGGCGGCAGGTCGGCCTCTTCGCCGTCGTCGTCCTTCTTGCGCGACGCGGGCTCGGGTTCCACCGCCTTCCACCCCGTCTCCACGACCATCGTCCCGCTCGAGCGGAAGCGGTCGACGACGCGGCCGGGCACCGGCTCTCCGCTTCCGACGGCCGTCACGACGGTCGTCGTCGCTGCGACGTGCTCCCCGTGCCACGCCGCGAGGAGCCGCCGGACCACGAGGTCGTAGAGCGCCTGTTCCTCCCGGTCGAGGTCCCGCGGGACCGTCGGGGTCGGGACGAGAGCGTGGTGGTCGCTCACCTTCGCGTCGTCCACGTATCGCGCGCCGAGAGGCGTCTCGCCGGTCCCCTTCGCGAAGAGCTTTCCCCAGGCCGGCTCCAGGGCGTGGATCACCCGCGGCAGCGTGGCGGCCACGTCGCGCGAGAGGTGGCGGCTGTCGGTGCGCGGGTAGGTGATCGCCTTCTTCTCCTCGTAGAGCCGCTGCGCCACCTCGAGCGTCTTCTTCGCGCTCCAGCCGAGGAGGCGGTTCGCGTGCCGCTGCAGCTCCGTGAGATCGAAGAGGAGCGGCGGCGGGGGCTGCGACGCGTCTTCGATTCGACCGACTCGATCGCCGCCTCGCCCGTCTTCACGCGCGCGACGATCGTGGCAGCGGCGACCCCGTCCTTCGGAAGGCGCCTGCCGCCGTCCTCCTTCTTCGCCGGGTCGAACCAGGTTCCCTTGTACCTCCCCGTCTCCCCTTCGAACGTCGCGACGACCTCGAGGTACTCCTCGGGGACGAAGACGCGGATCGCCAGCTCCCTCTCGACGAGCATCGCGAGCGTCGGCGTCTGGACCCTCCCCACGGAGAGCTTCTCGTCGGTGGCGAGAGTGAACGCGCGGGAGAAGTTCATCCCGACGAGCCAGTCGGCCCGGCTCCGGCCGCGCGCCGCGTCGGCGAGCCGGTCGTACTCCTTCGCGGGCCTCAGTCTCGCGAAGCCGTCGCGAATCGCCTCGGGCGTCAGGGACGAGATCCAGAGCCGCTTCACCGGCTTGGTGCAGCCGGCGGCCTCGTAGAGCTGGCGGAAGATCAGCTCCCCTTCGCGCCCGGCGTCCGTCGCGCAGACGACCTCCGTCACGCGCGGGTCGGCGAGCACCTTCTTCACCGCCTCGAACTGGTCCTTCACCCGGTCCTGGACGACGAGGGGCCAGACCTCGGGGAGGATCGGCAGCCGGTCGCGCCTCCAGCTCTGCCACTCGGGACGCATCTGCCCCGGCTCGGCCAGCGCGACGAGGTGGCCGATGGCCCAGGTCACGACGTGCTCCGCCCCCACGAGGCACCCCTCCCCCCGCTTCGTCGCTCCGAGCACGGCCGCCACGTCCCGGGCGACGGACGGTTTTTCGGCGACGACGGCGACGAACGCGGGTTTCGGCACTGCCGGCGGAGTATGGGACAGCCGGCGGGTTGCGAGATCGACGCTGCTCTCGTCCGGCCGCTCCCCGGCTTCGGACCGGGCAACGGTCGGGTTCCCGGACGGACGCTGTCATGGCGTCTTTCTACGAAGTGGCGATATCACGCACCCGCTCGCGGCGATATGCTCGGGCGAAGGAGGGAGAGCGCATGGCCCGACTCGTCATTCTCGGGGCCGGCATCGCGGGGCAGACGGCGGCTCTGCACGCCCGGCGCAAGCTCGGCCGCGACCACGAGGTCGTCGTCGTCTCTCCCAACAGCAGGTGGAACTGGATTCCCTCGAACATCTGGGTCGGCGTGGGGGTGATGACGCCCGAGCAGGTCACCTTCCCGCTGCGGCCCGTGTACGAGAAGGCCGGGATCGCCTTCGTGCAGGGCAAGGCCGTGAGCGTCCACCCGGAAGGGGACGGCGACGTCGGGAAGCCTTACGTGAAGGTCGCGCTCACCGAGCCCGGGAAGGCGGGCCAGGAGGAGCGGGTCCCCTACGACTGGCTCGTCAACGCCACGGGCCCGAAGCTCAACTTCGACGCCACGCCCGGCCTCGGGCCGCAGAAGAACAGCGTTTCCGTCTGCACCTTCGACCACGCCGCGCACGCGTCGAAGGCGTTCGACGAATCGGTCGCCCGGATGAAGGCGGGGGAGAAGCAGACGCTCCTCGTCGGCACCGGCCACGGCAACTGCACCTGCCAGGGGGCCGCGTTCGAGTACATCTTCAACGTCGAGTTCGAGCTGCGCCGGCGCGGCGTGCGCGACAAGGCCCGGGTCGTCTGGATCTCGAACGAGCACGAGCTGGGCGACTTCGGGATGGGCGGCATGTTCCTCAAACGCGGCGGCTACGTCACGCACAGCCGCGTCTTCACCGAGTCGCTCTACACCGAGCGCGGCATCGAGTGGATCACCCGCGCCGCGGTGAAGGAGGTCGCCCCGGGCGAGGCCTCGTACGAGACGCTCGACGGCGACGAGCGCTCGCTGAAGTTCGACTTCGCCATGCTCCTGCCTCCGTTCTCCGGTGTCGGCCTGCAGGCCTTCGACAGGGCCGGCGCCGACATCACACCGTCGGTCTTCGCCCCGAGCGGCTTCATGCTCGTCGACGGCGACTATGCGAAGAAGCCGTACGAAGAGTGGTCCCCCGACGACTGGCCCCGGACCTACCAGTCTCCGAAGCACCCGAACGTCTTCGCCGTCGGCATCGCCTTCGCGCCGCCGCACGCCATCTCGAAGCCGATGACGAGCCCGAGGGGCACGCCCATCTTTCCCACGCCGCCCCGAACCGGAATGCCGACGGGGGTCATGGCCCGCGAGGTCGCCCTCAACATCGTCGACATGATCAAGGGGAAGGCCACGGCCCCCACACGCCAGGCGTCGCTCGCCCACATGGGTGCGGCCTGCATCGCCTCGGCCGGCGCCGGCCTCTTCCGCGGAACGGCCGTCTCGATGACGCTCTTCCCCATCGTCCCCGACTTCAGGAAGTACCCCGACACCGGGCGCGACCTCGGCTGGACCTTCGGCGAGATCGGCCTCGCCGGCCACTGGATCAAGCACCTCCTCCACTTCGGATTCCTCTACAAGGCCAAGGCGAACCCCCTCTGGGCGATGGTGCCGGAATGAGCGCGACGAAGCCCCCCGCCGATTCGAGGACCCCCTTCGGGCAGACCTATTACCCGCCCGTCCCGACCGCGTTCACGAAGAGGATGCGGACGAACGTCTTCTGGCAGCTCTTCCGGTTCGCCGTCATCAACGTGAAGATCCTGAGGATGGTCCGCAAGCACTGACCCGGGCCGGCGCTCCCTACACCGGCACGTCCAGGCACCCCCCCGACGCGACGTGGCGGCCAGCGATCTCCGCGGGCTCTGGCTGGGCAAAGTAGAAGCCCTGCGCGAGGTCGCACTTCATCTCGCGGAGCGCGCGTGCGCTCTCGCGCTCCTCGATTCCCTCCGCCACGACGCCGAGGTCGAGACTGTGCGCGAGCTGCACGGTCGACTGGACGATCGCGCGGCTCCGCGACCCGGACGTCATGTCGGCGATGAAGGAGCGGTCGATCTTGAGGACGTCCACCGGCAGGCGCTTGAGGTAGGAGAGCGAGGAGTACCCGGTGCCGAAGTCGTCGATGGCGAGGCGCGAACCCGACGCCGTGATGCGGTCGAGGGCCGTCATCGCCGTCTCCGGGTCGGCCATGATCGCCGTCTCGGTCAGCTCGAACTCCACGACGCCCGGGTCGACGCCCACTTCCCGCACGATTTCCGCGAGCGCGTCGGGGCAGCTCCGGTCGAGGAGGTTCCGCATGGAGAGGTTGATCGCCATCGTCAGGCGCGGCAGCTGCCGGTTCCAGCGCGTCAGCTGCTCGAGGGCGCTCCTCACCACCCAGCTCGTCAGAGGCCGCATCACGTCCGTCGCCTCGGCGAACGGCACGAACCGCCCCGGGGCGAGGAGCCCCAGCCGCGGGTGCCGCCACCTCACGAGCGCTTCGAACCCTTCGATGAAGCCGTACTGCAGCGCCACCTTCGGCTGAAAGTGAAGGACGAGCTCCCCCTCCCGGATCGCTCTTCCCAGTTCCGACAGCATGGCGAGACGCTCCGGCGTGTGCTCGTCCAGCTCGCGTGCATAGCAGGCCACGCTCCCGGGGGTCCTCTTGGCCCTGTGGAGCGCCACGTCCGCGCAGCGCAGGAGCTCGTGGCTGTCGCAATCCTGCCCGGGGGAAAGCGCGACGCCGGCGCTCGCACCGATCTCGAGCCCCATGCCGCCCACCCGGAGAGGCTGCGACAGGGCACCGAGGATGCGGCGCGCCTCGGCGTCGATCTCGGCCAGGCTCCCGGCCCCCGGGACCACGATGCCGAACTCGTCGCCCCCCAGGCGGAAGACGCCGTCCCGTCGGCCGTCGGTGCCGCACACGAGGCGCGAGACGACCTGGACGAGCAGCTCGTCTCCCACGGTGTGTCCGAGCGTGTCGTTGATCTCGCGAAAGCGGTCGAGGTCGAGCAGGATGAGCCCGACCTGAGGGCTCCCTCCGCCGTGCTGGGCGAGGCGTGTGAACCGCCTGTGGAGCCCGGCCCGGTTCGGGAGCCCGGTGAGCAGGTCGTGGAAGGCGAGGTGCTCGAGATCGGCGACGAGAAGGGCGTTTGCGAGAGCGAGGGAGACGGCGCGGGCGATTCCGTGGAACGTGTCGACCTCCAGCGGGCGGAGCTCGCGGTGATCCGGGAAGATGAGGTTCACGGTGCCGAGAGGCGAGTCCCCGCGGAGGAGGGGGATGCAGAGACCGGTCGAGAGGCCCCGTTCCGCGAGCGCCGTCACCACCGGGTGGGCATGGCCCTCGTCGATGGCCCCCTGCCGCACCGTCACGATCCGTCGTTCCCGCACCGCGAGCCCGCTCGCGCTCCCCAGCAGCGGCAGCACGGCTCCCAGCTGCATCTCCCGCTCGTTGAACCCGTGCCCCTTCACCATCCGCAGGGGCCCCTCGTTCCCTTCGAGGAGGTAGAAGGCTACGAGCGGTGCCTGGCTGTGGCGGGCCAGCACCTCCACGGTCTCGGCTGCGATCGCCTCCACGTCGAGCCGCCTCTGGAGCCGCAAGGTGAGCTCGTTCACGAGCTGCAGCGCCTCGTTGCGCGCTTCGAGATCGGCCTTCGCCGCGATCAGGTCGCCGAGGATCCCTCCGATCGGCGTCGCGTCGCGACTCTCCGCGCCCTTCTCTCCCTCATCGGTGGTGGGCCTGTCCATCGAGCCCTCCCCCCGCGAGCCGACGGTTTCCGGCTCCAGGATGCCGCGTCCGTCCGGCCGGTCTTCTCGCTTTCCGCCGGAATCATATCGCCGCGGCCGGCCGCCCCCGGTCTTCTGCCCCGGCCGGCGCCTCGCCTCAGGCTTCGCGGCGCAACACCACCAGCGTCTTGTCGTCGGCCGGACGCGAACCGGCCTCGAACGCGGTGACGCCGGCGAGGATGCCAGCCGTCACCTCGGAGGCCGGCCGCCCCGCGAGTGACGTCGCGAGAGCCGAGAGGCGCTCGCCCCCGAACTCCTCGTCGTCCGGCGCGGTGGCCTCGGTGAGGCCGTCCGTGTAGAAGACGATCGAAGCTCCCGGCGCCAGGACCGCCTCCGCCTCCTTCCACACCCCGTTCGGGAGAAGTCCTACAGGCACACCCGTGCTCCCGAGGGGCGTCACCTGGCCGCCGCACACCATCAGCGGCGGGTTGTGCCCCGCGTTGACGTAGCGCAGGCGGCCCGTCGCCGGCGTGTAGCAGCCGAAGAAGAAAGTGACGTACTTCCTGCCCCCCCGCCAGCTCGTGAATCAGCTTGTCGAGGCGCGCCGTCAGCCGGACGGGGCTCTCGTCCAGCGGCGCGGCCACCCGCAGCGCCGCCTGCAGGCTCGACATCACGAGGGCCGCCGCGACGCCCTTTCCCGAGACGTCGGCGATGGAGAGGCCGAGGTCGCCGGACGGAAGCTCGAGAAAGTCGTACGAGTCGCCGCTCACCTCGAAGCAGGCCACGCTCGTCGCGGCGATCTCCGTCCCGGGAATCCCCCGCGGCGGCTCCGGCAGGAGGCGCTTCTGGATCTCCTGCCCGAGCGCGAGCTCCCGCTGCATCCGGTCCTTCTCGAGGAGGCTCAGGTGGAGCGTGGCGTTCTCCATCCCGATGGCGACGTGCCCGGAGACGAGCTCGAGGAACTCGAGGTCCGACGCGCCGAACCCGCCCTCCCGCTTGTTCAGGAGCTGGAGGACGCCGACGATGCGCCCGCCGCGGTTCCGGATCGGAACGCAGAGGATCGACCGCGTCCGGAAGCCCGACCGGCGGTCCACCGACGCGTCGAACCGCGGGTCCGCCCATGCGTCGTCCACGACGACCGTCTCTCCGGTCGCCGCGACGGTCCCGGCGATCCCCTTTCCCATCGGAAGACGGATCTCCGAGACGTCGCCCTCCATCGGGATCCGGGCCCATATCTCCTGCCTCGCCTCGTCGACGAAGAAGAGCGTCCCCCGCTCGACGCCGAGTTTCTCCCTGGCGAGCGTCACGATCGTGGAGAAGAGGACCGTCGGCTCGATCGAGGAGTTGATCAGCTTCGACGCCTCGACGAGGACGCGGAGCCGCTCGAGCTCCAGGCGATCGGCGGCCGCGGAGGCCCGCGTCACGGCTTGGGAATGCGGATCCGGCTGATCATCAGCGAGCCCGAGATTGCGAAAACGAGGACCAGGGGATGAAGGTCGAAGCCGCCCGGCTGGACGACGCCGAACCAGAGGTCCTGCCCCACGGCGCCGGACCTCGCCGCGAACGCCAGGAGCAGGACGAGGAGGATGGATGTGGGGATCGGCGTCCCCTCGAAGTACTTCACCTTGCCCGTTCCCTCGGACAGGGCCTCGGCGGTGACGTTGTACCGGGCGAGGCGTGAGACGCCGCAGGCGACGAAGCAGACCAGGACGACGCGGTCGTACAGGCCCTGCATGCCGCAGCCGTACGCGAGGATGGCGGGGGCGACGCCGAAGGAGATGACGTCGGCGAGCGAGTCGAGCTCCTGGCCCAGCGGCGACGACTTCTGCCGCCAGCGGGCGATGCGGCCGTCGAGGACGTCGAAGACGAGCCCGGCGAAGACGAGCGCGCTGGCCCAATAGACGTGCCGGACGTCCTTCGTTTCCAGGTAGGTCATCGTGGAAAAGAGAGCCCCGACGCCGCAGACGGCGTTCGCGAGCGTGAACCAGTCCGCCAGGTGGAACTCGCGAATCATCGAGAAGTGCTTGCGCGGCGTCCCTGTCGTCATCGAAGCCATCCCCCGTCCCCGCCGGCCTGCCGTCGCAGGCACGGCGAGGATAAGGGATTCGGAACGGAGACCCTGGGCGGGCTCTTCGGCGCGGTTCGGCGCGCCTCAGCCCGGAAGGTGGAGGTCGATGATCTCGGGCGGGACGAGAGCGCCGATGAGAGGCGCGAAGAGGCCGATGAGGAAGAGGACGAGCCCGCCCCCGGCGGCGGCGGCGAGGCCGAGCATCGTCGGGATTCGCGCGAGGCGGGCCCGTTCGTAGTTGTTCACGCGGGCGACGAGGTCGTCTGCGACGACGGGCACGTCGGCCGTCTTCTGCTTGAGGACGAGCCTGCCCTCCCCCGCCGCCTTCAGGATCGGCTCGTTGGCGACGAAGACCTCGACGCGGTCGGAGACCGTGGCGAGAGTCGGCGACACGGCCGCGGCGGTCCAGTAGGCGTCGGCCGGCTGCTCCCAGAGATGCAGCACGCCGTAGCAGGCGCCTCCGCAGAGAAGCAGCCCGACGAGGATGGCGAACGAACGGAAATGGTTACGTTTCACGATGCACCTCCCGAGGTGTCCGGCTCGGCCGGTGGGAGGGCCTGTTCGCCCGGGAGCCGAGGGGAGCCGGCGAGACCATCGGCGACCGCGGCGGACAAGGCTGCCGGAGAGGGTGTCGGCGGCTCCGGCGGCACCTGGGATTGTAAGCCTTTCCGGGGTCTTCAGAACCGGATCGCCACGCCTCCGACCGCGTACGTGAACCAGGCGAAGCTGTAGACCTCGTCGTTGTCGGCGCCCCCTTCGAGGGTGCGCGCGCCGACGAAGAGGTCGACCTTCGGGGAGACCTTCGCCTCGAGGCGGAGGGCGACGTCTTCCGCGCGGCCCTGGCTGGCCGCGGCGGCGTCGACGTCGAGGTCGAGCGCGAGGGCGTCGGTCATCTGCCAGCGGACGCCGCCGTAGAGGAGCGGCACGAAACCGGTGTTCGTCTTCGCGCTCCGAAGGCCCGAGCCGGTCAGCTCGATCTTGGCGTCGCGGACCTTTCCGGTGAGGCCCGCGCGGAAGGAGACGGGACCGGAGGTCTTGAAGCGGTAGACCCAGGAGAGGCGGTAGGAGTTGAAGACGTAGGTGACGTCGAGCGGCTGGCCGCCGGGGAACGTGGTTCCGTTGAAGTCGACGGGAGTGTCGGGAGTGAGCGACGCCGTGGTCCTCAGGGGCGCCGCGAGGAGACGGATGGAACTGCGTCCGGGAAATGTCGGCCCAGAGCGTGCCGCGGAAAGCGGCGAAGGGGCCTCGGTCGCCTCGTCGAGGGAGATGCGGGTGCCGGTGTCTCCCGGGACGGCGAAGTCGTTGCGGAGCTGCCAGGCGGCGCCCCCCTTCGAGCTCGAGGCGGAAGCGGTCCTCGGCCGCGGCGGGGCCGGCGGCGAGGGAGCCGGCGACGAGGAGCACGGAGACGGCGAGAACGGCGTTTCGGTTCACGCCCCCTATTCCGCCGGGCGAACGGTTTCGGATTCCGGGTCGGGGCCGGCGCCGCTTACGCCTTCCGGGGCGTTACGGAAGCGGTACGTCCTTCAGGACGAAGCGGTAGCGGCGCAGGTACCGCGAGTCGCTCGCGGCGGCCGCCGGATCGCCGCCCGGAACGAAGAGCTCGATCTCGCCCGAGACCTCGCGCAGGGAGGTCGCCGTGCGCGCGGCGAGCTTCAGCGGGACCTGGAGGACGACAGGCGCTTCGGGGGCCTCGGCCTTCAGCGGCCGTGCCGCCACCGATTCGGCGCCGTCGAGGACGAGGTTCGTGCCGAGGTCGTCGACGGCGGTGCGGACGAGGACGTGCGCCGTTTCGATCTCGCTCCGCTTCGCGCCGACGAGCTCTATGTCGATCTCGCAGAGCGCGGTGCCGGCGCTGCCCCGCACGCGGTCCTCGCGGATCCGGACGAACTCCATCTTCAGCGGCGGCACGGGAAGCGGTGTGGGCGAAGGCGTGGGAACGACGGTTGGCGTGGGGCGGGGCGACACCAGCGCGCGGGCCTTCTCCGGGAGGCCGCAGGCGGCCGTGGACGCTGCGACGGCGGCGAGGACGAGGGCCAGCACGGCGCGGACCGGGCAGGACGTCATGGCGGCGGAACCTCGGCAAGCCCGCTTCACGGGAGAACGCCCTTCAGCGCGAACAGCACGGAGACGACTGGACTTCTTCGTCAGGTGGGGCGCCTGGGATCGCGCTTCGGCATCAGAGATCGACCGTGCCCGTGACGGTCACGGCCGTGGCGCCGCAGGCCGGGTTCGCGAGGTGATCCAGAGGCCCTCTCCCGCCGGGTTCTCTTCCCAGGGAAGCGGTCGCGAGGCTCCTCCGGAAGGAGGTCGTGCCCCGCATCGTCCGCTGCCGCGGTCACGCGGATCCGGTAGGCCTTCGCGTCCGTGAGTCCGTCTCCGTCGAGCCTCGGCATGAGCGTAAGCCGTCCGCTCGTGTCGTTGGCGGCGGTGCGCGTACGCGCGTCGGAGACGAGTCGACGACGATGCGGAACGTCTCCTCTGCGGCGAGGGGCGGGCCCGGGGCGGCGAGGCGCCGAGGGCGAGGAGGGAGAGAGGGCGCGCGCCGCAACGGCGGGGCCCGCAAGGACTGAGCGCCGGGAACGATTCATCGGCACCTCGGTGGGCATCGGCGAAAGTCTACGATGCCCTCGCCACTCCCGGGAGCCGCCGCTCCTTCCGGCCCGAGCGGGCGCACCTCCGGCCGCAGTCCGATGCCGTTCGCCGATCGCGGAACCCACCCTCTCGTACCAGACGCTCAGGCGCGCCAGCGCCGCCGCCGTTGCTCGTCATGCAGGGATGAGCTTCTCGGCGGGCGTGGGGGCCGCTGCCCGAACGGCTGGCGCAGGAGTTCCGCGTCGTCGTCTTCGACAACCGCGGGTCAGGGCGTCGACGGCGCCGCTGCGCCCGTTCGGGATGGGCGACCTGGCCGACGACGCGGCGGCGGTGATGGAAGCCGCCGGGGCCGGGCCCGCCTCCGTCTTCGGGATCTCGATGGGCGGGATGATCGCGCTCGAGCTGGCGCTCCGGCACCCGGGCCACGTGAGTGCGCTCGCGCTCGGCGCGACGTTCGCGGGGTGGAGGGAGAGCCGGAAGGCGTCGCTTTCCGTGATGGCAGAGCTGATTGCCGGAGGAGCGCTGTCGCGGATCGGCTCGCACCGGCTCATCGCCGGCGCGCTCGTCTCGAAGGAGCTGGCCGGAAGCGACCTCGCGCGATTCGGGGCGTGGGTCGGGCCACAGGCCGTGTGAGCCCCCGCGTCCTCGCGCAGCAACTGGCCCGCGGTGACGGTCTGGGACGCGACGCCCCGGCTCGGGAGATCCGCGTCCCGACGCTCGCCCTCACGGGAGACGCCGACCAGCTCGTGCCGGTGGAGAACTCACGCCGGATCGTCGAAGCGATCCCCGGCGCGCGGCTCGTCCTCCTCCCCGGGGCCGGGCACTGCTTTCCCCTCGAGCGGTTCGAGGAGACGGCACGCGAGGTGACAGGGTTCTTCCCGCGGGGCCGCCTCCCGCACTCCCTGATTTGCGGCGCTCCGCGCTCCCCGACGCAAACTGGCCCGATGGACGAGATCGAGATCAGCGAGGCGACGGCGGACGAACAGGAATGGTGCGCGCGGCTGATGGCCGCGAAGCGAGCCGTGGATCACCCTGAGGCGCGGGCTCGACGTCCTCCTTCCCGCGGCTCTCGACCCCCGGCTACCTCGTCCTCGTGGCGCGGCGGGGCGGAGCGCCGTGCGGGATTCATCCGGTTCACCCGCGCGGCGTGGCCGGGTCGCCGTACGTCGCGAGCGTGGCCGTGGCGGAAGAGGAACGCGGGCGCGGCGTGGGCAAGGCGCTCCTCGATGCGACCGAAGCCCGCTACCCGAAGGCGCGCTACGTCTTCCTGTGCGTCTCGTCGTTCAACACGCGGGCCCGCGCGCTCTACGAAAGGCATGGGTACCGGCTGGTGGGCGAGCTGCCGGACTACGTCGTCGACGGGTACTCCGAGCTGCTGATGGGCAAGAGGCTCGCGTGAAGAAGGGTAGGCAAACGGGGTCAGTTCCGTCTTCCGTGTTTCAACACGGAGAACGGATCAGACCCCGCATGCCGTGAAACCGTCAGGCCGGCTACGGCTTGATCTCCTTCACCGCCCCGTAGAGCTCGAGCTGGGAGCGGACCTCCTTGGCGTCGCCGACAGCGACAACGGTCTGGAGTGCTCGAGAGGAAGTGCTTCCTGCCCGCGGCCTGCACGCCCTCGGCCGTGACAGCGTTCACCTTCGGCACGAAGTCGGCGAGGAGCCTCGGGCGGAGGGCCGTTGACAGTTGCGGGCGAGGGTTCCCGCGACCGCGCCCTGGAAGCTGATTGCGGATGAGGTAGAGGCCGCCCTGGTAGCCTTCGCCCCCGCGGCTCGTCGGCCGTCGGTTTCGTGGCGGCCATCCGGTCAGGCTCGTAGAAGACCTCGAGGAGCGTCGCCGCGGTGACGTCGTTACGGACGTCGGCCTGCATCTGGAGAAGGCTCCCGGCGCGGCGCGTAGAGAAATCGCCTGAGGGGGGAATAGGTGTAGCCCTTCTCCTCGCGGATGTTCTTCACGAGGCGGCTGCCGAAGGCGTCAGCGTAGACGGTGTTCGCGACGAGGACGTCGTACCAGTCGGCATCAGAGACGGCCGGGCCGGGCCGGCCGGAGACGACGGTCGACTGGACCGATCCAGGACGGTCGACGAGAAGAACTCGCGGCCTCGGGCGGGGAGGCGACGCAGGCACAGGCGGCAGCAGGGCGCCGGTGTTCTTCCACGCCCCGAAGGCGCGGACGATGGAGGCGTTCACCACGGATTCGTCGAGATCTCCGCGACGACGAGGAGCGCCTGGTCAGGGCGGAAAGCGGCGCGCGTGCTCGGCGCCCAGGATCGCGGACGTCGTCTTCGCGATGGTCTCGCGGGTCGCCGTCACGACGTGGTACGGGTGGCTGCCGTACACGGCCTTCGCGAGGCCTTCGACGCGGGAAATCAGGAGTCGCTTCGGCGGCCTCCAGCTCCTGCAGGGCGTTCTCCTTCGCGAGGGCAGCCTCGGCCGGCGGGAAGGCGGGGCGAGGCGCGACCGCGGCGAGGAGGTCGAGGAGACGGGGGTGCCGGTCGCGGGGGCGCTGGCGCGCAGGGTGATGGCGTCGGCGCCCGCCGAGACGCCGAGGTCGCCTCGAGGCTCTCCAGCTCCTCGGCGATCTGGCGCGAGGTCTTCTTCGCCGTCCCTTCCTTGAGCGTGACGGCGAGGAGGTCCGAGATGCCCTCCGGCGCCGTAGCCGGGAAAGTCCTTCGGGAGCGGCGGCGGCTCGGCGCCGAAGGCGGCGGGGGCGAGGAGGGCGGCGGCGAGGACGAGGACGACGTTCTGCTTCTTCACGGCGTTCTCCTCACTTCCCCGCCGGTGCGGCATCGGACGGTTTCGCCGGCGCGGGCCGCCGGTCGACGACGGTCCGGTTGGCGGCCGTGAGGTAGGAGGAGGCGACGCGGGCGAGGTCGGCGCTCGTGACCGCGGCGATCTTTCCGGGGAGGTCGTTCACGGTCGCGGCGTTGCCGTCGAAGAGCTGCGCGAGGCAGAGGACGACGGAGCGGTCGAGGGGCATCTCCAGCTGGCCGTAGAGGTCGGAGACCATTTTCGTCTTCGTCCGCTCGAGCTCAGCGCGCCCACCGAGCCCTTCGCGATGGCGGCGATCTCGGCGTCGATGGCGGCGACGACCGCCTTCGCGGTGGTGTCAGGCTTGTAGAGGCCGAAGAGGGGAGGAGCGTGGGCCCCTCGTACGTGAAGGCGTCGTCGAGAGGCCAGTTGTTCCCCCCTCGATGCCGAGCAGGAGCTCCCTGCCCTTGACGAGCCCCTGGTAGAGGCGTGGGGCCTCGCCCCGGCGAGGAGGTTCCCAGGACGGCTGCGGGGATGTCGTCCTTCGTGCCGCGGGCGGGCATCTTCCAGCCTATGGCGACGGCCGGGACGTTCGCGAGGGGGTCGGTCTGCGAGAGGGTCCGTTCCTTCGTGTTCGCCTTTTCGCTCACGTCGGGCTTCGGGGGCGCCGGGCGGGCCGGGACGACGCCGAAGTACTTCTCGACCTTCGCGAAGGCCTCGTCGGCGTTGACGTCTCCGACGATCGCCAGGACGGCGTTGTTCCGGGCCGTAGTAGCTCTCGAAGAAGGCCTTGACGTCGGGCAGGGTGGCCGCGTCGAGGTCGGCGAACGAGCCGTACCCGTCGTGGGCGTTCTCCCACTTGTCGAAGGCGGTGCCGGCGACGTCGGTCCAGAAGAAGAGGCCGTAGGGCCTGTTCTGGACGTTGACGCGGATCTCCTCTTGACGACCTCCTTCTGGTTCGCGGGTTCTTCTCGGAAGTCGAGCGTCTTCATCCGGTCGGCCTCGAGCCAGAGGACCGCCTCGAGCGCCGAGACCGGGGCGCTGACGATGTAGTTCGTGTAGTCGTAGCGGGTCGACCCGTTGTTGATCCCGCCGCCCCCTTCGATGACGCGGTCGTAGCTCCCCTTCGGGGCGTTCGGCGTCCCCTGGAACATCATGTGCTCGAAGAGGTGGGCAAAGCCGGTCCGCCCCTTCGGCTCGAGGCGGAAGCCGATGCGGTAGGCCATGCAGAGGCCGAACGTGGGGGCGGAGTGGTCGTCCGAGACGACGACCGTGAGGCCGTTCGGAAGCGTCTTCACCGCGGTCGGGATGCGCCACCCGGCGCCTTTCGGCGGTGGGCCGGACGCGGCCCGGGCGGCGGGAGCGGTCAGGGTGAGGGCCAGGGCGACGCCTGCGGCGGCCCGGAGGCTGCGGGAAACCGGGGTCATCGTTCCTCCTTGCATGAGCTGGGCACGTTAGACGACTACGGGCCGGAGCGCGCGAGGTTTCCGGGAAGCGGGAATCCCCTGCGTGGTAGGTTTGAGCCACTCGGAGGACGCTCGATGAATGCCCGATTCGACCTCGCGGTCGTCGCGGCGGGGATGGTTGCGTACAGCGTGCCCGTCGTGACGGCAGCCCTCCTCGTCTTCGTCGTCTACCGCGCGAACGCCTTCATCACCCGGGAGGTGGACGAGGAAAGCCTGCTCCGGGGCGGGCACCGCTCCATCGCCATCTCCCTCGGCGCGATTCTCCTGAGCCAGGCGGTGCTCCTGCGCCACGCGGCCTCGCGGTCCTCGTGATGGCCTGGCTGGTGGCGGGCGGGCTCTCCCTTCTCGAAAGACCCCGCGAGATGGCCGAAACCGACGCGCCCGGCCCGGCACCCGACCCCGGGACGCTGCCCGAGAGCTGGAAGTCGAACCCGGGGGCGCTGCGCGAGTTCTCCCGGGCAGAGACGGACCGGCGTTACCGCCTGACGTTCGGGTTCATCGACTACCACGGCCGCACGCACCGCGTCTCCTGCCTCGTGGACCGCGAGGCCCACACGGCCGAGCGGGCGGGGTTCGGGTACGAGCCCGAGGCCGTGAACGCGGAGCTGAACGCCGAGCTCACCCGGCTCGTCGACGCAGAGATCGCCGCCCGCCGCCTCGGCTCCTGGTTCCGGGTCGAGTTCTACGGCGCCGGCGGCCACCGCTGGTCGTGGAACCTCCCCGAGGGGATGGGGGAATCCGACAGCAAGAGGGCTCTTGCGGGCATCGAGGAGCTGAAGGCGTGGCTCGACCGTGAGCTCCCCGCCCATGACGAGAGGATTCGCGCCGGCATCTACAAGCGACGCGGACTGCTCCTGAAGGAGAGAACCCTGTCGATCGACTACGAGCGGCTGATCCGGGACGGAACCGCGCCGCTCTCCGACTGCTACCGCGCGCTCGCCGCTTCGGGCCGTTAGCTCGCGAACGTGAGGCAGTTCATGGGCCTCCTTCTCGCCTTACCGGGAGCTCGGCTACGAGATACCCCCGGACGAGGAGGAGGGCCGGCAGACCCTGGGGCTGAGGGGTCCCGACGGACGTCCTCGTATCGGGCCGCGGCGACTGCGACTCAAGACCGTCGCGTTCGCGCACCTAGATGTGCGCCGCCGCCAGACGCACCTCGTCTTCATCCTCGTGCCCGGCCGCCGTCGTCGGCGTGGAGGCCGCAGCCCCTGCCAGCGGCGACGGTGCGCGTCAGGAACCACCCTTCGTCTCTCACGGGTTGCCGGGCCCGCCAAGCTCGGGCCCGGGGCGAGACCGGTTTCAGGAGAAGCTTCGGAAGTACGTCGTCAGCCAGCCGCGACCCTCCTCCGTCCACCCTCTCTGCTACCGTCCCGCCGCGCGCTGCCTGACGCGCGGTTCTTTGAGCAACTGGCAGCCCTGCGCTTGGGCTGCCGGCATGAAAGTGGCGGAGAAAGCACCGGCTCGGCGACCCGCCCGCCAGACCGTAGTCCCTGCGGTGGTAAGGCCAAGGCCCGATCTCCCGATCAGGACCCATGCGATCGAGGCTGGACGACTTCAGGCGAAAGGACGCTGCCAATGAGCACCGAGCCTCGACTTCCTGCTGACCTCCCGAATCCGTGACCGAGGGCCGCTGACAAGGTGTGCGACCTCATTGCCGACGCGATCCTGGACGCAGACATCAGGCAGGCCCGACCCGAACGCCCGCGTCTGCGAGGTCCTCTGCAAGGGCGAAGCCGTCCTCGCCGGGATCCTTTCAATCCAGCAGAAGCATTGAAGAGACAATCCGCGAATGCGGAGGATTGCATTGCCTGCAAGTGCCGCCTGACCTCCTGTTGCTGAAATGAGAAGTGCAAGCAAGTGAAGCCGAAACCGACGCGAAGAAGAAGGACCTCGGCGCGGGCGACCGAGATCATGTTCGGTACGCCACCGACGAGACAACCCGAGAACACGCTTCCTCTCCCGATTCTCCTCGCCCATCGCCTCACGCGGTCTCGCCGAGGCGCGGCGCGCCGGAGACGTGCCGTGGCTGAAGCCCGACAAAACAGTCCCCCGGGTGACAGTGGCGTACGAGGAGGCAAACCGGTTCGCGTGGAGACGGTCCTCATCTCGACCGCCGCACCAGGAGGGCGTGTCGCGCAAGAGATCGAGACCTGGGTCGCGACGAAGCTCGCGCCGAGGAACATCGACGGCTGGATGCGCGACAGGATCCATTTCATCAGAATCCCTCAGGCTCCTTCGTCCTCGGCGGGCCGTCCGCCGACGCGGGCGTGACAGGCCGGAAGATCATCGTCGACGGCTTCACGGTGGCGCGGCACGGCACGGCGGCGGCGCCCGCAAGACGGATCCCTCGAAGGTCGACCGCAGCGGCGCCTCCTTCTGCCGCTGGGCCGCCCGGCAGGTCGTGAAGCAGGGCATCGCCCGTCGCGCCGAGATCGGGTCTCGTACGCGATCGGCGGAAGCAAAGCCGATGTCGGTGGCGGGTGGAGACCTTCGGCGCAGGAGACGCGAAGGCCGCCGCGGCGCTCGCCTCGTCGTTCGACTTCCGTCCGCCGCGATCTGCGAACGGCTGAACCTGCGCCGCCCCATTTACCGCTCGACGACGAACTACGGCCACTTCGGCAAGCCCGGCCTCCCCTGGGAGGAATAGGAGCCGGGAAGGCGGGAGGAAGGACCGGGAGACCGGGACGGTAGAGGCCATCACACCGTGCCCACAAATCGCGGACAGGAGGGGTGTCCCACGGCGCCCCCTCCGCGCGCGCGACCCGCACATCGGTCCTGCTCTTGGAGCCGTGCGGGGCCCGCGGCTGGCGCTGCTCGGACGGCGCTCGCGGGACACCCCTCCCGCCCGCTCAAGACTCCTGTTGGGCAAAGCACGAGCCCGAGAAGGGGGTCAGGTCTTGATTTTCTACTTTAGCTCCTGGACAGAGGAGCGTCGCTGGACAGGGCACCTCCAGTTGCCTGCCCGTAAGGTGTAGGCGTAGACCAGACCCTTCTTCACCCCTCATCAAGGGCCCCTGCAGCTCCAAGCTCGCCGGCCGCCGGGAGGGCGGTGCGTCTCGCGACCGCCCCGAAGGCACCGCCGGGGACCCGCTCGAGTTCGCGAGGCGGGCGGGGATCAGGCCCGCGCGTGTCTGACGAAGGCGAAAGCGAGATTTCGCGCGAGCCCCCGCCCGGCCACCAGCAAACTCAGAAGCGGTCGGCGGAGCGCAACAGGCGGCCCAACCCGTGAGACTGGCTCACCGCGCCCCACGCGGCCCCGCCAGAAAATCGACGAGATGGTGAAGCTGCCGTCTCCCGGCCTCCCGGCCTCCCGGCCTCCCGGTCCCTACGTCTCTCCCGGGCTACCCCTTCCTCGCCGGGTCGAGGAATGGTTGACAACCGTGGCGCGGGCGACGTCTCTCCGCCGCTCTCTGCTGGGTGAGGGTCGCCTCGACGCAAACCTGGCTGCGGCCGTCTTCACGACGACGGCCTCGCAGGCGTGGCTCGCCGGGGCGGAAAGCCGGCGCTGGAATACCCAGGAGGCATTCCGGCTGACAGTCGTGAACCGCGACCTTCCGAGATGGAGTAGATCGCGGGACCCATGGTGTCTCGTCGAAGAACGCGGCTTCGGAGATCCCGCCTGGACCGCGTTTTCAGAGGCGGGTTCCGTCATCTTCTTCCGTCAGGCGGAAGCGGCAGCAGACCCGGCCCGGGCCTGCTCGAGCAGCTCGGCGTTATTGCGAGGTACTCGTAGGTCGGCAGCGGGATCCTCACGGCACGTCACGGCCTCACACCACCTTCGGGGGCGTTCTTCGTCTGCTCGTCGAGCCACTTCTGGAGCGGCGCTAGTACTCGAGGACAGCCCGTGGCGTCCATCTGGCGCTGCCCGGTCACGGCCTCGAGGAAGAAAGCGTCGGGCCACGGCCTGCTCTGCCCATCTCGAGCATCTTGATCAGCCGGGCTCCGCTTCCTTGTTCCGCATAGATCGAGCAGGTGTGGATCGGCGTATGGTGCAGCCGGCCGTCTTCGCGAGAGCGCGGTGCGTAATACAGAACTGGAGCACGTGCGCGAGAAATAGCGCGGTGAAAGTGCCCGAGGCGATGTGGTGCTGGCAGTACGGGTCGGGGAGTCGGCCTACGTGCCTCGATTGCGCCCGCCACCGGCCGGGGTGACGCCCTGGTACTTCGGCTTCCAGGTCCCACCACGCCTGGTTCCAGCGGGCGCCAAGACTTACCTCACGCCCGAGAAGGCCTGCCAGCGCCCGCTTGTCGATGAGGAGGCCGAACGGGAGGAACACCGATCTTCTCCAGCGCCATGTTTCCGGAGGTAACCGACGTCCTTGCCGGGGAGGAGGCGTCTTCGGGAGGAGACGGAGCTTGACGGGCGGCGTTACTCCCGGGTGAGCGAGAGGGCGACCGTGTCGCCGATCGCCTCGTGGAAGCAAATCGTTGGCGCTGTCGCGAAGAGGACGGGCTGGCGGTTGTAAGCGCTGGTAGACGGTGTGCCCGAGAACCGTGGTGGACGGTGGCAAAGTCCTCGGCGTTGATCTCGATGCATCTTCAGCCCCGCCAGATCGTCGACCCGGTCGATGCACCAGGCGCTCGCGTAGCAGACGACCTCGCGCGGTCGCGCGGG